>NZ_FONF01000012.1:0-152893 GCF_900112835.1 Marinobacter sp. DSM 26671 | reverse complement strand
GGAAGGTCTGAATAACTGCTGATATTTGCCCATCTTGGGTTTAAACGGCAAAAAATCGAAGATTCAGACACTATTTTCCCTTTATTTGTGTGTTTTTTGCCCGTTTCCCGCCATTTTGGCGGAAAACAGGCGCACTGGCCCTACGCCAGCATGTATTTTTCACCGATCAGCAGGTTGCTAAACGCGGCCAGCAAATGCAACCGGTTGCTGTTCTTGGCAAGGCCGCGATAGCGGACCTTGCCATAACCAAAGACCCGCTTGATGTACCGGAAGGGATGCTCGACCTTGGCACGAACACTGGCTTTGATCTTCTCTGCTTTCAGTTTGTCGGCATCCAGCGTCTTCCGGGTGCCAGGCCGTTTGGCAATGAACCAGGAGACGTTTTTGCGGTGCTTATGCTCATCCCGCTTCTGAATGCCAAGGTAACCGGCGTCGCCGAAGACTCGTTGCTCTTCACCATGCAGCAGCTTGTCGGTGGGCACGATGTCGTGAACATTGGCAGCGGTGGTATCAATGCTATGAATCAGACCGAACGTGTCGTCGACACCAATGTGCATTTTCATGCCGAAGTGCCATTCGTTGCCCTTTCTGGTCTGGTGCATCTCCGGATCACGCTTGCCAGTTTGGTTCTTGGTGGAGCTGGGAGCAGAGATGATGGTGGCATCTACGATGCTTCCTTCACGCAACATCAAGCCGTTTTTCTCCAGGTGTTTGTTCACCTCTTTAAACAGCGCCTTGCCAAGACCGTGCTGCTCCAGGAAATGCCGGAAGTTGAGAATCGTCGTCTCATCTGGCAAACGGTCCAGCTTCAGACCCGCGAAGTGCCGCATGGATTCGATCTCGTACAGCGCGTCTTCCATGGCCGGATCGCTCAAGTTATAGAACAACTGCATGCAGTGAACCCGCAGCATGGCAGGCAGCGGATAAGGGGGCCGTCCGTTCCGGCCCTTCGGGTAATAACGGGCTACCTTCTTCTCCAACTGCTTCCACGGAATCAGCTTGTCCATCCGTTCCAGAAAGATCTCGCGACGGGTCTTGCGCTTCTTGGTCTGGTATTCGGCTTCGGAGAAGGTGATCTGATCCATGCTGGCAACGATCCTATGCGATTGACGATGGCCGTATTATCGCTGATTTTGGAGACTTATTCAGAGCCTCCTTAGAAAAGCAGTACTTCACAAAGCTGTCAGGTGTCTAGGATATTGGGGCTTGCCACACTGCGAAATCGAAGGGGGTATCGATGAAGCAGGTTATCAAGAATCTCCATCGGCAAATCGGTCTTCCAGTACGTTAATAAAACGTTGGTCTCAGTTAGCCACAAAAACGTGTTCGATGCCATGACGAACAAAGACTGATCATGTTCGCGGCGCATACATTGTACTCGCCAATTACAGAAAGCTAAGGAAGGTCTGAATAACCGTCGATTTTCACCAGCATCCGTTTGAGCCAGCAGAAAACGGAAAATTCAGACGCAACTCTCCATTTATTTGTATGTTTTCTGCCCGTTTCCCGCCATTTTGGCGGAAAATAGGCACACTGCCCCTATGCCAGCAGGTATTTTTCACCGATTAACAGATTACTGAACGCGGCCAACAAGTGCAGCCGGTTGGTGTTTTTCGACAGGCCGCGATAGCGAACCTTGTTGTAGCCGAACACCTGCTTGATGTACCGGAACGGATGTTCCACTTTTGAGGGGATGCTGGCTTTGATTTTCTCGGCTTTCAGCTTGTCAGCATTCAGGGCCTTCCGTGAACCCGGGCGCTTGGCGATGAACCAAGACACATTTTTACGGTGCTTGTGCTCGCCTCGCTTTTGTATGCCGAGGTAGCCGGCATCACCAAAGACTCGGCGCTCTTCACCGTGCAGCAGTTTGCCGGAAGGCACAATGTCATGGACATTGGCAGCAGTGGTGTCGATGCTATGGATAAGGCCCAGTGTGTCGTCGACGCCAATGTGCATCTTCATGCCGAACTGCCATTCGTTGCCCTTTCGGGTTTGGTGCATCTCCGGATCGCGCTTGCCAGAACTGTTCTTTGTGGAGCTGGACGCAGAGATGATGGTGGCATCAACAATGCTGCCTTCACGCAGCATCAGGCCGTTTTTCTCCAGGTGCTTGTTCACCTCTTTGAACAGCACCTTGCCGAGACCATGCTGCTCCAGAAAATGACGGAACTTAAGGATCGTTGTTTCGTCTGGCAGACGATCGAGCTTCAGGCCAGCGAACTGGCGCATGGATTCGATCTCGTACAATGCATCTTCCATGGCCGGATCGCTGAGGTTATAGAACAACTGCATGCAGTGAACGCGCAGCATGGCAGACAAAGGATAGGGAGGCCGTCCGTTCTGGCCCTTGGGGTAATAACGGGCTACCTTCTTTTCCAGCTGCTTCCACGGAATCAGCTTGTCCATCCGTTCCAGAAAGATCTCGCGGCGGGTTTTGCGCTTTTTGGTCTGGTACTCGGCTTCGGAGAAGGTGATCTGATCCATGGTGGCAACGATCCTATGCGGTTGACGACGGCCGTATTATCGCTGATTTTGGGGACTTATTCAGAGTCTCCCTAAGTGACCCAAATCATTTCTTTCATCATATGTTCGAGAATTCCCAAACTTGAGGCCTACGCCAGCAGATATTTTTCACCGATCAAAAGGTTGCTGAATGCAGCCAGCAAACGTTATTTAAAAACCTCTAACCGTTTAGTTGAGTAATAGATTGCCATCAGCACTGGTACGTCCTTGCTATAAAAAACTGTTTCATTAGCGCCATACCTTTGATTCAATTGGTCAAGTGTCCTGATATCAATATCGGATGTCAGAACCCGCCTCCCATTTACATCTCCAAAAAGCCTGAATCTCACTCTGTTTGACTTACAGACTGCCTGCAGTTTGAACCCTGAGTAGCCCGTTCTTGGATGCCACTTTCCAACGGCTTCAACAGTGACACTTCCAACAGAAGAGGCCGAAAACATTAAGTGCTTGGTGTGATTTAACCAAGATTCAGTGATATACACCTCAACCCATAGCGGTCGCGCAAAGTCACAATCTTTTATTGTTAAGAGGATCAAGTTCATATTTATTGGCTCACTCCGGTGACTGGCTGCTTCGGTTGCCACGCAACATATTGCCTTCAACTCTGGAGCCTTCCGTTCACCAAAGATTTCAGTTCAGTATCCGGATCCTCTATTAGTTCCGGGTTGATCGTTCTGCGTTGTTGAACGAGTGTCTTGCCTACCAAAAAAGCAAGGGGCAGGTTGACCGCGTCAACAGCAATAACACAGCCTTCGCGGAGATAGAACACGGCAAATCCTTTATCCTCGGGGGTGCCTCGAACCACTCGCTGATCATGATTTTGCGACAATCCTACCATCTGCAGACGAACATCGTACTGGTTTGACCAGAACCATGGAACGCTATCATAGGGTTTCTCCTCACCCATCAGGGTTGCCGCGGCTGTACGAGCCTGATCGACAGCATTGGCGACAGACTCGAGTCGTTGCATCTTCTCGAAGAAAAGATTCCGGTGCCGGGTGCAGTCACCGATCGCCAAGATGGCGGGGTCCTCGGTACGGGTAAATTCGTCAACAATAATACCGTTATCACAGGGCAGGCCGGCGTCCTTAGCCAGAGCGGTTTCCGGGATAATGCCGATCGACACAAGGACGATGTCGGCCGGTACGGTGCTTCCGTCCGCCAACGTCACGCCAGCCACATGCCCCTGATCGCCCGCTTCGAAGCCGGTTACCGCTGTGTTCAGACGTACGTCCACGCCGGCGCCACGGTGTTTGTCGTAAAGGAACGCTGATATTTCCGGGCCCGTAACGCGCTGCATAAGACGTTCGGCGGCTTCTAGCACCGTGACATTAACACCTTTTTTGTTGGCACTGGCCGCCACCTCAAGGCCGATGTAACCACCACCCACGACGACCAGGCGCTTTCCAGCAACTAACTGTTCACGCAGTACCTCTGAATCAGCTATGTCGTGCAGGTAATGAATGCCATTTAAGTCAGCCCCGGGCGCGTTCAGGTGTCGAAGGTGTGACCCGGTGGCCAGGACCAGTCGATCGTATTGCAGCCTGCTCTGATCCGACAAGCTGATGGTGCTACTGTCCCGATCAATTTGTTCGACGCGCACACCGAGCCGCAACTGATGGCCTGCGTTCTCGTATACCGAGCGCGGTTTCAGGTACAGCGACTCCTGATCAACGTCTCCTGTCAGGTAATTCTTGGACAGCGGCGGTCGATGGTAGGGCGGATGAGGTTCATTCCCCACCAGAACGACCTCATGTTGATATTTTTTTTGGAGTAAGGCTGTCAGGAGGGCACCTGCTGCGTGCCCACCGCCAACAATGACCGTCCTCTCTTTACGTTTGCTTACCATAGGCTATCTCTTTCGCTGTGCCCTGGGATTGGACTCTCCACACGTTCGGATGCCATCCTGGTCAATCGGTTAATTAACTGTTCGGTGTCAGTTTGACCATCAACCTGGAATAGCCCCGCACGAAGTTGGACTGCACCCGCTCGGGCTCTTCGACGACTTCGATGTTGTCAAAACGCTTGAGTATTTCTTCCCAGAGGATGCGCAGTTGCAGTTCAGCCAGACGGTTGCCCATGCAACGGTGAACCCCATAGCCGAACGACATGTGGTTTCGTGCGTCCTTGCGATCAATGATGAACTGATCGGGGTTGTCAAATTTGCGCTCGTCCCGGTTACCCGACGCGTACCACATGACAACTCGATCACCCTTCTTGATGGTCTGGCCGCCCAGTTCGACATCCTGCTTGGCGATTCGGCGCATATAGGCCAGCGGCGTTTGCCAGCGGATGATTTCCGACACCATGTTCGGAATCAACTCCGGTTTTGCCTTCAATTTTTCAAATTCCCTGGGGAATTCGTTCATGGCCACCAGGCCACCACTCATCGAGTTGCGCGTCGTATCGTTGCCGCCGACTATGAGCAGCGTCAAATTACCGATAAACTCCATCGGCCGATTGATCAGGTCTTTCGTTTCTTTGTTGCTCTGCAACAGGCTGATCAAATCGAAACCGGGCTCCTCGCCTGCTGCGCGGCGCGCCTCCTTGTCCCGCCAAAGCCTGGAGAAAGACCGGGCCATGTCTGCCGCGTCGTCAAACATGGCATTTTCATCGGCAAACTCCCCGCCGGTGGCCGATGCTGCACCTGCCATTCTGTCCGACCACTCAACCAGCTTGTGGCGTTCCTCGTAAGGAAAATCCAGAAGCGTCGCCAGCATGCGGCCTGTGAGTTCCTTGGAAACAGCAGGTACCCAGTTAAAGGGTTTGTCTGTAGGCAGGCTGTCAAGCACATCGCCGGTGCGTGATCGGATCAGCCCCTCCATCTCCTTCAGGTTTTTCGGTGCCACTACTCCCTGCACCGAGCTGCGCTGCACATCGTGTTTCGGCGGATCCATCGCTATGAACATTTCCACCGACAGCCCCTCCGGAGGGTCACCGAGAATGATTTGCGGCTCGGCGGAAAACAGGTCGTGACTCTTATCCACGAACAGGATGTCTTCAAACCGAGTTACCGACCAGAAGGGGCCGAAAGGGCTGTTCTTCTGGTAATGGACCGGCGCCTCATCACGCAACCGTTTGAAATAGGCGCGCCACTGACCCTGCCGGTATAAAAACGGATTGCTGACATCGATGTCCTCAAGGGCCAGCGTGTTAACGTCCGGGATGGGTGTTTCAACGAATTCGGGCATCGGTCGGCGTGGGCCGAAGGTCTTCCTCTTGGCGCTCATTAAGAATTTCAGTCCCTGAATTTGCCTCTGCATCGGCACCACCCTGGAGGTGGCGTTAATCAGTCGGGACTGAATGTCGTCAAATGTTCTGGGCAGTGTTGGCATGCGTCCTCCTGTGTTCACATCTGGAACTCGGGTAAATGCACGGTCATGCCGTCCATTTCATCAGTCAGTACCACCTGGCAGCCCAGGCGCGAAGTGCTCGCCCGCTCCGGTGTCATTGACAGCATTTGTTCTTCCTCATTGCCAGGCGTGCCTGTCTTGCTGAACCATTCGTTCGTGACGATAACGTGGCAGGTACCGCAGGCGCACTCCCCCCCACAATCCCCGTCGATACCGGGAATGGCGCTATCAACAGCGATTTGCATTACCGAGGAACCAGCTTTGAATTCTGCGACATGTTCAGTTTGATCATGTTCGATAAACGTAACTTTGCCCAATGTTGTTCTCCTACCAGCATTGATGATTGACAGATATTGCCTGTCTGCCAGCATATTTTTCAGGTCATTTCTTGACAAGCAGGGGTCATTTGAAGACAAAATGGCGAAACTTTAGGAAGGGGGGTATCAATGATGGCGGCGCGGAAGAAAATGGAGGAGTTGCAAAGTCCCGGTCCGGATATTCCATCGAATTACTCACGGCTAGTTGCACGTGAGCTGAATCTGACAGCCAGACAACTTCCGCGTCTGCTGCGGGGCACTGGACTTGGGGTGACGCAATTTTTGAGCGAGGACGGACTGCTTACTGTGGCTCAGCAGATACAGATCCTGCGTAATGCAATGGATCTGTCCGGCCAGCCAGAATTTGGGTTAAGGCTGGGTAAACGAATGACTCCGGCAACCCACGGAGCAATGGGGTTCGTGGCTTACAGCAGCCCCGACCTCCTCACTGCTCTACACGCGATTCGGACATTCCTGCCCACGCGCGCGAGCTTCATCCAGTTGCACTTGCAGCAAGTCGGTGAGCGTTTGGAATGTATTCTGCAGTACCTGGGGCCATTAGACGATGACATACAGCGTTGCCTGTCGGATGCGATGGTCAAGGCACTTTTCGAATTCGGCGAGTTCATGGTTGGCCGCCCTTTGCGCGAGGCTGAAGTATGCTTTGCCCATCCGAAACCCGAGTATCACGCAACGTATTCGGACTTTTTGTCCGGGCAGATTCACTTTGATTGCAGCCAATTAAAACTCAGCTTGCCGATGGCCTTGTGTCGGGAACCAAACGCCTCTGCCAATCATGAAAACTATCATCTGGCAATGCGACAGTGTGAAGCCATGCTTGCGCAACTTCAGTCCGATAAGCCAAGCTACCAGACCCGGCTGAAGAAGATGATGTTGTCCCGGCCGCCGGGAACGCTCAGTGAAGAGGAAGCGGCTGCTTCTCTGTTCATCAGCAAACGCACCCTGGCGCGTAAACTCAACCATGAAGGCAGCAGTTTTCGAAAAATCCGTGACGAGATTCTGTCTCAGCAGGCAGCGCTATACCTGCGTGACAGCGAACTGTCAATCGAGGCCATTGCCGCGTTGATGAATTATCACGACAGTGCCAATTTCAGACGCGCCTTCAAACGCTGGTTTGGCCAGCCACCTGAGCAATTCAGGCTAAACGTCAGATCACACACCATCTATACACGTGATTAACAAACATAAACCGGCGCTAATTACGCTTGGGGAGCCAGTGCCTATGTTCGTACACTTTTCCTGATTACACCATCCATGATGACGTTCCAGACAAAATCACCAATGCCGTCGAGTGTATAGACACCTTTCGGATCAAACCAGGTTGCGACCCAGTTGAGCGCCCCGAGGCCGATTAGGCGAAGCAGGCGAGCATTGACATCCTTCCGAATCACGCCTTGCTCAATCATCGTTTCGATGATCTCGGCCCAAAGGGATTCATACTGGTCACGCAAAGCGATGATGTCCCCGCGGGCCTCCGCGCTCAGTGAACGCCACTCAAACAAAAGTACGTAAACCGTATCCGAATCAACCAGCAGGGCGTGCAAATGTGCGTTGATACAAAGACGCAATCGTTCCACGGGATCGTCCGAGCTGGCGTACGCGGTTTCAACCTCTGTTGTAACCAGGTCTACTCCCCGACGCATCAGCTCAACGAGCAGCGCTTCCTTGCTGCTGTAACGATAATACAGACTTCCGGGCAGCATATTGCAGGCTTCGGCAATCTCCTTTAGAGACGTCCTTTCAAAACCTTTCTCTCGAAAGAGCCGGGCGGCGTTAGACAAAACGTTACCCTGATCGCCTAATTTGCTTGCAGGGGTAATCTGTCTGTCAACCATGGCTTAACCATCTCCTGAGCAATCCCGTTTATTAATCATCAGAGCAGCCATCATTCGATTCGTTTCACTGATCGCACGCCATTACACCGGTGCCGTGCCATTTGGATTAACAAAGTGTTGACTTTTGGTTGGTTGACCAACCAAACTTTGGAAACAATGCTACTCACAAGAGAACGCCATGGCAATGACCTATGACAATCCACTGGTCCTCTACACTTCCGCCCCTGCGCGAAATGCATGTCAGACTGGGCGGATCTGATGAACGATCTGAACAAACTTCAGCACAGTGACGCTGTGACGACGGCGTGGCAGTTCACCGAACAGGTTCCTCACGGCAGGGATCTGGGCATGCAAGTTGTCTCGGTAGACCAGGGCCAGGTCTGTATGCGGCTAACCCCGCAGTCATGGATGTTCGCCCATAAGGATACAAAAGAAATCTGCACCAGCGTACTTTACTCGCTGGCAGACTCCGCCGGAGGCTTGGCGGTATTCGCGGGTGCCCTGGAGTTGATGCCCATTGCCACTCTGGATCTGCGCATGGATTATTTGCGGCCTGCCATCGGCGACCGGGCCCTGTCAGCGGTGGCCACCTGTCGTCATTTATCGGACGATGTCGCGTTTATTCATTGTGACATCCTTAGCGAGGGAAATCGCGAGTTACTAGCGACGGCAAACGCCACCTTCATGCGTAACACCCAGGGACAGCAATTGCATGCAGGTGGACCAGGAAAGGAGAGCGCATGAGCACGACTGGCGATTCGGCCCCACAAATCTCAGGCACTGCGGAAAGTGCGAAAGAATGTGCTGACTGGCAGGCTCTTCTGGAGCGCATTCCCTATGCACAGCACCTCGGGCTTGAGGTTCAGCGCGGTGATGTAGGCGTATTGGTTCATTTGCCGTGTCGTGAAGCGCTGATTGGCAACTTCATGCTACCAGCCCTCCATGGCGGCGTGCTTGGAGCCCTGATCGAACTCACCGCGCGGGTGGCTGCGCAAAGCCAGGATGCAGAGACACGTTGCCCGCGCATTCTCGACAGCCACATCAATTACCTCCGCTCCGCGAAGGCCCGATCGACGTTCGCCAGGGCCGACATTATTCGGCAAGGCAGGCGCACCAGCCTGGTCCAGGTGACCTGCTGGCAAGGCGATGATAAAAAACCGATCGCCACTGGTCAGGTTCAGTTATTGCTCCCGACAATGGCCGCCCAACAAGAAGACCGTCATGGACATTAAGCACAACACACCTGAACGCGACGAATTCCGGGCGACGGATGGCGCCGATATCGCACTGTGGCGCTGGCCGCAATCCAAAGCGCGACCCACACTGCACTGGGCCCATGCCACGGGTTTCCATGGCCGCCTGTACCATCCACTGCTTGACGAGCTCGCCACGGACGTCAATGTCCTGGCCTGGGACATGCGAGGACACGGGGCCAGCGTTGGTGCAGCCAACCTGTCGACATTCCGGGGCTGGGAAACCTATTATCGCGACCTGATCGCTCTGCTGGAATGCCTGGACGAACCGGTCTGGCTTGCCGGCCATTCCATCGGTGCCACCACCAGCATCATGGCCGCTGCCCGGCGGCCTGACAAAGTGCTGGGTCTGATTCTGGCGGAACCGGTGATCATGGATCCGGTGCAGGGCCTGAAGTTGGGGCTGGCCAAGCTGCTGCGTCAGTCACATCGGTTGTCGCTGGCCGCCGGAGCGGCACGTCGGCGCAGGGTATTTGATTCGCACGCTGCTGCGCTGGACAACTATCGTGGCCGCGGTGGCTTCAAGACCTGGCCCGAAGCATGGCTGAACGCCTACGTCCAACACGCCTTCGTGCCGCAGGGTGACCAAGTTCAATTGGCGTGTGCGCCCGAATGGGAGAGCACCACCTTTGCCCATACCGAACACAACCCCTGGCCCGGTATTCGTCAGTTGCGGTGCCCGGTTATAGCACTGGCCGCGGAACGCGGGTCAACCTTCTCACCAAAGGCACAAAAACGCCTGAAGGCCCTGCTGCCTTCGGCTGACGTCAGGGTTCTTGAGGGCACGACCCATTTTCTGCCTATGGAGCAGAAGGACATCGTTCGCGATGCTATCCTGCAACTAGCTTTATCTGGATGCCGCGAGAACTGATATCCACACCTTAATCTTGCCGATCGAGACATCTGCCATGCGCTTTCTGCTGACCCTGTTTATCTCGCTGCTCATTCTGTCAGGTTGTCAGCAGTCCGCGGAAACGCCTCCAGAGGCCCGCCCCCCTGTTCCCTGGGTAAAAACAGTGGAATTGAAGGAGGCAGGTCCAACATCTCAGAGGTTTTCAGGAACCCTGCGAGGCCGCCACGAAGTTCCCCAGGCCTTTCAGATCGCCGGCCGGATTCAACAACGTTTCATCGATCCCGGTCAGCGCGTGGAAAAAGGCGACTTACTGTTCAAACTCGATTCACGAGACCTTATCGCAACCGCGGAGGGGGCCGCCGCAGATCTGAGGCGTGCAGAAGCGGCCCTGGCCATTGCCACTAATGAGCTCCAGCGACAGCAGGAACTGGTAGGACGTCAGTTTGTCAGCGAACAAACCCTGCAACGCCTTGAACTGGCGGAGCGTGAAGCACGCAGCCAGGTGGAAACGGCTTCTGCACGAAATCAGCAGGCTCAGAATGCTCTGGGATATGCGGAACTAAAAGCCGCCAATGCAGGCGTGATCACCGAGGTCATCGTTGAGCCCGGCCAGGTTGTGGGTGTCGGTCAAACCCTTGCCGTTCTGGCTGAAGATCAATCCCTGGAAGTCGAGGTCTTTTTACCTCAGGGCAGCAACCCGCCCCGGCAAGGTTATGTTCCTTTACCCAATGGCGAACAGCTTGCGGTGAATCTGAGAGAGATTGCCGGGGCTGCCGACGCCAGAAGCCGGAGCTGGCGTGCCCGATACAGCCTGGAGGGGCCCTACCCTTCGTCTTTAACGCTTGGTTCAGTGGTGAGTGTCCGGCTGATGCAGAAACAAACCACGGCCAGCCATCGTGTACCGCTGGGTGCCCTTGATGAGAGAGGAGAAACGCCGCAGGTCTGGTTGGTCTCCGACGGCATGGTGACCCCCCTTGCGGTCGAGGTTATCGATTTGGGTGAGGAGTATGCGCAGATCCGGGCCAACATCAACGCGACTACGCCGATCGTCGCATTAGGGACACACCTGCTCACGCCTGGCATGGCGGTGCGGGAGCTGGCTCAATGAGCCTGCCTAATCTTTCCGCACTGGCAGTGCGCGAGCGTTCGGTCACCCTCTTTTTTCTTTTGATGTCCGTTGTTGCGGGCTTCTACGCGTTCTCATCCCTTGGTCGGGCGGAAGACCCTGCGTTCACTGTCCGGGCAATGGTGGTTTCTGTGGTTTGGCCAGGAGCAACCCCTGAGGTGCTACGGAATCAGGTGGTGGACCGCCTGGAAAAACGAATACAGGAAGTGGCGTATTTCGACACTGTTGAAACCACCATTCGGCCCGGACAGGCCACCATGCTTATCCGGTTCCAGGATTATACGCCTAGTGAAAAAATGCCCGATCTCTTCTATCAAGTTCGCAAGCGCATGTCCGATGAAAGCCCCAATCTCCCCCGTGGTGTCATCGGCCCCATCGTTAACGATGATTTCTCAGACGTGTATTTCTCCCTGATGGCCCTCACAGCACCGGGAATGCCAATGCGTGAACTGACCCGCGAGGCAGAAGCGATACGAGATCGCCTGCAACGGCTACCCGGCTTGCAAAAGGCACAGATCCTGGCCGAGCGTCCTGAGCGGGTGTATCTCGAGTTTGATCAGGACCGGCTCAACAATCTCGGCTTGTCGGCAGAAGAAGTGTTGCAGGCGATAGAGGCCAACAATCGCCTTGAGCCTCTGGGCTTTGTTGATCTTGCCGGCCCGCGGGTTTATGTCCGCAGCAACATTGACCTGTCTGACCTTGAGCGCCTCGCCTCAGTACCTCTGCGTATCGGAGACCAAGTTATCACCGTGTCTGATCTGGCCGAGGTGCGTTTGGGCTATGAAGATCCGTTGAACTACATCGTCCGTTCCAGCGGTGAGGATGCGATCCTCCTGGGCGTCGTCATGGAGGCGGGCGAAAATGGCCTGGAGTTTGGTGAACGGCTCAGTAAGTTTGTCAGCACTGAACAGGCCAGGCTGCCCCTGGGGATGTCAATACAGACCCTGACCAACCAGGCTGAGGCCATCACTCAGGCCGTTGATCTTTTTCAGGTCAAGTTTCTGGTGGCATTGGTCGTCGTAATGGGCGTCAGTATTCTGGCGATCGGCCTGCGTGCGGGTTTAGTGGTGGGCATTGCGATTCCCGTTACTCTCGGGCTGACCTTTTTATTGATGAAAATAGCGGGCATTAACCTGGACCGCATCACCCTGGGCGCGTTGATTATCGCACTGGGCCTGTTAGTGGACGATGCGATCATCGCCATTGAAATGATGATTGTGAAGATGGAGAGTGGCTGGGACCGGGTACGGGCAGCCAGTCATGCCTGGAGCGTCACAGCCGCGCCCATGCTGTCTGGAACGCTAGTAACAGTGGCCGGTTTTGTCCCCATCGGCTTTGCTCAGTCGGGTGTCGGGGAATACACCGGTAACATCTTCTGGGTGCTGGCTTTTGCGTTGCTGATTTCCTGGGGGGTGGCGGTCACCTTTACGCCTTATCTGGGCGTCAAGCTATTGCCCGATTACATCGGGCATACTGGCCAGGACCTTTATCAAAGCGCTTTTTATCAGCGGTTGCGTGGGGTGATTGCAGCGTGTGTAAGGTACCGGAAAACCGTCGTTTTTCTCACAGTGGGTTTACTGGCTCTCAGTGCTTTCGGTATGGCAGCCCAGGTACAGAAGCAGTTTTTTCCCAGTTCTGATCGCCCCGAGGTTCTGATCAGTGTCTATGCTCCGCAGGGGAGCGCTATTGCCACCACGGATCAAAGCGTCAGACGCCTCGAAGCGATATTGATGGACATGCCGGAGGTTAAAAGCCTGTCCGCTTACATCGGTGCCGGTGCACCCAGATTCTTCGTATCGGCAAACCCCGAGCAGCCGGACCCGGCGTTTGCCAAGTTGATTGCCATCGGGCAGGACGTTGAAGGGCGCGATCACATCATCTCGACGCTGGAGGCCAAAATCGCGGCGGGTGAGTTTCCTGAGGCGAGAGTGCGTGTAACGCGTTTGCTGTACGGCCCGCCGGTGGCCTGGCCGGTCAGTTTTCGAGTGTTGGGTCCGGAACCCGATCAACTCAGAGAGATCGCGCACCAGATTCGGACTCTCATGACCGGGCATCCGAACATCGTCATGCCGCACCTCGAATGGGATGAGCGTGTGCCCACGCTCTATCTTGAGTTGGACCCGGAAAACCTGGGCTGGATGGGCCTGACCCCGGCAGAGGTTGCACGGCAACTCCAGTTCCAGCTTCGCGGCGTGGCCGTTACCGAGTTACGCCAGGGCATAAGGAGCGTTCAACTGGTGGCGCGTAATGCCCGCGGTGAAATCATGATGCCCGAAGATCTTGAAATCAAAACCCGCGACGGCCGCAAACTCTCCGTAAAACAACTGGGGCAGTGGCAGGTTCGTTATGAGGAACCGGTTATAAAGCGTTACAACCGCGCCCCCTTCCTGGCCGTTCAGGCGGATGTGGAAGGCGCCCAGCCACCGGATGTCACCAAAGAGATCTGGAGTACGATGGCAGGCCTGCGTGAACGGTTACCGGACGGTTATCGTATTGAAATTGGCGGTACGGTGGAGCAATCCGCCAAAGCCAACGCCTCCATTCAGACTTTACAACCGGTGATGTTGGCGTTGATGCTGATTTTCATCATGCTTCAGATGCGTTCATTTATCGGCACCTTGACCGTTCTGGCCACCGCGCCATTGGGACTCATTGGCGCTGTGCTGGCTTTGCTGTTGTTTAATCAACCTTTTGGCTTTACCGCGTTGTTGGGGCTCATTGGCCTGGGCGGTATCCTGATGCGAAACACCATGATTCTGACGCAGCAGGTGCAGGACAACTTCACAACTGGGATGGCTGCTCGGGAAGCCGTGGTCGAGGCAGCCGTCCAACGCGCTCGCCCCGTGGTACTCACTGCCCTGGCGGCCGTTCTGGCGTTTGTACCTCTGACCTTTGACCTGTTCTGGGGGCCACTGGCTTATGTCCTTATCGGCGGTGTAGCGGTCGGCACCCTGATCACGCTATTGTTTGTGCCGGCGCTTTATGCACTCTGGTTTCGCTTACAGATAGAAGATTGAAGTAGCCACGGACGTTTACGTGTTGACAGCATAGGCCACTTCTCAAGTTGAGCGGCTGCGCCGCCGGGGCGCAGCACGCTGTGGAGATTGGATTGGTTTCGGAATCAGGACTCGGTAGAGTCCCGGTACCCGGCCATCATTTTCATCATCCAGCCCGGATACTCCTCCGGTATACGGCTCACCTCGTCGAGAGCATTAAGTTCTTCGCCAGACAACCGGATCTGCGCTGCCTGGATATTGGCTTTCAGCTGCTCCGGCCGCTTGGCGCCAACGATAATGCTGGATACAGGCTTCTGGTGTAGCAGCCACGCCAGGGCAATCTGTGCCACCGTGACCGGCTCGCCATCGATCTGCTTGCCGTCAGCAATCTCCCGCATGACCTTGATGACGTCGCTGCCTCGCTCACGATTGACGGGCGGAAAGTCAAACTTGGCACGCCGGTTTTCCTCAGAGACGTCCGGGCCCTCGTATTTACCGGACAGATACCCACCGGCCAGTGGGCTCCACACCATCAGACCGACCTTCTCGGACGCCAGCATCGGAATAATATCCCGCTCCAGATCGCGCCCCACCAGGGTGTAGTACGCTTGCAGGGAGATAATCGGGCACAGGTTGCGGGCCCGGGTGATGCCGATGGCTTTCATTACCTGCCAGGCGGCCCAGTTGGACAGGCCCACATAACGCACATGGCCTTGTTGCACCAGGGTGTTCAGCGCCTCCAGAGTTTCCTCGATCGGGGTGGCTGGGTCAAAACCGTGGATCTGATACAGGTCGATATAATCCGTTTGCAGGCGCGCCAGGCTTGCCTTGCATTCGCTCATAATGTGGCCACGGGAAGCTCCACGGGCATTGGGGCCATCGCTCATCGGGCCGAGCACCTTGGTGGCCAGCACCACATCTTCCCTGCGAACGCCGAGGTTCTTCAGGGACTGGCCAACAATGCGCTCACTGGCGCCGAAACCATAGATGTTGGCGGTATCGATAAAGTTAATCCCCGCTTCCAGGGCGATCTTCACCAGTTCGTCGGCCTGTTCCTGCTGCAACTGGCCGATCAGCCCCCAGATGTCCTCATCACCGCCGAAGGTCATGGTGCCCAGGCACAGCTCGGAGACGAACAGACCCGAGTTGCCCAGCGACTTGTAGCCTGGACGATTGTCATCATTGAACCGCGGTAAACTCTCAGTTGCCATGTTGCACCTCCTCATGCTTTTCGGTTGGTGTTCCAGAATTCACTGTAAATACTGCCGGTTTCGGTTTTTTTGCATTCGCTTGTGTTACTCGGCGAAGATGGCCTTATAGAAACGCATAGCGCCATCCCAGGAGCGGGCGGCAGCCGCTTCGTCATAACCCACCGGCATGCCGAACTCCTCGGCGATCTTGTCAGCACCCGGGTTGGTAAATGAGTGCAGCACTCCGGGGAAGCTCACCAGTGTCAGATCGACTTCGGCATCCTGCATCTCTTTGACCAGGCTCGCCACCTGATCCGAGGGGACCAGTTTGTCGGCACCGCCTGTGTAAACCTGGATCCTGGCTTTCACGGATCCGGGTTCAGCCTGGAGAGGGCTGCCGAGCGCACCGTGGAAGCTGACAACGCCGTCCAGATCAACACCCATGCGCGCCATGTTGAGAACAACGGCACCGCCAAAGCAGTAACCCTGCGCTGCAATTCGGGACGCATCAACACTTTCGTGGTTCTTCAGGATGTCCATTGCCTTCATGAAGCGTGCCTTAACCTGGTCCATGTCACTGGTGGCTTCCTGCATGAATTTCTGGGCAGTATCAGGGTGGTCGGCTTGTTTGCCAGAGCCATACATATCCAGTGCAAACGCTGTATAGCCGGCGGAAGCAAGCCGTTCTGCCTGATTTCGCGCGAATTCATTGTGCCCCCACCATTCATGAACCACCAGAACCCCCGGACGCTTCTGCCCGAATTCATCATCCCAGGCCATGTAGCCGGTGAAGGTCTCGTCGCCGACTTGATACTCGATGGTTCTGGTTTGCGTTTCTGCCAGTACCTGCGTACTTGCAACAGTGAGTGACAGCGTGGCTGCTGCCAGTGCTGTTTTCAGGGTGCTCATCATCTGTTTGCTCCTTTTCGCTCGTTATGAGCCGGTTTGCGTAGTGGTTATGTACGGATAGGCATCAACCAAAGCTCCCGGGAGAGGTCTCCGGGCGCGCGGATACGAATGTAATCGCTGGCTCTAAACGCGATTCCTGTCCCGTCGTTACTGGCAGCGGGCGCGCAGCAGTCGCGTTGCAGCATCAAACACGGCGGGGTCTTCTTCGGTGCGCGCGGCAAGGTGGGCCCCTTCCAGCATCGCCAGGGTCGCCGGTGCTTCATCACTCGGATCACCGATGGCCGAGACGGATCCATCCCTTTGCCCCAGCTCAAAGGTTTCTGCAATCCACTGCAGAACCATTGCGCGAACGGCGCCGACTCTGGCAATGACGATGTCGGACAGGCTTTCGCGGCAGGTCGAAAAGGCAACACACAGACACACGGTTTGTCCATCATGCAACGCTCCGCGATACAGGGCAATGAGTGCCTTGAGGCGCTCGCCGGCGCTGGCATGGGCTGCCTCGATCTCGGCAAGACCCTGCTGCAGACTGGTCTGATAGCGCTCGATCAAGGCTTCGGAGAGCTTCGCCTTGGTGGGGAAATGGTAATGGATCGAGGCCTTTCGAATGCCGATGGCCTCAGCCAGATCCGCATAGCTGAACCCGTCAAAGCCCCGTGACCGCACGGTGTGCTCGGCAAGGTCCATCAGGGCTGTTCTGGTATCACGGTTCATGGTTATCCACCTGTCTGCCTTTGCAATCCCGCTATTGCCGGGCTTATACCCTCGGCGCCCCGGCAAATCGCAGGTGCCCCGTTTTCATCCAGATCTTGGCGCCGTCGTCCCCGGCCGTCACGGACAACCGGTGTCCTTCAGGGAGGCGCAGCCAGTCATGCCTGGCCAGCACCTCGCCATTGCCGGTCACCGAACCTTCGACCACCAGCAGTTCGATTCCGCCGGGCGCCTCAGAGGTCAGTGTCGCCCCCGCATCGAGCTGGCTGTAGGTCACGATCTCACGATTGTCCTCATGCAGCTTTGCAGTGGCAACGCCGTCTACCGGGGCGCCCAGCCCGGCCTCCATATTCTTGCTGAACTGGGTGCGGTCGGCCAGATCGAACTGCCACAGTTTCACAAATATCGTGCAGCCTGTGTCAGAGCCCGGAATATGTGACGTGGTTGGAGGGTTGCGCACATAACTGCCGGCAGGAAAATCACCGTGCTCGTCCTGGAACACACCGTCGAGTACGATGAATTCTTCTCCCCCGGTATGGGTATGCGCCGAGAAATGACTGCCCGGCGCATAACGCACGATGGTGGTGGCGCGGGCAACTTCGTCTCCGATCCGGTCCAGCATGCGCCGCTCCACCCCTTTCATGGGCGAGGGCTGCCATTCAACCTGGTCGGAATGCACAACCACCGGTTTAGAGAAATCTGCATTGATCTCCATGTTATTCCTCCCTTTTGAGACCTTCCTGTTTTCAGCGCTTGCATTAAATCCGAAGGTTTCGTATTACCCGGCAATTGAAGGACGGGCTGCGACTTTTGCGCGCCAGGCCTGTAGATGGGTCAGGGACTCGGGAATGTCAACCTTCGCGAAATCCGCAAACCCCAGGCCGGCAAAGGCGGTGATGTCTGCGACCGAGAAGCTGTCACCTGCGAGAAACTCGTTGTCCGCCAGAACACTGTCAAGGTAGGCCATGGTTGCGCTGGCCACTTCTTTCTGTTTATTGCCCCACTCAGCGCATTGCCAGGTTTCCAGATCCGGACCGAGCCCCGGGGTCGCGTGGTGGAAATAGGCACCCACGGCGTTCATCAGCCCGTTTTCTGCCCGCAGATTCATCATTGCGATACGGGCGCGCTCCGCTGGGGTCGTGCCCGTGAGGGACGGACCATCAAAGACGCCGTCGATATATTCGGTGATGGCATTGCACTGGGCGATGCAGGTGCCGTCGTCAAGTTCCAGCATGGGCACGGTGGCATCCGGGTTTTTCGTCTTGAACGCATCGGAACGGTGCTCGCCGCTCATCACATCTACCGGAACGAATTCCACCTTATTCGTTGCGCCTTTTTCTGCCAGGGCGATGCGAACGCGGAGCGGGTTGGGAAAGCCTTCAGTGTCGTAAATTTTCATTGGTTACCTCTGTTGGTCATTAAGCATACGACGTTTAATCTACCTATCAGTAGATAGGTACGCAAGAGGCAATTTAATTATTCTGCTTTGCTTTGAGCCGCTGACCAGACATTCCAGATGGCAAAAACCGTCCAGGCCTCCTCGCAGTAACACCAGCCAGGGTTGCTCTGACATAGCCCGCATTTCCTTCAGGCCCGGATTAAATCCAAGGTTAAGCCTTTGATGTTATTATTTTTTATGTCCATGAATTTGAGATTTCAGCTGCTTCAGAAGGTCTTTGGAGCTCTCGTAATACAGGGTGTAGAACTGGTCCAGATCAGCCAGCTTGGCAAGCGTCTGTTCATTGGTAATGGTTGCCTTGGCTTCCGCGATCACCTCCTTTCGGGCCTCGAGCCGTTTTATCTGCCCTTCGACCAAAGCAGCGTAAGGATGCGGACGAATGGCGAAAAAATCCTGGCGCTCACCCGGAATGCTTCGGCGTTCAACAATACCCAGTCTTTCGAGAAAGCACGTATTCGTACTGACGCTCGCCTTACTGACACGCAACGTATCTACAAGCTGCGATGAGCTGACCGGCTCATCTGACACGATAAGTGTCGCCCAAATTTGGCCGGCAATCCGGGAAAAGCCTTCGGATTGAGCCTGAAGACCGAGGCGTTCAATAAACCGTCTGTCTGATTCAGTCAGTGTTTTCATAATCTGAAGATTGCGATGAACTCTGCCAACCCCCTCCCAACGCGCGATACAAATTAACCGTCGACTGCAATTGATCGCGCCGCGTTTCCACGAGATCAAGTTCGGTTGTAAACAGGCTCCGCTCAGCATCCAGTACCTCCAGATAACTGGAGGCGCCACCCTCAAAGCGCAACCGCGCAAGTTTAGTGGTGCTCCGTAGTGCTGCTACCTGCCGGGCCTGCGCTTCCAGGCGCTCTTCGGCACCACGCACCCCGGCCATGGCGTCGAGCACCTCCCGAAACGCTACCTGAATGGCCTGACGATAGGCAATCAGAGCCTGGCGTTGACGCGCCTCCGCCTGATTGACCAATGCCTCGGAACGCCCGAAGTCCAGCAACGGGCCGACCAGCGAGCCGCCCAACTGCCACGTGGATGCCGAATTCTGGAACAAGTCACCCCCGGACGCACTTCGCAGGCCCAGCAGCCCCTCAAACGAAATCCTGGGCAGGAACGCCGCCCGGGCAACACCGATTTCGGCGTTGGCCGCAATCAACGCCTGTTCGGCTGCGGCAATGTCGGGTCGCCGGACCATCAGATCCGCCGGCCTGCCGGCAGGAATGCTGGCTGGAACATCAATATCACCGATGGTATCCGCTACGGCAATATCACTCCGTACAATCTGTCGTGGCTCTCGTCCCAGAAGCACTGCCAAGGCGTTTCGCTGAAGGGTGTGCTGCTGGCGAAGCCTCGGAAGCTCCGACTCTGCAGCGGCAAGCTCGGATTCTGCCTGCCGCAGGGCCAATTCATTAATCTCGCCTCCTTCAAACAGGGACCGTTGCAAAGCAACCGATTCGCGGCGGGACGATACGGTGCGTTCCGCGATCTCAATCTGACGGTCAAGGGCTCGCAAATTGAAGTAACCATTGGCCACCTCACCAATCACGGCTAGTCGGACGGCCTCGCGATTCGCTGCGCTGGCCAGCAGCCGTGCCCGGGCCGCTTCGCTGGCATTCGCGAGCCGCCCCCAGAGATCCAGCTCGTACGATAGAACACCGCCAACCTGGATATCATTGAAGGGTTGACCACCGGTACTGTTGACGGCCTCCTCACTCGGTCCCTGGCGCACCGCGGAGCCCTCCACCTCCAGAAGCGGGTATTGCTCTGCCTGCTGCCCGGTAAGGAGCGCCCGTGCTTCGGCAACCCGGGCAGCCGCGAGCTGCAGATCGCTGTTGGCATCAAGCGCCTCCTCAACAAGCGTGACAAGTGCCGGATCGCCGTAGCCTCGCCACCAGTCCAGGGGGAGCTTCTCGTCCGCCAAAAGTCGTGCGGACGTCCAGTTTTCCGGCACCGACGGCTCGGGTTTCTCAACAGTCGGCGCGAGTGAGCAGCCACCAAGCGACAACGCCATCAAAGTGGTCAGCAATACCTTAACGGTCATCAGCCACACCTCCGTCTGCACGTTCGGGAGCGGCCGATGCCGAGCCGTCCTGGTCTCTGGTGCCACTCAGAAAATCCGTGATACGTCGAACGACCACATAGAACAGTGGAATAAAGAACGTCGCCAGTATCGTTGCCGAAATCATGCCGCCAAGAACCGCCGTACCTATCGCAATACGCGTGGTTGCACCGGCCCCGCTGGCGAAAGCGAGCGGCAGCACACCCATGCTGAAAGCAACCGATGTCATCAGAATTGGCCTCAAGCGCACTCGCGCCGCTTCCTTGGTTGCCTCAATCAGCTTCATTCCCTGATCCTCGAGTGCTCGGGCGAATTCCACCAGAAGTATGGCGTTGCGGGCAGTGACACCAACGGTAGTCAGAATGCCAACCTGGAAGAAGACGTCGTTAGGGAGGCCCCGCACCATGGCTGCAAGTACCGCCCCAAGAACGCCCAATGGCACCGCCAACATGACGGATATGGGGATGGTCCAACTTTCGTAGAGCGCGGCGAGCGCCAGAAACACCACCAGTACCGACAGCGCGTAGAGCAGGGGTGCCTGGGCACCGGCCTGGCGTTCCTGATAGGACAGGCCGCTCCAGGCTCCGGCCACACCGTCCGGGAGTTGAGCGATCAAACGCTCAACCTCGGCCATGGCCTCACCGGTACTGTAGCCCGGCGCCGGCTCACCCTGAATCTGGCGGGACGGAACACCGTTGAAACGCTCAAGGCGTGGTGATCCATATTCCCAACGCCCGTTCGTCACTTCGCTCAACGGGGTCATCTCTCCGTCAGCGGCTCGCAGATACCAGGCCTCGAAATCCTCAGGCAGCATACGGAAAGGGGCATCACCCTGAACATAGACTCGCTTGACCCGCCCCTCATGGAGAAAATCGTTAACGTATTGCGAGCCCCAGGTCACCGACAAAAGCCGACTGATCTCGGAAAGCTCTATGCCAAGGGCTTGTGCCTTTTCATGATCGATGTCGACTTTGTAGCGGGGATTGTCCGCCAGACCGTTGGGACGCACACTGGTCAAAACGGGGCTTTCGGCCGCCAACTGCAGCAACTGACCTTGCGCTGCCATGAGCGCTTCATGCCCAATGGCACCACGATCCTGCAAACGCAACTCAAAACCCAGGGCCTGCCCCAATGCCGGTATCGGTGGCAAGTTGAAAGCAAAAGCCCGCCCATCACGGACCAGCCCGGCAAGCGCCCGGTTCGCCCGCTGAATGATAGCGCCGGCGCTTTGCGTCTCAGGATCACGCTCACTCCATGGCTTGAGATTAACGAACGCCAGCCCTGCATTCTGCGCCCGGCCAGCGAAGCTGAAACCAGCGATGGTGAAGAGGCCCTGCACCTCATCCTGCTCCATAAAGTAATCTTCGATAACCTCAATGGTATCGATTGTGCGTTGCTGAGTCGCACCGGCGGGCAACTGATACTGCACCACGACGAACCCCTGATCCTCCGCGGGCAGGAATCCGCCGGGCAACCGTACAAAGAGAACGGCCACCAGGCCGACGATGCCCAGAAACGCAAAGGTGTAGAGCCAGGCATGGCGCGCCGTATGGCCAACCAGCCGGACATACCCCCGGGTCAGTCGCGCCAGGCCTGCTTCAAACCAGCCGAACAGTTTTTGCAACAGGGTTCTTTCATGCGTGGGCTTGAGTATCCGACCGCACAGCATGGGGCTGAGAATCAGAGCCACCAGCACCGAAAGAACCATGGCACCGGCAATACTCAGGGAAAACTGCCGATAGATTGCCCCGGTGGAGCCCGGGAAGAAGGCCATCGGGATAAACACAGCAGACAGCACCACACCGATGCCAATCAGCGCGCTGGCAATCTGCCCCATGGACTTGCGCGTCGCCTCCATCGGGCTCAGGCCGTCCTCATGCATCACACGCTCGACGTTCTCAACCACCACGATGGCATCATCCACCAGAAGGCCGATCGCCAATACGAGGCCGAAGAGAGTGAGCATGTTGATGGAAAAGCCGAAAGCCGCCATGATCGCAAAGGTGCCGAGCAGCACCACCGGGATTGCGATGGCGGGTATCAGGGTAGCCCGCCAACTCTGGAGAAATACGAGCATGACCAGGACCACCAGGGCGATTGCCTCGATGATGGTTGTGACCACCGCGTCGATGGAGGCCTCCACGAAGGGGGCCGTCTGGTAGGGATACCGAATTTCCACCCCTTCCGGAAAATACGGCTCGAGCTCCTGGAGCCGCGCTTTAACAGCCTCTGTGACCGCAAGCGAGTTGGCACCCGGCGCCAGATTGATGCCAAGGCCGGCTGCCGGCTCGCCATCGTAGAAAGTGTCAATCTGGACTGCACCGCCGCCCAGCTCAACGCGGGCAACATCCCCCAGGCGCACCCGGGACCCGTCGGGCATACTCTTGAGCAGGATGTTGCGGAACTCTTCGGTTGAGGTGAGCAAGGTCTGGGCGGTGACCGTGGCATTGAGCTGCTGACCCTCGACCGCGGGCAGCCCGCCGAGCTGGCCGGCGGTGACCTGGGCGTTTTGCGCCTCGATGGCGGCGCTCACGTCGGCGACGGTCAGGCCGTAATTGGTCAACGCCGAAGGGTCCAGCCAAATCCGCATCGCATATTCAGAGCCGAAAACCTGCACGCTGCCGATACCAGTCACCCGTCCAATGGGTTCGGCTAACTCGGAGCTGATAAAATCGGCGATATCCAGCTTGCTGAGGCGACCGTCGGTAGAGACGAATGCCATTACCATCAGAAAACTGGTGCTGGATTTCTCGACGCTGATCCCCTGCTGGCGCACCACTTCCGGGAGTCGGGGTTCCGCCAGTTTGAGCTTGTTCTGCACCTGGACCTGGGCAATGTCCGGATCGGTGCCCGCCGCAAAGGTGAGAGTAACCGTAGCGTGGCCTGAGGAATCCGCTGTCGACCCCATATAGAGCAGATTGTCGAGGCCGGTCATCTCTTGTTCGATGACCTGAACCACAGTATTGGACACGGTGTCCGCCGAGGCGCCAGGATAATCGGCCTGAATCTCCACCGCCGGCGGCGCCACCGACGGGTATCGCTGGACCGGCAAAACGAAGATCGCCATGATGCCCGCCAACATGGCGACAATGGCCAGAACCCAGGAAAAAACGGGCCTGGAAATAAAGAAATTAATCATTGTGCGGGGCCCTCGTCGTCGGAGGCGCTTTTCTGTGAACTATCCTTGCCACGGGCTTGCTGGTTTTGGGTGGGATGTAATGGAATATCTGCAGCAACCGGCTTCACCTTGGCTCCTGGCCGAACCTTTTGCAGACCGGAGACGATGAGGCGATCCCCCGGCTCCAACCCCTTTTCCACCAGCCAGAAAGCGCCAATGGCCCGCTCTGCCTCTAACTGGCGGGCGACAACCTCACCCTCCGGGTTGACCAGCAACGCCGTGGCCGCGCCTTGCGGATTACGACTCACGCCCTGCTGCGGCGCCAGAATGGCGTTCTCCCGTACCCCCTCGCTCAGGCGAACGCGCACGTACATTCCAGGCAGAAGGTCTTCGTCAGGATTGGGGAAAACCGCCCGCACAGTGACCGAACTGGTGCTTTGGTTGACGGTTACATCCGTAACGTCAACGCGTCCCTTATGCGGATAGGGGGTACCGTCTTCGCGCAACAAAACAGTCTCGGCTTCATTTGGGCCGGCCTTAGAAGCCGCGCCCTCCTTCAGAGACGACCGAATTCGAGCCAGTTTTTCGACCGGTAGCTGAATATCGACATACATGGGATCAAGCTGAACCACGCGCGCCAGGACCTGGGGCTGATTGGCGGTTACCAGTGCACCCTCCGTGTACAGTGTCGGGCCAATGCGCCCGGCGATGGGAGCCTTGACCTCGGTATACGCCAGCTCGATACCCGCCGTTTCGACCATCGCCTCGGATCGGGAGACATCCGCCCGGGCTGCCTCCAAGGCCGATAGCGCTTCATCACGCTGACGCTTGCTGACCGCATTCTTCTCAAACAAGTCTGACGTACGTGCCCACTCCCGCTGAGCCTGTCGCAATTCGGCCTGTGCGCGCTCCAGTTCTGCCTGGGCCCGTTGATGGGCAGCACGGTATCGGTTGGGGTCGATCTGGTAGAGGACCTCACCTGCTTTGACCTGGGCGCCTTGTTCAAACAAGCGCTCCTGCAAAATGCCCGTGACTTGCGGCCTCACTTCCGAGATACGGTAAGCGGCGGTCCTGCCCGGCAGTTCCATTGAAAGGTTCACACGCTGCGGCTGCATTTCAACAACCCCGACTTCCGGAGGCGGCGGCGCTGACCGTTCAGCCTTTGCCTGACCGGAGGAATTGTCACAACCAGCCAGCAAAAGAACCGCCAACCACATTGGCAACATGCGGACCCCAAATAGCCGCACCATCAAACTCTTCTCTGTCTGCATATAACTAACCTCTGAATGGGCAAAAGACTCAAAAACCGTTCAATTCATGCCTTCACTTATAACCAGGTAGACAGAACGATCGATCCAAACTGATCGACGCCGTCCTTTTCCTCGAATTCTTCGCTGCGCCACAGGTAGGTGTAGGCGATCTGCCAGCGATCCCAGGTCAATGCCGCACCCACCTGAGCATCGCCAACCCACTCACGACTGTCAACGGAGTGGCTGTCCTCGAAACTGTTGCCGTCGAGCAGCAGGTTGTGTGCTGTATAGCGCCCTTCTACGGCAGCGAAGACGTACCAGCTAAAGCCCCGATCCCGCCGAAAAGAAGATTGCCCGCCTTGTGCGGGGGCGACTGACGGAATGCCGAAACTACGATCAAGCCCCTCTCCCAAACGAAACCCAAGGCCGCTGGAAGCGTAGGTATACAGGTTGCCGAGCGCAAACCCGGCAGACGGTCCATATTCCAGGCTTAGCTCAGCGACATCCTGTTGTTTAAGCCAGGCCCGTTCATAACCAAAATTAATCACTGGCTCGTTCTCAAGCTGGTTGTCCCAACCCCTCGGCTTGTCTGCCGCAATAAGATCGTGGAAATTTCGTTGGACTACCTCAGCACCGGAAGCCGGTCCTACGATGCCCACGTCGATATGCAGGCTGTCTGCCAAACGCAAGCCACCGTGCTCCCTTTCGCTCAGTAGCGAAATTCCACCAAACAAAAGGCCGGCATAGAGGCGGTCATCTTTAATAAGCGTTTCGACCTCTATATCTTCGGGCGTATAGATCTGTTGCCCGAGCCGGTACGTTACGCCCGCAAGAGTACTGCCAGACCAGCCCGGAATGACGTCCGCAAGACGGCGGGTCCAATGTCGATCCGGGGGCTCAAAGGCCCAGATCACCTCTACGCCGTTGGTGTATTGACCATCGCCACCGGCGGAAAAGGCATCGTTTTCCACTTTCAGGGACAGCAGGCCGTCGGCGGAAGCTGACGTCACAAGGAAGCCCAGCAACAAACCTGAGCACCAACTCCAATAACACTTTTTGCCACGTCGAGATTTCAATGAAGCGCCCTCTGCCAAGGCGGGTTGAACCGGTTGCAAAGAACTTACTCCCGGATGCTGCCCCACCTTCCCATGCCCGTTAATTCGATGATCGGCCAAAAAGGCTAGGACGACTGCCGCACATTATGTTCATTTCGTTCAGTATAAACTAAACGTAACACACTTAATAATTGACTGCCAGCCGTGATGGAATTGTCCTGTGCCGGCGGAATTTGCGGAATGCTCCAATCCTAATCTTGTCGCCCGCGCCTGAAAAATGTCTCGGGTTCAGGAATTTTTGAGGTTGGCGGAATTTTCCATAACCCGCTCAAAAACACGCAGGGCGACTTCCAGGTCGGTATTTTCAATGCCTTTCAGCATCTCCTCTCGCAACACATTCGCCCGCTCATTCAGATCGCTCATAAAGCGCTCACCGGCATGGGTAAGATACAGCAGCCTGGCGCGCCGATCACGCTTACAGGGCCGGCGTTCAATCAGACCCTGCTCCTCGAGGCTGTCAAGCAGGCGGACCAATGTCGGATTCTCGATGGTCATCAAATGGGCTAACTCCCGCTGGGTCAATCCTCCACCACCACGCTGCAGGCAGATCATGGTGAACCAGCGAGCCTGGGTAACCCCCAGGTCTTTCAGGCGCTCATCCAGCAACTTGCGCCAGCGTCTTGCTACCCGGGCATTGATGAAAGGAAACTGATCTCGAGGGGTTTGTTCCATGTCACTGTCCTGCTATTGCTGATTCAGTAACAGTAAATCGTAAGCTAATCATATAGACAAGCGTCAGTTACACATTAGCCAGGTTTGCGCCAGATCAATATGCAACATCACGCGGATTCCGAGGCCAGCTAAGGAACTTCTCCTTCCAGTGAGACAGGTAACTCCTCACTTCTTCAGAGACAGGAGGCCTTCAGCGTATTGTCGCCCTGGTAGACACCCTTGCTGAGTGACCGGCAACCGGCTTAAAAAAGCTGGCGCCGAGCACTCCACAACGCCGTAGCATCTTCACTCGAAACCAGCCAGGTCTTCGGCACGGCGTCTTCCAGGCAATCCGCATTCGCCATGGTCAGTCCCCGGTCGAGTAGAGCCTGCAAGGACGACAACAAGGCCAAGTTCCGCTTATCGGGCAGAATGGCATGAACTCTGGGGTTGGGTGACCAAAAACTGGTAGTTCAATAGGTTGAGAGTGTTTTTGGGCTATTTTTCACGTTTGTCTGCCAACCCTCCTATTGCACAGACGTTCGCACCACCAATCTGTTACGGAACAGATGTCCTAATTCACTCGGTCTTGTCCGGTGGCTCGCTGGACTATTCGGGGGATGAAACCTACCATCATGCATATACACTTCATTTATCGGATTGCCATAATGGTCGACCACTCATCACAAGAAACAACGCCGCTGGATGTTGCCAGAACCTGCGCCGCCCTCTACTCCCGCGTTTTCTCACGCCTGGTGACCCGTCATTACAACCATCACCTGACGGAGACAGGGCTTCGAATCACGCAGTTCTCCATACTCAACGCAATCAAGCTTTCTCCGCCCAACTCTATAAACGAACTTGCGGAACTACTGGGGATGGAGAGAACCTCACTCCAGAGAACGGTCGAAAAGCTGATTGCCAAGGGGCTCCTCGAGTCCCGGCCGACGGGGCAAAAACGTTCCCTGGGTCTGTCTCTGACGCAAGAGGGCGAGGGCATCTACCAACAGGCCCTCGCAAGGTGGGAAGAAGCGCACAATGAATTCACGGAGATGGTAGGGGGCGATGACTGGTCAGAGACTGTCGGCAAGTTAAGGCACTATAGCGTCAAACTGCAGTCGACCCTCTGAAGCGCTCAGCCATCGTTGGCCATTGAGTCAATCAACGCTTCAACTTCTGACTGCGTGTATCGCGGGGTTATGTGCTGCGGACAGTTCCAGTCGAACGCTTCAACACGGATGATCACGCCCCTTTCAACCAGTGCTTTGTAATCGCTGTCGCTCAGTTGCTCCAGAATCCCCGGCTGTTCGGGGCCAACCAGAGTCATTCGTCCGAGCAGTTTGAGTCTCCTCCTGTTCGGATAATCCATCAGGAAAAGCGAGACGCGATCATTGGTGAGGACATTGCCCGTGGTGATGTATTGGCGATTGCCAGAGTAATCGGCAAAGCCGATTGTCGACTGATCAATCACCTTCAGAAACCCTGCCGGCCCGCCCCGATGCTGGATGTAGGGCCAGCCGGTTTCGCTTACACTGGCGATGTAAAAACTGTCACGGGCCTCAATAAAACCGCGTTCGCGATCCCTCAGAACGTTATTGCGGTCAGGACCGGTCTCAATGGATGCATAACCGGAGCGACTGCCCATTTCCTCCTGAACCTGTTTTACGGTTCTGGTAAACGCTATTTCTGCGAATTTGTGCGCCATCTTGGGCTCCTACGGATTCTGCTACGTTGGCGTTCCTATTCGCTATCAGTAACCCGACCGGCCCAGATGTTACGACGCACCGCCATTATTTTTCGGCAGTCTGTGCCGAGCTAACCAGAGCAATGACTCGCGTAGCCACGCCCTGCTCTCCCTTCACCGGCGAATAGCTAGCCTCTAACCAGACTTCGTGCCCGTCAGCGTGGACAGCTGGAAAGCGTCCCTTTTTAACATTACCGGCAACCAACTCACGCCAGAACCGGATGTAGTCTTCGCTTTTCGCATAGTCGCTGGTGCAAAGAACCCGATGGTGCTCACCGATCAAGGCCTCTGGCTGATAGCCGAGCAAGTCCAACAACCTTTGGTTCGCCCGCTCGATAATGCCATCCTGCGTCATAACGAGAACCGCCATGGCTTTCTCGACAGCCTGAAAATCCGATTCCAGCTCCTGAACGCGGCTTTTGGCAGCTTCAAGCTTTGCGAGCGCTTCCTGTAATTCCAGTTTCTTTCGGTTGTAAAACGCCATCAGGGGCGGCTCCTGTCTGAAAGGTCTGTTCTTCGGTATGGGAGCACAGTAATGGCTGTTGCCCCTCCCCAGAACCTTACGTTGCCGCCTTTGACCGGATCAGGGATTCAACGGCTCACTGAAGCGCCTTTTCCACGGCCTCCAGAAAACCAATCATATCGACCACTTGTTCCGAATCCGGGTCCACGGTCTTGCCTTTAAGATCGGCAGTGACGATTCCCCGGTCAACGGTGTCGGTCAATGCTGCCTTCAGTTGCACCGCATACTGGCTCAGGGGCTCGTTACCTTCCCGCTCACCCAGGGTTTCCAGAGCGTTGCCCAGCGCAAAAATCAGGGCCGACGGGTTGAAATGAGCTACCTTACCGTCGCTCTCGAGATACTTCAGGTAAAGATCATGGGCGGTGCCATGGGGCGCCTCGAACAGCATGGTGCCGTCCTTGCTCTCGATGATTGAACTGGCCGTCGCCAGGCTTCCCCCGAGAGCGGCGGAAATGTCCGAGAAGATATCGCCGTCGAGGTTCTGGGAGGGATAAAGCGCATTTCTCGGTGGATCCGTGATCATCTTTTTTAGCTGGCTGGACGGCCGCATGATCATGAACGAGGGCGGCGGTGTATGCTCGCTGGCCAGTTCCCTGCGCACTTCGGTAATGACCTCGCTGTAGACTTCGTCGTACTCCATGTACTCGCGCTTGAGACCGAAATACACCTCTTTGTCCTTGCGCGAGGCATCCCGAAAGACTTGCAGAACCCAGTCTTTGATGGCTTCACGGTCATTGGACATAAGCAACATTGGGTCGCCTTTCCGAACCCGGCGGGCATGCTTCTCCTCACCGTCGACGATCACCTTGAGAATGCCATCCTCCTTGGCCGCCATGTTAAAGCTACCATACTGGTCGCCGCCGCCAGCGCTCATACGTGAGATGGACACATGAGCCCCGCGGCCTGGAATGCCGAATTCCTTGAGTTGGTTCACCAGCTTGAGCAGTTTGCGCCCGGTGGTGTTATCCGGCACACCCCAGAGCGCACGCTCCGGCGGATTGGAAACAATGCGGGCTGCCTGGGCATCAATCAGTTCGTAGTAGTAATTCAGCCCCAGGTCTTCAATCTGCTTCTTGTAGTCACTGTGATAGATGTCCTCGATCACCGAGCGCATGGCCCCATCGTAGCCGGGGATCACCGTATCCTTGAGGCCGAGGTATACGTCTCGCTTTTCTGCGATTGCACGCCGGAAAAAGCGATGCGCCCAGGCTTTCACATCCTCGATGTCATTCGTCGCAAGCAGCCACGGATCGCCTTTGCGAATCTCTCGGCGATGAAGCTCTACCGGGTCGCCACTGCTGCCCACAAACATCAGCTTGACCACGCCGGTTGCCAGGGAAAGCTGGTTAAAGCTGTCCTTGATGCCGCCGAATTCCATGGTATCCACCTCAATGTCACGCCCGACCCACTGGGGGCGGCGGATGTTGAGGTTGCGGAACTGGATATCCTCGCGGGTAATATTGCCACTGATGCCCTTGCGGATCGCACCATTGGGGGACTTGGTCGCCAGCGGGTGCAGATTTTCGCCATCCACATCCGGGTGTTTCCTGAGCAAGTCCTCCAACTGCTGGCGGTTTACCGTCATGCCAGCGTTCTTTACACCCACTCCGTGGCGTTGGAGCGAATCGATGGCATCAATAACCACCTGGCCATTGGTCAGCAGCCGGTTTTCCGCAGACAGATCGATTTCCTCAAGCTGAATATCAAGCCGTGAGCTCACAAACTTCTTGAGAATGTGTTCAAACGCAACCTGAGCCATCTCGTCGCCGTGAAGGATTACAAGGGGCGAGGTCACACTGATTCTACTGTCCATGAAAATCTCCCTGCTGTTTGTTGGCCTGGTCAGTCCTGCTGCGATGCCGACTGCTTGATCCCTAGCCGTTCATTGACGGCATCCCGGATCTCTCGGTAACGCTCGGGATTTTTCGCCAGGAAATCCAGATTGTCCTCGGGGAATATCTCTTTTTTCTTTTTGCCGGCTTCCTCACTGGTAAAAATAGACGGCAAAAGCTGTTCAAGGCAACGTAGCATGACTTCCGGCGATACCGACGCTCCGGGCGATGCCCCCAGGAGCGTGCCGTAGGTCTTGTCTTTCGAGACGAGGATCTCTGTACCCATTTGCAGATCTCCGTCGCGGATGATCTGAACCCGCTGCCCGGCCTCAACGGCTTTCCAGTTGAACTTCTTGCTCATGCCCGGTGCGAAACTGTCCAGCTCCTCGAACATGCTCTTTTCACCCTTGAAGGTCTCTGAAACCAGATATTTGACCAACGGGAAGTGCTCAATGGCGACATTCAGCAGGCTCGGGATATCGTGGAGGCGCATGGATCGGAGGTAGTCCAGGAACCCCCGGCCCCTCTCCAGCACCGGTTTAAACGAGGCAAAAGGACCAAACAGAAGATAATACCTATCATCCGAAACCCGCAGGTCCAGATGGGGAACGGACATCGGAGGCGCACCCACTTTCGCCTTTCCGTAAGTTTTCGCTCTGTACTGCTCGGCCTGTTCGGCGGTGATCTCGGCCTGCAGGAACCGTCCGCCGACGGGAAAACCGGTGAAGCGGCGCGCGAAAGGCAAGTGACTCTTTTTCAGGATCGGGAAGGCACCGCCGCCGGCACCGACGAAAAGAACGTCGGCCTTGTAGCGGCGATCAACGCCCCTGCTCTGGGTTTCCACAAGCCAGCTTCCGGCGGGGCTGCGATGCACTCGCTTGACGTGCGTCCCGTATTCAATTTTCACCCCAAGATCGTCAACAGCATGCTTGGCCATTTGCTCTGTGAGGGCACCAAAGTTGACGTCCGTGCCCGTCTCGATAACGGTCGCCGCCATTTTCTCGTGTCTGGGCCGCTCCTCCATGGTGTATGGAATCCAGCTCTTGATCTCGTCGAAATCCTCGGAGTAACGCATCTGTTCGAAGAAATGGTGGGACGACATCTCATTGAACCGGAGCTTCAGTTCCTGAATAGACGGCTCGGAGACGATGGTGCAGTGCTTGGTCTGGTTGATAAACGATTTGGGGTCTTTGATGGCCCCTTTCTGGATCAGGTACGCCCAGAACTGCTTGGCAACGTTGAACTGAGCGTGAATCTTTACCGCCTTTTCGACTGAAATAACCTCTTCGTCCACCGGCGTGTAGTTCAGCTCACAATTCGCCTCGTGCCCGGTTCCGGCGTTATTGAACACCCAGGAATTGCCTGCCCCGGGGCCATCCAGTCTTTCGAGAATGGTGATATCCAGTTCCGGTGCCAGTTCTTTCGCGAGGGTCGCGAAAGTTGTGCCCATGATCCCTGCGCCAATGATAATTACGTTCATTAAAACCTACCCGCGTGAGTCGAATGTCTGAACAAGGTTGGAAAAGTGTGTGTATTGACGGTAGCACGCTTCGGCAGACACGGAAAACGCGTGCCGAGCGTTCTTTAACAAAGGAAAATTCTGAACCGAAGGGTCTACCCCTGTTTCGCAGTTTACGTTAAGGTAAACATGAACTGGCGGGAATCACACCAGATTTCGCCAGGCTGTCTACAATGACATTAACTACACTCCCACAAGGAGTGTTTGTTCCTCAGGCCACTACCCCAGGAAGAGGATTATGACAACAACAAAGTCCAAAGTTGTGTATTCCCCAGTGTTTACCGACGGTGCGGAATTCCGGATTCCCACCTTCAAGCTCCTGAAACAGGACGGCAAGCTCTACAAGAGCGCCAAAGCTCCTGATCTCGACAAAGACAAGGCCCTCCGCATATACCGGGCCATGGTCACTACCCGAATTCTTGACGAGCGAATGCTTGCTGCCCAACGGCAGGGCCGCTTGAGCTTTTACATGCAGTGTACCGGCGAAGAAGCTGCCGTGATCGGCAGTGCGGCAGCACTGGACGATGGCGACATGATCATGGCGCAGTACCGGGAGCAAGGTGCCCTGGCCTACCGCGGCTTTACCATTGATGAATTCATGAACCAGTTGTTCGGCAACGAGATGGATTATGGCAAAGGCCGCCAGATGCCGGTCCACTATGGCTCGAAGAAGCTGAACTACATGACCATTTCCTCGCCGCTGGCCACTCAAATTCCCCAGGCTGCGGGCTATGCCTATGGCCAGAAACTCAGGGGCGAAGGTCTTTGCACAATTACCTATTTTGGTGAAGGCGCTGCCTCGGAAGGCGACTTTCATGCTGCCCTGAACATGGCTGCAGTTCATCGGGTTCCAGTGATTTTCCTCTGCCGCAACAACGGGTACGCCATTTCTACGCCGGCCGCCGAGCAGTTTGCTGCCGACGGTGTTGCACCGCGGGCCTATGGCTACAAGATGGACGTGATCCGCGTGGATGGAAACGACATTCTTGCCATGTACCAGGCCACTCAGGAAGCCCGCAAACTGGCCGTGGAACACAACCGCCCGGTATTGATCGAGGCCATGAGCTATCGCCTGGCCGCCCACTCCTCCTCGGACGACCCCTCCGGCTATCGCAGCAAGGATGAAGAAGCAGTCTGGCGCGAGAAAGATCCTATCCTGCGTATGCGCCTCTGGCTGGAAAGCAAGAAATGGTGGAGTGAGGACGACGAAAAGCAGCTGCAGGAAAACATGCGCCGCGAAGTACTGGAAACAATGAAACGTGCCCAGAAGCGTCCACCACCACCGCTCGAATCCCTGGTAAGCGACGTCTACGACGAAGTGCCACCTTCCCTGGCTGAGCAATTCGAAAAATTGAAAGCCCACATCGGCCGTCACCCGGACGAATACCCGAAGAGTGCCGAACACGCCAAGGGAGGAGCCTGAGATGTCGAAGATGAATATGCTCCAGGCGATCAACAATGCCCTCGACACCGCCATGGCGGAGGACGAGCGGGTTCTGTGTTTCGGTGAGGATGTGGGCGTTTTTGGCGGCGTATTCCGTGCCACCAGTAACCTGCAACAGAAATACGGCAAAGCCCGCTGCTTTAACACGCCTCTGGTAGAGCAAGGCATCATCGGGTTTGCCAACGGCCTGGCCGCACAGGGTTCGGTGCCGGTGGCCGAGATCCAGTTTGCCGACTACATCTTCCCGGCCTTCGATCAGATCGTGAACGAGTCGGCCAAGTTCCGCTATCGCTCAGGCAACCTGTTCAACGTGGGCGGCCTGACCATTCGCGCCCCTTACGGCGGCGGCATTGCAGGCGGCCTCTATCATTCCCAGTCGCCGGAAGCCTACTTTGCCCACACGCCGGGTTTGAAAATCGTGGTGCCGCGTAACCCGCATCAGGCCAAAGGGCTGCTGCTTGCAGCTATCCACGATTCCAACCCGACCCTGTTCTTTGAGCCCAAGCGCCTGTACCGGGCCTCGGTGGGTGAAGTGCCGGATGAAGACTATCGCCTGCCCCTGGGCGAAGCCGAAGTCACCAAGGAAGGCACGGACGTTACGATCCTGGGCTGGGGCGCCCAGATGGAAGTGATCGATCAGGCCGTGGAACGGGCCGAGAAAGACGGCATTTCCTGCGAGGTCATCGACCTGAGGACTATTTTGCCCTGGGATGTGGAAACCGTGGCCAACTCCGTGTTCAAGACTGGACGGCTGGTAGTCACCCACGAAGCTCCCCTGACCGGCGGATTCGCCGGTGAAATCGCCGCCACGATTCAGGAGCGCTGTTTCCTGTATCTGGAGTCTCCGATCGCAAGGGTAACCGGGATGGACACCCCCTTCCCGCTGGTGCTGGAAAAAGAGCACCTGCCCAACCACCTGAAGGTCTATGAGGCCATCAGGGCGAGCGTTGAATTCTAGGCTGATATCAGGACAGGAGAGCGATTATGAGTGATTTTATACTGCCCGATATCGGCGAAGGTATCGTGGAATGTGAACTGGTCAAATGGCTGGTCAGCGAAGGCGATGTGATTGAAGAGGATCAACCAGTCGCCGAGGTAATGACCGACAAGGCCCTGGTGGAGATTCCTGCACCCTACAAAGGCCGCGTGACACGCCTTTACTACAAGGAAGGCGACATCGCCAAAGTCCATGCCCCGCTGTTCGAGCTGGTGGATGAAAGCGAAAGCAGTGGTCAGGCGTCAGCGGCCAGTTCTCCGGAACCTGCCGAAGCAAAGCCGGCTCCCGAGGCGGAAAAACAGCCGGCTTCCGGCGCCGAATCGGACGATAACGCCACCGAAGACTTTATCCTGCCGGATATCGGAGAAGGCATCGTTGAGTGCGAGGTGGTGGAATGGCGCGTTGCCGAGGGTGACGAAATCGAGGAAGACCAGCCTGTCGTGGATGTTATGACCGATAAGGCCATGGTCGAGATTACCGCCCCTAAAGCCGGGCGCGTCACCAAGCTTTATCACCAGCAGCAGGCCATGGCCAAAGTTCATGCCCCGCTGTTTGCGTTCACTCCCCGGGATCGTGAAGAGCCGGAGGAAGCTAGAACCAAACCCGAGCCCGCGGCTCAACTCTCAACCGTGACAGCCTCGCCTGTCGCTACGGCCAGCCGACAGCGTATTCCGGCCAGCCCTGCCGTTCGCCGCCTGGTTCGGGAGCATGAACTCAACCTCTCGGATATCCAGGGATCGGGCAAGGATGGTCGTGTTCTGAAAGCCGATGTACTGGCTCATATCGAGGAAGGCCCGAAACAGGCCCAGAACCAGGCTCCCGCCGACGATGCGCAAACTGCCACGGCCAGCAGTGCCCGCAGGGTGCCTGCCGCCGATCAGGAAGCGCGAGTCGAACCCATCCGCGGAATAAAAGCTGCGATGGCGAAAAGCATGGTCAAATCGGCCACCACCATTCCTCACTTTATCTACAGCGAGGATATTGATGTCACCGATTTGCTCAAGCTGCGGGAACAACTGAAACCGGAGGCAGAAGCGCGGGGCTCAAGGCTGACGCTCATGCCCTTCTTCATGAAGGCCATGGCTTTGGCGGTTCAGGAATTCCCGGTTCTCAACAGCCAGCTCAACGATGACGTCACGGAGATTCACTACCTGCCCCAGTGCAATATCGGTATGGCGGTGGATGGAAAAGCCGGCCTGACGGTGCCGAACATCAAAGGCGTGGAAAGCCTCTCGTTGTTGGGCATTGCCGACGAGGTTGCGCGCCTGACCGAAGCAGCCCGATCCGGCCGCGTCAGCCAGGAAGACCTCAAGGGCGGCACCATTACCATCTCCAACATTGGCGCATTGGGCGGAACTTACACCGCGCCCATTATCAACGCGCCGGAAGTGGCCATCGTTGCCCTTGGGCGCACACAGAAACTGCCCCGGTTTGACGCCAACGGCCAAGTGGTGGAGCGCGCCATCATGACCGTGAGCTGGGCCGGCGACCATCGCATTATCGACGGCGGCACCATCGCCCGATTCTGCAACCGCTGGAAGGGCTACCTGGAATCGCCCCAAACCATGCTCCTGCATATGGGCTGACGTTTCATCATGGCGCAGAAGACGCAACTGCAGCAGTTCTACATACCCGAAGAGCAGTCGATCTATCTGCTCAGCCATGATGATGCCAAAAAGCTCAAGGACTGGGTGGCGCTCTGCGCTGCCCAGCTCCGCCAACTCGGCTACCAGGACATAGAGCTGATTGGCAAAGGTGCGTACGGCTTTGTATTCTCGGGCCGCCTGCCCGGCACCGCAGCCGGGGGCCCGGAACACGTCTTCAAGTTCACCCGCATCAATCTGCCCCGGCATCTTCAGGACCGGCTTGAAGATGAAGCCTACATTCTGGAGCAGGTCCGCCACCCCAGGGTGCCACGGCTGATTTCCTACCAAAGAGCCAATAACCAGCCGATTCTGGTGATGGAGCGTGCTGCCGGATTAAATCTGGAAGAGGTTTCCCTGCGTGATGGTCGTCTGAAACCACGGCTCATCATGCGCATCGCGGACCAGCTGGCCGACATCCTGCGAAACCTTCGCCGTGAAAATGGACCGGCCGGCAGGCCAATCGTTCATGGCGATATCAAACCTTCCAATCTGGTCTTCGACGCCAGCACTGAAAACATTGCCCTGATTGACTGGGGCTCCTCCGTGTTTGCTCAGTTGGACGCCAACCAGCAATTCATCACCGCCAACGTGATGGAGCTGATGTCCGACAACCTCCAGCAAACAAACGCACGGCTCGGGGATGTGTATTTTATCGGCGAGGAACAGCTCAACGGCGGGCTGTCGTCTCCCCGTTTCGATGAACAGGGAGCAGCCGGCACGCTCTATGCCCTGGCGTCAGCCCAATCCTGCCGCTTTGGCCATCGGGCCATCCCGGCCACCTCACTGGGCCTGCCCATGGAATTCGCGCGCATGCTGGATGGCATGCTATCCCCGGATCCGGACACTCGCCGCAAGGCCGGCGATTACTACCTGACAGAGATGCCGCGTATGGCCCGCACGGTGATGATCGATCTGCCGGAAAGCCCGGTCGCGGCCCAGGTACCCGTGTGGGTGCGTGCCTCTGACCAGGAAATTGACACCGTGGTTTACAGCTCGCGCAAATCCTTTCTCAGGGAGGAAGGCGCACCGGAAACCCTGAACGACGTCAATGACGTACAGCTGGACCGCTACTACAAGAATTTCATGCAGGGCATGGGCGAAACCGAAAAGGCGTTTCTGGCAGCCGTGAGCCGGCTCGGGCGCTACCCGGTGGAAGGTGGGCTGGCCGTGCGCTGGGAAACCGATGGCATCTACATCGACACTTCCCTGAATCTGCACGATCCTGCCTTGAAGTCGGCGTTTGTGCAGGCCGTCAACAATATGGTCTACCTGGCTCAGGCGATTTATCGCAAGGGGATTTTCAAAAGCTGCCTGTTCAACGCCCGCAATACCCTGCACTTTGATCGCGATGACCCAACCCACCCCTTTGTTGTATCACCGGATATGAAATTGCACTACGAGGTCAGCCCGGCGCCTGAGGTTGAAGACGAAAGCCGGGTCCACTCCTACTTCGAGGATGGGCCGGACCCGGAGGAATTCCTGGTGCTGCCCGACACCATTATCCATGCCCTGGAAGAGCTTAACGCCATCCATCATACCGGCATGATCATCTTCGAGGCCCTGCCCCGCCATCTCAAAATCCACAGCCATTATCGGCTGCTGGACCCGGATCGGGAGCAGGATTTCCGCCGACTACTGGACGTAATCCTGTCATCGGTGGAACAGATTAGCGGCCTGGGTGTCTCCGGATTCATGAAAATGCCCTACAAGGACACCCGCTTCTTCCCTCACATCGAACGCCTCCCTGAGCGGTATTACCCACGCAATCCAAGGACCGAGCTCGCGTAAACCTCGGCCCAGACTCGCTTTTCCATGTCCGATTTTTCGGACGCAATTGTCCGGTAAATCCAACACATTCAGCCCAGCACGCCGCCAACTGTCCAGTACACCGGACACATCACGCTAAAAACGGGAAACCAAACCCTCCATATCATTAAAAAACCCTTATTTTCAGTGAGTTGGCCAACTGGCACGGTTTCTGTATTCAAGCCGGTAACAATTATAAAAACTGCCTGAAGAACAAATCGCTAAGTATTCGGTTTTTCAACCTTGCTCGGACAATAATAAGGAACATCTATGCGTTTACTCTTCCTGGCTCTTTTGGTGGTCAGCCCCCTGTGCTTTGGCAAAACCGTCGTCATCATCCAGAGTTACCACCTCGAGTACAAATGGGACGCGGACTATATCGATGCGGTCCGCTCCGTACTCGGTCAGGATCACGACCTTCACGTGTTCGAACTCGACACCAAGCGCCTGTCGAAACCGGAATGGCCACAGAAAGTGGCTGAAATCCAGAGCAAAATTCCAAACGTTAATCCCGACGTTGCCATTCTGGGTGATGACAACGCCTTTACGTTGATGGCTGACCACCTCGTCGCCCAAAAGATTCCCGTGGTCTTTCTTGGTGTGAATGGTGGCCCCGTTCAGCACCCTACCCTTGAACACCCGCTGGTCACTGGCATCCTCGAACGCCCGTTCTTCTCCGAGAGTATCCGTCACCTGAGAAAGATACTCCGGCAGAAAGAGCGTTTCCTGGTTCTGATGGATGACTCACCTACCATGCGTAATGCGGTGAACGAATACTTTGGTGACAAGCGCCAGGCCACGATCTATGGTTCCGAACTGGACATCGTTCTGACCAACGACAGGGACACTTGGTTGGACACGGTCGTAAATGCCCACGAACGTTATGATGCTGTTGTGCTGGGCACCCACCACACCATCCGTGACAGAGATGGCGAGTACGTCATACCCCATGATCTGCTGAAGGAAGCATTTTATCGGGCTCAGCTCCCACTGTTTTCATTCTGGGATATCTTTGTTGGCGAAGAACAAAGCATCGGCGGATTCACTATCTCGGCCAAACAAGAGGGGCTCACCGCAGCCAGGCTGGCCTCGTTGATCCTCAATGGCATGAGACCCGATCAGATACCGCAGCTTAAATCCCTAAGTGGGCATTACGTGTACAGTGCGAGCGGCCTTGAACACTGGAATCTTGATCTCTCCCCCATGATTGCGAGCCAGGCCAACTTTGTCGAGTAACCGGGGCGCCGCTCAACCAGAGACGGCTGCGCCCAAATGAAACACCGGCCTTAAGGCTTCAGGTTTCAGTGGCGCTGCCGATAATCACTAAAACAACTTACTGAAGGATGACGTTTTGGCTTCCTCTGTCCTCTCATCTATAGAGCGTAAACTGGGTGTCCCAGGGAAACTGTTGATTGCGCCGGTATTCATTCTTTTGCTCTTTGCCTCGGTAACTTTTTTCAGTGTTTATGAATTCCAGGAACTAGACCGTCGAATGAACACCGTCGCCAGGGACTTGGCACCGGACACCTCTATTGGGACCGAATCGGTCATCAGCGTCTATCGGATGCGCCTGCGTGTTTTCGACTATTTCACCACTGGCGATGAAGAAACCCTTGCCCACTTCGGCGAGCTAGAAGCCGAGTTCAATGAGGTGATGGCGAGAGCGCAGGAGAACATCCAGGACCCTGATGCGGCCAAACTGGTGGATCGGATCAAGACCACCACCGATGAATACATCAAGGCATTCCAGAACGAGCTGGTTCCGGCCAAACGCCAGGTCCTGAAAATTATCAAGGATGAGCTGGACGTATACGGTCCAAATGCCACCAAGGCATTGCGGATGGCCCTTAACGGGGTTGCCAACCGGGAACCCGAAAGCGATTTGAGGGCCGGCCTCGAGCAACTGCTGAACGATGCCATGGTCATGCAATTGACCGCCCAACGCTACCTGACCAACGGTGATGAGGATTCCCGCAAGGCTCTCGGTTGGGCCATAGAAGACCTGACCGATGCACTGGAGCTGCTGCAACCTGAAAATGGCCCGGACTTTGTGCAGGTCTACATGCAAACCGTTGTCGAAGAGCTGGCAAACTATCAGGCTGCAGTTCAGAGAATGGTGGAACAGCAGAATATCGTCGTCAGCGTCAAGGCAGACCGACTCGATGTACTCGGGCCCGAAATCGCCCGCATGGCGCGCGAGTTGGAGGCCAGTATTTTCGCGTCTCTCGAGATGGAAGCGGATGAGGCAACGGCTGCCACTGATCTTGCACTCAAATTCACGCTCATCGCTTTTGTTGCTTCTGCGGTTCTCGGATTGATCGTTGCGGTATTGATGAGTCGCTTGATGGGCTCAAGCGTGAAGCGTGCGAAAACAGAAATTCTGGGCTACCTCGACGACATCGCCAACAATAACGGCGACTTGTCCACCAGGCTGACCCCGGGTCGCCCAGACGAAATCGGTGACTTCATCGACGCAGTCAACACCTTCCTGCAAACGCTTGAGGAAACGATTTCCCGAATTGTGACGGCGTCTCGCCAACTGACCGGCGAGTCCGAATCACTTTCCGGTATCACGGAGCGCACAACTGCCAATTCGGAGCAACAGCGCGACCAGATCACGCAGGTGTCTGCCGCCATGCAGGAAATGGTGTCCACCTCCGAAGAGATCGCCTCGAACACCAGTGAAACGGACGAATCGGCCCGTAAGGCCTCATCGCTTGCGGATTCCGGACAGGAAACCGTTGGCTCTGCGATTCGGGCGGTTACCAACTTGGCCAATCAGGTTGAGAAGGGGTCTACACGGATCCAACAGCTGGAGAACGAATCGGCCGAAATCGGCAATGTGCTGGCTGTTATCCAGAGCATTGCTGAGCAAACGAACCTTCTGGCGCTCAATGCCGCCATTGAGGCGGCTCGAGCCGGTGACGCCGGGCGGGGTTTTGCCGTGGTTGCCGATGAAGTTCGGGGATTGGCCAAGCGCGTTCAGGAATCAACCGTTGATATCGAGCGGATTGTGTCCCAGCTCCAGAGTGGCGCGGCCGGCGCAGTAGTGGACATGAGCAAGGCCAAGCAGATGGCTGAAGAGGCCAGCGAGGAGGCAAGCAAATCGGGCGAGGCTTTGACGGACATTCTCGCGGCGGTAAACAGCATTGTTGAAATGACCACCCAGATTGCGAGTGCCACCGAGCAGCAGAGAGCGACCGCCGCGGAGATGACCCAGAATGTGGAAATAAGCAGTGGCGCAATTGAGGAACTGGCCGGAGACATTTCCCAGGTGAATCACTCAAGCCGCTCTCTGGCGAACATGGCTGATGAATTGAATACGCTCGTGCGACGCTTCAGGGCCAGTGAATCCTGAACACACAATGGTTGCAGATGTTAACCAATTCACGAGAGCGCAGATGATTACCTGATACCTTTGGGTTTCAAGTTACACAATGTAACTGGAAACGGACTGCCCGGAGGTATCCCGCCATGACGCGCTCTCAATCACCCAGGAAGCAAGGCGCTCGCGGCCCTGTCATTGCCATGCTGACAGCGGCTGCCTGCCTCGGCACTGCTCAAGCCGCCGAACCCGAGAAAGTTATTTTCGCCGCCGAAAATGCACTTTACGGTGCCGGTCATGATATCGGACGTGCGGATGGGTGGATTGATGAGCAACTCCGAGCTGCCATACGCGCCTATCAAGCTCAAAATGGGCTGCAAACCAACGGCAACCTGGATACGGCAACACTGAAAGCGCTCGGCGTGGCCAAAACATCCAGCGCACCCATCACTGCAAATTCAGTCGGCAGTCGAAAGGCGTCATTGGCACAGCTCGGTTTGTCCCTCCCCGAGCCCGCGCCCAATACCCCGACCATTGCCATGGCTGAACCAAAGCCTGCACCAGAACCTACCCCGGACCCCATTCAAAAATCTTCCGAACAGGGCGAGCCAACAACTTCGCTCGATGCCGAACCTGATGAAAACCAGATAGTTACTGAGGTACCCTCGAAAAAACCTGAAGTAAAGGCACAAGAAAAAGTGGCGGAAGCAGCCCCGAAAGCACCCGAACCGGTAGCTTCAGAGCACCCTGCTCCAACTTCAGCTCCAACTCCCGCGCCGGAACCTGCGGTCGCCGAAGAAACAACACCAGAAGCCACCAAAGAACCAGACCCGGTGCTGGCCCAGCTCCCTGCAGAGCCCACCAGTGCGGGACCCGCCGAGCCGAAAGCAGCGGATACGAAGAAAGCCCAGCCAATCGAGGGAGAAACCACTGCATCGACAAATTCCGCGGTTGCCGATAATTCCCATAGCACCGGCGGCGGGTTTTTCAGCGTCTTATTCGATTTCTTGTTTGGCTGGCTGGTGTGAGCGTCAGCTCTGCAACCGGTCTTTAAAGACTTTCCAGTCAATCACGTTGCCGTCGGAATCGAAGTGGACGTATCCGCGGAAACTCGGATCATCTTCCCAGGCCTTCACAAAGCCTACGGTTTCACCGGAGTCTGAGACGATCTCAAAGGCTTCGCTGCGGGCATTGGCAATGTCTTTATCAGGCTCGGTATCTGAACGCTTGAGGCTTACGGAGGAGTCTAAGGGCAAATTGCTTTGAAGGAATTCCTGGATCATCGTCGAGCTCTCCTTTCAGGGTGAACCGGTCTGGTTCTGGAGGTAGCGTAACTATAGGACGATCCGGTAGAAGAGAATACAGATTCAGATCAATTTTCTTAGATTTTTTCGAGATAAAAGGGCTTTAAGAACAATGGGATATTTCATTCTTGTGACAGTCTGTAACCTTCTGGGCTGATTATTTTTCAACCAGTTCAGAAGGTTACCGAAAGCAGAGTCGATCAGTCACGAGGATCAGAATTTCCAGAACGGAGTGCTCAGTTTCTGTTCAACCAGTTCAGGGGAGAATCCCACATCGTTCAGCAACCGACGATCCATAGTCATCACCAGATGGATAAAGTTGCGCTTCATCCGCCAGCCTTTGTAAAGCGAAGCAGCTCTTTTCATTTCATTACTCCTTGGTCAACCCAGAATATTGGTCTCTGAAAACAGGGACCTTGTTTAATTAGGGTCCTATTCTAAGCTTGACGAGGAGCTTTCTGAATACTTGGAAACCCCTATAAACAGGGGCTCCAAGCATTATTGGGTGTCAGAATTGTGTACTTTTGATGGCAGTCTTATGACGCCTTGGCGTTTGAAAGTAACACTTGGTAAAGGTCATCTTTCAGCTGTGCGCGTTTCTGCTTCATGCGGTGGAGTTTGTCATCACCGATGGGAGAATCCCTCTTTTCCAGCCCTTCAATTTCGTGGTCGAGATGCGTGTACTCCTGAAGCTTTTCGTTGAACTTGAGATCATTGTTCTTGAGTTCCTGAATCAGTTCTCGGTACTGCGGGAATTCTACGTGAAGCTCATGGCTGGAAATGCCCATCGTATTCCTCTCCTCTTCTTTGCAGAGTGTTGATCAAGGCTGATCACCTTCAGCATAGACGAGCGTGCCAGTTTCTGGGCGTCTTTGACAAATCGCTAATTACGCACGACGTTGCATGGGTATAGCATGGTAGTACGTTATCCAGTTACGCCTCGGGACACTTGCGAATGACCTTTGCACGAATTACCGGCACCGGTTCCTACCTGCCTGAAAACATTGTTACCAACAAAGACCTCGAAAAAATGGTCGACACCACCGACCAGTGGATTCGCGAGCGCACAGGAATCGAACGACGTCACATTGCCGTTGAAGGCCAGACCACAGTGGATCTTGCGGAGCAGGCTGCCAGGAATGCCATTGATGCCGCGGGCATCAATGCGCAGGACATCGATCTGATCGTGTTTGCCACCTCCACCCCGGACAAGATTTTTCCGAGTTCCGCATGCATCCTGCAGGCGCGTCTTGGCATCCATGGCTGCCCCGCGTTCGACATACAGGCGGTATGCAGCGGATTTGTATACGCCCTCGCAACAGCCGAAAAGTTCATCAAGACCGGAAGCAGCAAGAAAGCCCTGGTCATCGGCGCTGAGGTCTTTTCCCGCATCATTAATTGGGAAGACCGTGGTACGTGTGTCTTGTTCGGCGATGGTGCCGGCGCGGTGATCCTGGAGGCCGACGAAGAAACCGGCATCCTTTCCACCCATATCCATGCCGATGGCCAGTATGCCGATTTGCTGCACGTTCCCTGCGGTATTGCCGATGGCTACGACCAGGTCAAGGCCGGGCGAGCATTTGTGGAAATGAAAGGCAACGAAGTGTTCAAGGTAGCGGTCAACACCTTGGGCAAGATCGTTGACGAAACCCTGGCAGCCAACCAGATGCAGAAATCCGAGATCGACTGGCTGGTTCCGCACCAGGCCAACCTGAGAATCATCTCGGCCACGGCAAAGAAACTGAACATGTCCATGGATCAGGTTGTCGTGACGGTGAATGAGCACGGCAACACGTCCGCTGCATCGATCCCCCTCGCCCTTGATGTGGCTGTGCGAGATGGGCGGATCAAGCGCAACGAGGTGCTTCTCCTTGAGGCTTTTGGCGGCGGATTTACCTGGGGCTCTGCACTGCTCCGTTACTGATCGGCCAGCTTTCTGATCGCCACTCGTTTTGAACCAAAGACGGGCTTCAGCTTTTGTTGAAGCCCATTTTTTCATTGTGTTTACCGCACCCTGTCAGATAGACTGTATTTTTATACAGTACCAATAACGCTCACTGCGAGGAATAACCATGGCAGTACAAGCAGTCTACTTTTCTGATAGGGACGGCCTGGATATGGCACTGAAAAATCCTGAGACGATGCTGTTCACTTCAAAAGCCGAAGCCGACGCCCGGGACAAAGTGCTCGAACTGGCGGAGGAAATTCAGGTATTCCTTGGCCGCAAGGTTGAAGGCCTGGGCGACGATCTGGCCGAACGCTGTGCCATGGCCATAGCGGAGGACAAAGACCTGTTCCAGAAAGCTCTCAAAAAGCCAGAGCTGCTGAACGCAGAACAGGAATAGCAGGACAGGGGCGGCGCGGCCGCCCTCCTCTCATGCCACGGCTACCCAGTTGCCATTGTCGTAACGAGCTACGCCCTGGCCAGACATCCGGTGCAGACTGACCCACTGGTTTTCCACCAGAGCCGCCACATCTGGCTGGCGGCGCAACACAGATTCGATCCGATCTTCCGGCGCATCAATCAGAACAGTAAGACGAACCGGTTCATGACGCCAATGCGTGCCATCGTGGACGGACTGCAGCGGCAGTCCAATTCTCAACCGTGCGTTATTACCTTCGACAACGCCGACATTCCCGCCAACCACGGAGTGCAGGAGCTTGTTACCCGAGCCATACACTTCGGGAACCGTTACCGAAGCGAAGTACTGAAGATTGATCCAGTTGGCGACGATCATCGGTGCCGCCAGCAAAGCCTCCAGAAGACCGCCATCTTCGTCCAGAGTCGGATCGTAATCGTGCAGGAATACGCGGCCGGACAGGTTGCAGCCCCGGGTCCTGCTGCGCTTCGCGAAGATGATTGCCGCGTTATTGGCCAGCCCCCACTCCGGACGAACCTCTGACCAGTCCCGGGTCCGGGTTTCCATGGCCTGCTTGAGGTTATCGTCGTCCAACCCGTTCAATTTCAGCGGCGTTGCCCGCTCTTTTCGAGCCCGGATGCCGGCTGTTTCGAATCCGGCTTCCAGATCTGCCAGGTGCTGCATGTGCGAATCCGGGATAAGATGGCGATCAGCAATCGTTACCTTGTCCGTCGCGGTGCAGTGCTCGGCAGCGACCGCCCAGGTGAAGTCCGGAATTCTGATACCTTCGTCGGCAAGCCCCGCCCTGACCTGTGGATCATTGACCAGGCTTGCTGCAAGCCGGGCGTTCACGCCGCCGCTCTGGCCGCCACATGCACCACAGTCGAGACCAGCCTGGTTCGGGTTGTTATCGGTATGACAGCCATGGCCAACAAGTACCAGCAAAGGCGCGAAACCACTGGTCAGAGACATCCCGCGGAGCATATTGGCCGCCAGCGCAACCCTCTCGGCATCAGAGAGCGGGTCGCCTCCGTGGCTATGGACCAGACGCCCCTCTACACTTTGGTCAGGGCGGGTTTTGTGGCCCTTTTTCAGAGTGTCTTTCACCAGTTTCCAGGCCCAGGCCAAACCGGTGGTCTCAACCAGCGTGAACGTCGACAAGCTGGTGTATTTCGCCTTTCTGACTGATTCACGGGCGATCTCTCTCTGATCGAGAGAGCGATTCACTGCCAGATCCTCTCGCAGGCTGCCCTTGGTATCAATCAACCGGAAAGACGCGGGCAACAGGCCCGGCAGTCGGCGGGCCGGGGCAAGCGGTCCGTGTTGCTGATGATCGATTGGCATTCCGAAAAAACCGGCGAATCCGAGCGTCTGCACGTCGGGGCACACTGCTTCAAGGTGGCGTCGCATCACTTCGGAGCGAACATCGATACAGAAAACCGCCTGGACTGCAGGAATGCCACGCCCGGAGTCTGGCAACGCCTGCTTGAGCGGCGCAGATTCAAGTGCCTGCCACAAGGTGCGCTGGTAACCAATCTCGAAGGCACGCTGCCACACCCACAGCCTGCTGCGGTCATCGTAGGCGCCCCTGCGACTCGCGCGGGCTCTCTGCCTCTGCCACTCTGCTTTCTGTGCCGTCGAGGCGAAGGCTACCCCTGCGGACTCCCAGACCAGCATGATCGCCAGAATGTCCTCACACCGATCGGATGAACGCCCCTCAAGGCCTGCCCGCCAGTCTTCTCCGCGACACCAGGAGGCCCAGCCGTTCACTCTCAACAACAGGCTATGGCACAGCGCTTCCAACTCATCTCCACGAGCGCCGATCCGATTCAGCGCCTCCTGTACTGCCTGATCCCTGCCGTCCGGAACCGTCTTGAAGAACGCACGGCCCCCTTTCAACCCGGTCGTAAAATCAAGCGCCAGATCCTGCCTGACTGATTCAAGCCAAAAACCGAACAACCCCCCATTGGCCTGGTTGCCCGAAACGGACCATCGGCTCTGGCGCTGATCGAAAAAGGCGCCGCAAACGCGAGAAACCTGGTCGCAAACGATGTCAGTCAGAACACCGGCCTCCTCGTGGGCATTCGCAACCGCAACGGTATCCAGAATGGAACCGCGCATTGGCGCAGTTATCGCCCCCTTTCGACCCAGCCAATCAAGGTACCAGGCGGTATTCCGCTCATCGCCGCGCTCCGCAATACTTGCCCTCAGATCGTCTTCCCGAATCCGGCCACCTTCCCAGGCTTCTCGATAAAACTCGGTTGGCATAAGCATACTGAAACCCGCGCGCTCGTTGAGCACCTGATCAACCCGCGGGGCCGGAAAATGTCTCAGCCCCCAGAACGGATTCACCGCTATCCACTGATCGAGAGGCCAAACAGGGGCGATCAGGTCGCAGGCCTGTTTAACCGGTTTACGCCAGTCATCGCTCAGCCACTGCAGTTCCGGTAACGGGGCGCTTACATCGCTCATGATCTCTCCTCCAGTCTGAACGGATGATGCGGAACCCTGCGGAACATGGCCGGCACCTTCAAAGCCTCCGCCGCCAGGAAGCGGGTCAACCGATCAAAGGGCAATTCCAGGTAAAGCCCCTGAAGAAAATGAACGCCCAGAGCGCGGGTGGCCGGGAAGCGAGCACCGAATACAATCATCAAAGAGCACACGGCGAGCAGCGTTACCAGAGTGGCGCCCGTTCCCAGAGCAATGCCGGGGACAGCAAACCCTTCCTGCTCGGGAACGGCCGGGCCGATGAGAAAGTGCAACAATGAGTACAGCGGAACCAGGAGCACTGCCAGTCCCGCAAGCTTCAGCTTCACCGCTTTGGTTGCTCCGGCCGGGATGCCCATGGCGGCCGCCGATACCGCCAGCACCAGCAATGCTCCGAAAACCGGATTGTTTTCCACGATCCACGGGAACTGAACCAGGATCGCCGCCGCCAACAGGCCGGTAAGCCCGGCCCAGGAGAGCCGGTTAGCAGAGGGAGATTCGGGAAAACGCGTTGCTGCCGATACCGCCACCGTGCGACCAGAAGCCAGGAACGAATGCGCCTTGTACAGCGAATGGGCCAGTAGATGCAGCAGTGCCAGTGTGTAGGCCCCCATGCCGATTTCGAACAGCATAAAGCCCATCTGCGCACAGGTTGACCAGGCAAGAGCATGTTTGACCGAGTACTGGGTCATCATGGTGAGAACCGCAACGACCGCCGTCATGCCGCCGATCACGAGCAGAATCATGTGGCCGGCCGTAAAGCCATCGAACACCGGGAATAAACGGAGCCAGAGGAAACCGCCAAGATTGATAACCCCGGCATGGAGCAGCGCAGACACGGGCGTGGGAGCCTCCATAACGCGGATGAGCCAGCCATGAAAGGGAATCTGGGCGCACTTGAGAACCGCCGCCAGAGCCAGAACCACCGAGGCAACTGTCAGCGCTGTTGAGCCACCGGCTCGGGCGCCCTCATTCTGGATGATGTCTGGCAGGTAAAAGGTGCCGTAATGCAGGTAGAGCGCCACCACACCAAAGACCACCAGCGCATCCCCCACCCGGCTGACGATGAACTTCTGAACCGCCGCCATTCGCGCCTGGGGCCGGTCCTGATAGAGGGTGAGCAAATGATGCAGGGCCAGACTGACACCAATCCAGGCGCCTGCCAGAATCAGCAGATGGTTGGTAAACACCAGTACCAGAACAGAGGCAACCGTCACCAGAAACCATGGAAGAAAACGGTCACGGCCAGGGTCCTGGCTGAGGTAGTTGTCTGCAAACCGAAGAATAACCCAGCCAATAAACGCCACCATCGTGGCCATCCAGACCGCTATCCCGTCTGGATACAGGCCGAAGCGCCCACCCAGGGTGGCTAAACGATTGCTGTCGCCTCCTGTATAGGGCTGAATCAGGAGGAGGATTCCCATCACGACCGAAACAGCCATGGAAGCCAACAATGCCCACCCGGCAAGTCGCCAGCAGTGGTTCACTTTCAGTGGATTCTTCAGCCAGCCAGTCAAACCGGCAAGCAGGAAGAGACCGACCGGCAGCAGCAGCCAGAGTGCGAGGATCGAGAGCAATGAAAATTCGGCGATTGGATTCATACTTGCAAACCTCCTGATTGCAAGTACTTTGCCGATCCTCGTCACATATAAAAAATGGTTTATACTTATCAGATCATTCGTTTTTAGAGAACGAAATCACATGAAGCTGAATTACCATCACCTTTACTACTTCTGGAAGGTCGCGCGAACCGGTCACCTGACGCGGGCAGCTGACTCGCTGCATATTTCCCAGTCGGCGCTGTCGGGTCAGATACGCAAGCTGGAAGACAGCCTGGGACACGACCTCTTCATTCGCGAGGGGCGGCGCCTCAAGCTGTCTGAAGCCGGGAGAATGGCATTCTCCTACGCCGAGGAGATCTTCCGCCAGGGTGAGGAACTGACGGCATTGTTCGCCTCCGGCGCTCAACCAAACCGCGAGATACTCCGGATCGGGGCGGTGGCCACCCTCTCCCGTAACTTCCAGGAAGGCTTTCTTCAGCCGCTGCTGAACCGCGAAGACCTTGAGTTGAGCCTGCAAAGTAGCCACATGGATGAGCTGCTAAGACGGCTCTCGGCGCATCGACTGGACTTGATCCTCGCAAACCAGGCGGTACAGGGAGATGAACAGAATCCCTGGCGGTCACGGCTGATTGCCAAGCAGCCGGTCAGCATCATCGGGCCGCGGGGAATAGACGTTCAGGGCGATTTTGTCGACGTACTGCGTGGCCGAAGCCTGATTGTGCCGGGCCCGGACAACAACATACGCCAGGCCTTCGACCAGTTGTGCGAGTATCACAGGCTGCGTCCCAACATCGCCGCCGAGGTGGATGATATGGCGATGATGCGACTTCTCACCCGGGATACCGGTCATTTCGCCATCATGCCTCCGGTGGTCGTGCGCGACGAAATGAAGAGCGGAACCCTTGCAGACTACGGCGCCCTGCCAGGCGTCTTCGAGGAGTTCTACGCCATCAGTATCCGGCGCCAGTTCGAGACGCCGGCACTCAGGGAACTGCTATCCCAGACTCAGGACAATTACCTGACCCGGACGCCGATTGGTCATTCTGACTAGCCCGAGTGGCGAAAAATGTCATCCATAAGGCTGACTTACATCCGTATACTGAAGCGGAAAGACCACAATAATAACGCCGGACATATGATCATGAGCCAAGCCAGCCTGCGAGAACACCCGTCCATTCTGATTATCGGTAGCGGTTTTGGTGGTCTGGGCATGGCCATCAAACTGAAACTGGCCGGATTCAATAACCTGACCCTGCTGGAAAAAGCCGACCGGGTTGGAGGTACCTGGCGTGATAATACCTACCCCGGTGCCGCCTGCGATGTGCAATCCCACTTTTATTCATACTCCTTCGAACCCAAGCACAACTGGTCGCGGAAATTCGGATTGCAGCCCGAAATACTCGGGTATATGGAGCACTGCGTTCAGAAATATCGCCTGGGCAGTCACATCCGGTTTAACTCCGAGGTGCAGGAAGCCGCGTTTGACGACGAAACAAATCAATGGTCGGTGACTCTCGCAAACGGTGAGCAGCTGACCGCCAACGTACTCATCACCGCCACCGGACAGCTCAATCAACCTGCCTGGCCAAACCTGAAGGGCCTGGACCTTTTCCAGGGCAAGATGTTCCATTCAGCCCGCTGGGATCATGATTACGACCTCTCCGATAAACGAGTGGCGGTCATTGGAACTGGCGCGAGTGCCATTCAGTTTGTTCCGGAGATTGCATCGAAGGTAAAGCAGTTGGACCTGTTTCAGCGCTCGGCGGCCTGGGTCCTGCCCAAGCCGGATCGGCCTTTCAAGCGCTGGGAGCAGACGCTGTTCCAGAAAGTGCCGGCCTGGGATCGCCTTTATCGATACCTCATTTATTGGAAAAACGAGAGTCGCGCCCTCGCTTTCACCAAATTCAGTGGCCTTCTCGAGTATTACGCGAACATGGCAAAGCGGGAGGCCAGAAAACAGGTCACAGATCCCGCCAAGCTGAAAAAGATCATTCCGGACTACAAGATCGGCTGCAAACGGATTCTGATTTCCAACGACTGGTATCCGGCCATCAACCGGCCGAACGTGAATCTTATTACCGACCCTATTGACCACATTGACGAGTCCGGCGTCATTACGCACGAAGGACACCACCATGAAGTGGACGCAATTATCTGCGGCACTGGTTTTCGGGCCTCGGAGTTCCTGTCACCCATCCGGATAACAGGCCGGGGCGGAAAGACCCTGAACGAGGCCTGGCAGAACGGCGCTGTGGCGTTCAAAGGCATCACCGTCAGTGGCTTTCCCAACATGTTCATGCTCTATGGGCCCAACACCAACCTGGCCCACAACTCGATTCTGTACATGCTTGAGTCCCAGTTTCGCTACGTTCTGGAATGTCTGGAGGCGCTCGAAAAGTACCCTCACTCCGCCATGGACGTCCGGCAAGACCGGCAGGACCGTTTCACCCATGTGGTTCAACAGGGCCTGGAAGACACGGTCTGGAGCTCCGGCTGCACCTCCTGGTACCTCGATGAGCATGGGCGCAATACCATCAACTGGCCGGGATTCACCTTCACCTACCGGTTCGCGACCCGCCGGGTAGACACCGCTGATTACCAGTTTCTTTACCCCGGCCAGACCGCGGGGTAATCGGGTGAAAGCCTTTGCCCTTGAACCTCGGCCATATTCATAGGATGATTGGGTTATAGGTTAGAAGGATGACATACACATGCTGGAACGTATTCGCAAAGGCTCGCTGGTCGAGACTGCTATCGAAAGTCTCAGAAACGCCATCGAAAAAGGTGACTGGTCGGTTGGCGATCGCCTGCCCGTCGAATCAGAACTTTCCGAATCCCTCGGAGTAAGCCGCAACACGGTTCGTGAGGCGGTTCGGGTGCTGGTACACGTGGGGATGCTGGAAACCCGCCAGGGGGATGGCACATACGTACGAGCGACACGGGACGCCGGGGAGACACTGCGGAGAATTGCCCGCACCCAGCTGGCGGAGCAGCTGGAGGTCAGGATCATGCTGGAAACGGAGGCCGCCAAGCTGGCAGGGCACCGGCGGACAGAACAGGATCTCCGGCACATGACCACAGCCCTCGATGCTCGCGCCAAAGCGGGAGATGACCTGCAGGCTCGCATCCGGCACGACGAAGCCTTCCATCATGCCCTGGTTGCCGCTTCTCATAACTCAGCGCTGATCGAGCTCTACGACTACTTTTCCCACGCTGTCAGCCAGACCATCGAGCAGACCGAAACCGACGCAGACCTGCCGGAACCCTCCCAGGAAGACCATGAACTCCTGCTCGCGGCGGTCCGGCGTCAGGATGAGGGCAAGGCAGAATCCCTGGCAAGGGCGCTTTTGAAACCCAGCCTCCAGGCCTTGAAGCGTCGGGAGTCCTGATTCATGAAATTCCGGATCGACACCTTTACCCTGCTGCTCCTGGGCGCCATCGTATTAGCCACCTTTCTGCCTGCAACTGGCCAGGCAGGCGAGGCACTGGCCACCGCCGGAACGGTCGCCGTCGCCCTGCTCTTCTTTTTCCATGGCGCAGCGCTGTCCCGGGACCAGATTATTGCCGGTGCCACCCACTGGCGGCTGCACATTCTGATCACTTCGCTCACCTTCGTATTTTTTCCACTTGCGGTGCTGCCGATTAACGGCCTCAGCAATATCGCACCATCCTGGATGCCGAAAGATCTTGGTTTGGGGTTTCTTTACCTGGGCGTCCTGCCGTCGGCGGTGTCCTCTTCCATCGCCTATACCGCGATGGCGCGGGGCAATGTTCCGGCGGCAATCTGCAGCGCAGCCGCCTCCAATGTCTTTGGCATGATGCTGACGCCATTCCTGCTGTTGCTGTTGGTAAGCACGTCCGGCGGTGGGGATTTCTCCGTAGCGGAAGCCCTGAAAGACATCGTTCTGCAACTGCTGCTGCCTTTTGCGGTTGGGCATGCGCTCCGACCATGGCTCGGCGGATTTCTTGGCAGAAACGAAACACTGATGGCCCGATACGATCAGTGCGTGATCTGGCTGATCGTCTACTCCGCTTTTTCACATTCGGTAGAGAGCGGACTCTGGGAGAATCTGCCCCTGCAGGCCATCCTTTTCGCCATTGCGCTGTGCCTGGGCTTGCTGCTGCTATTCATGGTGTTTGCCAGGTTCCTGGTACGGCGATTCGGGTTCAGCCTGGAGGATGAAGCCGCGGTGGTGTTCTGCGGCTCCAAAAAGAGCCTGGCGTCTGGTCTGCCCATGGCCAAGGTCCTGTTCTCAGGGCACCCGGGCTTCGGCATGATCGTGTTACCGATCATGTGCTACAACCAGATACAGGTTATCGTCGGAGCCTTCCTGGCCCAGAAGTACCGGGATAAAATTGAAAGGGCGAATGCAGAGAAAACGGGTTGATCTGGGCGGCGAAATCAACCGCCACCCATTCCGCCAAAGAGTGTGGCAAGAATCGCCAGCCCTACAATCCAGCCAATCACCGCCGGCCAGAAATTGACCATTTGCGGTGGCTGTTCGCCCTGCTCTTCAGCCATATCGGGTTCCGGGTAATTCCGATCGTCGGCCGCCTCAGGCGCCTGCTCCACAGTGAACCAGTCGAACCGCTCACCGAGAAACTGGGCCACCGGCGCCGGAAAGGTACCGTTTTCCGCCATCGGCCGTATCTGGGGCTCCAACTGGCGACCAATCTCGCGTCGCAACCGCGGCTGATCGGCGGGCGGCTCGTCCAGAATGGCTTTCCAGATGCCCGGGTCCTTGCTTCTTGAGGAGTCATTGAGCAAGGCCTTGATCTGGATAACCACCTCACGAACCACCTGGCCCTCGTTGGCATCCAGCGGACGATCAGGCTCCTCGTCCTGCACCTCGCGATGCGGTTCAGTCTGAACCGTGTCAGAAGCCTGCTTTACCGGGCCCGGATCGTCCCCGACTGCCTCCCGGAAAGCCGCTTCCAGGCTCTTTGCCTCGTCTTCCGAAGCAAACTTGAGCTGTTGCTCATACGCATCCTGGATCTTCCGGCGATCGCCGGTCGGCTCAATTCCAAGGATTTCCCAACAATTCATAAAGCTGCAACTCCCGGGCCTAGATTTATTACATTTCAGAGAGACAAACTGTCTGTAGTCCCTTACGATAGGACCTAATCATAATAAAACCGCTTTATCCTTTTTTCTCGGCAGATTATAGAACGTCAACCATGCATCAATCGACAAAAACGGCAGGAATGGGTGACCGCCGCCCTCTGGCAACCTGCTTCGGCATCAGCCTTGCCCTGTCCGCCCTGCTTCCGGCTACCGCGCTCGGCCAAACTGACACACCTGATTTCATGCCCGGCTTGCTTGCCCTCGAAGGCGAACAAAGCGAAATCCCCGAAGTACTGACTACGACACGATTGCGCCAGTCAAAACTCAGGGTTCCCGGCACCACCACGATCATCACCGGCGACATGATCCGTGACCTCGGCATCATGAACCTCGTAGAGGCATTCCGGCTGGTTCCGGGCATGGTGGTTGGCCACTGGGGAAGTACCAACCCGGTGGCAACCTATCGCGGTACTTCCCAATACGAGCAACGCCGCCTGCAGGTTCAGATTGACGGGCGAACCGCCTACAGAATCAGCCTCGCAGACGTAGATTGGCTGGGCATGCCGGTGGCACTGGAAAATATCGAACGTATTGAAGTGAGCCGGGGCCCAAATTCCGCCGCCTATGGCATCAACGCGTTTCTTGGAAGCATCAATATCATTACCCGCTCACCGCAAGACACGGCGGGGGTGGAAGCCTACACCTCGGTTGGGTCCCGTGGTCACCTTCGCACGTTTACCTCCGTGGGCGATACCGATGCCGACAAAAGTTGGCGGTTGTCGTACGAGAAGCGCAAATCCAACGGCTTTGATAGTCAGATTGATGGCGGCCAGGAGATCCCCTTTCACGATGGCCACGACATCAACAACTTCAATTTCGACAGCGTATTCCGAATTGACCGCCAGCATTCGGTTGACGTGCGAGCAGGCGTTCTGGATGGCGTAAATGAAGAAGATCTCGAGAAGTCCGGAAAGCTGGGCGCCACCACAAACCCGGACATTATCATGGATGACTACTACCTCCATGTCCGGTTCGACGGAGCGACCTCGCCCGACCACTTCTACCATATCCAGGCGAGCTATCAGAATCAGCGACAGAGGCAGCGGTGGACCGTTTCCGCGCCTGCAGCGGAGATCAATGCCCTGCTGCCGACAGGGTTCCCACCCTTCCCCGAGGATCAGGGTCCGTTCATCGCTGACCTGAACGAAGACCTGGAAGAAACCCGGCAGGAAATTGAATTCCAGGACACCATTATTTTCAGTGACCAGTTCAAGCTGGTCTCCGGTGTGGGCTATCGCAAGGACTCGTTCAATTCCGAAACCTTCTTTAACGGTAAAGGGGACAATTACCAATCCCGGGTATTCGCCAACGCTGAGTACTCGCCCTTTCGGTGGCTGACCTTCAACGCAGGCGGCAACTGGGAGCGGACCACGACCACCGATGAAGACTATTTTTCCCCCAGAGCCGCGGCAAATTTTATCCTGAACAACAACCACGCGCTGCGGTTTGTCTTTTCCCGGGCGGTCCGCACACCGGATGCCTTCGAGCAGAATCCGGACTGGTCCTATACACCGACCAACGTTCAGCCACCCTTTGAAGCACTGGATGGCCAGAGAATCAAAGTGGAAGACATCCTGGACCCGACTACGTCCACTTACGGGCAGGAGTTGGAAGAGGAGTGGATCACCTCCCGGGAGATCAGCTACTTTGGCCAGTTCCATCTGGAAAGTGCCCTGCTCTCGGTGGAAGTGCGCTACTTCAACGACGATTTCCATGACATGATCAGTGGCGTCATCAACGAAGAAGAATGGTATATCGCCAACAACGTTGATCTTGAGCAGGAAGGCGTCGAGCTGGAAACCTCGCTGGAGTTTTCCGGAACCAAGCTCCGGGCTACCTACGCGTATCTTGAGCAGGAAGGCAGATACACTGGCGACCCGGCCGCGCTTCCGGTCGACAAGCAGGAACGTGCCGTAGATCTTATGGGCCGTCTCTCCGCCCGTGACTCCGGTAGTTTTGCCTGGATCCAGGATCTGCCAATGGGCTTCATGACCTCAGCGGCCATGTACTGGACCAATGAAGTGCGCAATACCCGGTTCGAGCGGGCCGATTTCAGGCTCGCACGTCGGGTGGACAGAACCAACTACAGTTATATGCTGGCACTGACGATCCAGCATTACCTTAACCCCAAGCCATGGATCAGCCCTGACAACCGGATTGAGGATCAGAACCAGTTTTTTGTTGAAGCTGGGATTCGTTTCTGAATTTAACAAGGAAAGCGTGAGCCCTGGACGGTATGGAGCGAAGTACAGGCAAGGCAGATCAAAAACGGTCCATATGTGGAATCCGGAGTCTTTTCCCCAAGACCCTGTGCATTCTGCTGCTGACCGTTTTTTCCGTGTTTTCCGGCGCCCAGGAATCGCAAGGCCAGGAATCGCAAGGAAGAGTGGTTTACTTTGCGGGTTCGGGCAATGCCCCTCTCGACCAACACCTGATTCAGCTGCTGAGAGGAGAGCTGGCTCCAGCAACATCCCTGATAGAAATTACTGATGATCAGCTGGCCACCCTTGATTCCGGGCCGATCATCAGCGTGGGGCCCGCCGCCTTCTCCCGGGTCCGTCAGGCAAACCGCTCGGCACCCATATTGGCCATGCTGGTGGACAAGTCCTTTATCTCGGGGTTTGCAGAGCGGTCTCCGGGCCAGATCACCGGGGTGCTGTACAACGTACCCCTGATCCGCCAGGCCCTGACAGGGAAAGCCATCCTGCCCCAGGCCAACAAGATAGCCCTGCTGGCAACCGCAGACTCGGTGGAACTTTACGAACCGCTGATTGATGAGCTACCGGCCTATGGCATGTCGGCCAGAATATTTCTGGTAGAAAGCAACGACAACCTGATCTCAACACTTGTCCGGGCCCTGGGTTATGGAGATTTTCTGTTGGCCGCCCCAGACAGTGCCATATACAACCCCAGAACCATCAAACATATTCTGCTGACCGCCTACCGCCGTAACCAGATCGTCATCGGCCCCACTCAGGCTTATGTCAAGGCAGGCTCCCTGGCCTCCAGTTACGCTCCGTTCCCTGAAATGGTTGAGATGGCTGGCAGCTTTTTATCGACCTTTTTCGAAACTGGTGCATATCCGGAACCCTCGTATCCGGAAGAGTTTCGGGTCGAGGTCAATGCCCAGGTTGCACGTTCTCTGAACATTCCCTTGCCGAGCCGTGAGGATATTGCCACACGGGTGGATCGACAATTAGCGATTAATGGGGAGGCGTCTGATGAATAACAGCCACAGACAACAGCGCCCCATGTCCCGAAAGCTGCTGCTCCTCGGAGCTCTGCCAGCCATAGTCATGTTTATCGTGCTGATGGTGTTCTTCACGTCTGTGCGCCTTGAGGATGCGCGCCGGGATCTCTCCGACAGCAGCCAGATGCTTGCCGACAGCCTCGCCCCTGCCCTGGAATACGCCGTTGTCTCTGGCAACACTCTGGCACTGGACCAGATCCTTTCCCAGTCGCTGCGTCGCAGCAAAGCCGACTGGATCCGGGTTTCTGACGTTATGGGAGACCAACTCGGCTTCGTTTCCCACGAACCGATCAACCCGGGTGAAACACCCGAGCGCTACCAGATCTACGAAGCCGAGATTCTCCAGCAGCCCCTGGAATTTGGTTCGGAGCGCACTGCGGAGTGGTTTGAGCCAGACTATGGCTTTGGTTCCGGTTCTCTGAGGGTTGGCACTGTTCAGGTTGGCGTAAGTCAGGATGTTCTTGCCGAAAGGCGGCAGGATATTCTCTGGACATCGATCGCCGTTGGCGTGGCCCTGCTGCTGTTCAGCATTCTGATCATCAATCATTTCCTTGGAGCAATTCTGGCACCGATACGGGACCTCGCCGGGCGAATCGGTCAACTCACCGATGGTGACTACCAGGAACGTCCCCTGAATACTCACCAGAGTTCGAAGGAGATCGTTGCCATTGAAGAGCAACTCAACCAGCTGGCTCATCACCTGGCCGGCCTGAAAACAGCACGGGACCAGACCCTCGCCGCCTCCGAAGGTGCCCGGGAAAAGGCCGAGATGGCAAATCAGGCAAAATCCGAATTTCTGGCAACCATGAGCCATGAGTTGCGTACGCCCCTGAACGGGGTGCTTGGGATGGTCGATCTGATCCAGGAAGAACCGCTTACCCAACGCCAGCGCGAATACCTCAACACTGCCCGCCAGTCCACCGAGGATCTGTTGACCGTCATCGGGGACATCCTCGATTACTCGAAGATGGACAGCGGCACCCTGAAGCTCGACAGCCAGGAGTTTAACCTTCGGGAACTGATTTCCAACTGCACCGCCACCTACCGACACCTCGCCGAGCAACAGGGCCTAGCCCTCAACCTCAAGTTCTTTGGCGACTGGCCGGACAACCCCGTTGTCATCGGTGACCCCGCACGTCTGCGGCAAATTCTGGCGGGGCTGGCTGACAACGCCATCAAGTTTACCGGCGATGGCTTTATCAATATCCAGGCGGGCTTTTTCGCCCTGGAAGACAACTGCATCATTCTGAATTGCTCGGTCAGCGACTCCGGGTCCGGCATTCCGACCGAGCGCCTTCACGACATTTTCAACTCCTTCGAACAGGTCGACGGCGGAAACAGCCGGCTATACGGGGGCACCGGGCTTGGCCTGTCCCTGGTCCAGCGGCTGGTTGAACTCATGGGCGGGCACATTCAGGTGGAAACGGATCTGGGTAAGGGTTCCTCGTTCCGGTTTGAGCTGCCCTTCGAGTTGGCGGATCGACCCATCGATCCCGAGCCGACCGGGACACCGCCAAGGGAAACGATTAATGGCACCAGCCACGCCCTGGTGGTGGAAGATAACCCGGTAAACCAGCGCGTTGCCACGGCTATGCTCAAGCGATTGGGTTTCCATACCGATTCCGCCAACAACGGCAAGGAAGCACTGGACAGGGTGACCACTAACCACACAGGCTACGACATCATATTGATGGACTGTCAGATGCCCGTGATGGACGGATACGAGGCCACCCGCTATATCCGGGAATGGGAGCAGAGCAACGCGCAGATTGGGACACCGATCATTGCACTAACGGCAGACGTTCTGCCCGGCACGGAAAAGAGTTGTCTCGATTGTGGCATGAACGACTATCTGGCCAAGCCTGTTCGCAAGGAAATGCTCCGCGAAGTGCTCAGCCGCTGGATCAAGCTCTAGAAAGGTTCCGGCGCCCAGAACCGGACGCCGGCACTGAATCACGCCACCGGTTCGCGCATGGTGACAAACTCTTCGGCAGATGTCGGATGAATGCCCAGGGTAGAATCAAACTGGGCCTTGGTCGCACCAGCCTTGATGGCAACCGCCAGCCCCTGGGTAATCTCACCAGCGTCCGGACCCACCATGTGGGCACCCAATACTCGATCAGTCTCGTCGTCTACCACCAGCTTCATCAAGCTCCGTTCGTCACGACCACTGAGGGTGTATTTCATCGGGCGGAACTCCGAACGGTAGATCCGCAGTCGATGCCCCGCTTCCCGGGCCTCTTCCTCGGTCAGCCCAACCGTTCCGATGTTTGGCTGGCAGAATACGGCCGTTGGAATCGCCGAATAGTCCATTTCGCCTTTGCCATCGCCGAATAAACGTCTGGATAGCACCATGCCCTGTGCCAGGGCAACCGGCGTAAGCTGAGGAGTTCCAATCACATCACCCAGCGCAGTAATTGAGGGCACGGCAGTCTGGAAGTGATCATCCACGACAACATGCCCCGAGGCGCTGAGCTGAACGCCAAGATCAGTCAGACCAAGACCGTCAACCAGGGCACGACGGCCGGTTGCCGCCATCACCAGGCCAGTCTCCAGGGTTTCGCCATTGTTAAGTTGAACCCGGTAATGGGCATTTTCGGCCTCAACCGATTCGATGGTCACCCCGAACTGCAGGTTTACGCCTTTTTTCCGCATTTCCTGTTCGGTAAACCGTCGGATGTCGCCATCAAACCCGCGCAGGAACAGATCACCGCGATACAGCAAGGTTGTATCAACACCCAACCCGGCCAGGATGCCGGCAAACTCTACAGCGATGTAGCCACCGCCCCAGACCACGGCCTGCTTCGGCAGCTGCGGCAGGTAGAACATCTCGTTGGACGTAAGAATGCATTCCTTGCCGGGCACATCCGGAATCACCGGCCAGCTGCCGGTGGCTATCGTGATGTGTTTGGCCCGATAGGAGGTATCCCCGACCACCACGGTATTGGCGTCTGACAAGGACGCCGTTCCTTCGATGATGGTCACACCGGCGTTTTCCAGCAACCGGCCATAAATGCCATTCAGACGCTCGATCTCGGCATTCTTGTTGGCAACCAGCTTCGGCCAGTCGAAACTGACATCGTCGAGTGGAACCTGCCAACCGTAGCCGGCTGCATCTTCCAGCTCATCGTGAACGTGAGCGCCGTACACAAACAGTTTCTTGGGCACGCAGCCAACGTTTACGCAGGTTCCGCCAAGATACCTGGATTCAACCACGGCCACCCTGGCGCCCCGCTGGGCAGACATCCGCGCGAGGCGAACGCCGCCGGAGCCGGCTCCGATAACGATCAGATCAAAATCCTGCTGGTCAGACACAGCTTCTCCCGTTACACATTTTAAAATCAGGTTTGGCCGGAGGTGGCCGTTTTGGTTTCCGGATGCACTTCCCTGAACAACACGTGATCTTCGAAATCGCCGAGCTGAATCTTGCCAAGGCTCCGGAAGCCCTCGGATTCGTAAAACGGCAGATAACGGTTGTTACCCGTATCGAGCACCAACCCGCTGCCACGCGGGTTCTCGGCACAGAGTTTTTCAACGGTTTTCAGCAGCAAACGGCCGTAGCCGCGATTCTGGTATTTGGGATTAACCCCCATCATGGGCAACTGATGCGCCAATGGTTGTGGCAACATGTCGCGAATTTTCTCGTGGTAGTCCAGATACCGACGTGTAGAGGCAAACCCCGTCGTCAGCACCATACGAATCCGCCAGCTGATCTGATCAGCCAGGTTCATCCTTAATTCGGGATCCCCGATGAACGCAACGGCCACAAGCGTGTCGTCAACCATCACGCCAATGGCATCCTGTTCGAGCTCAAAATAAAGGTCTATCAGCTCCCTTATGGTCGCCCTCACCCTCTGATCGTAGCCGGGGCGCCGGTGATCAAACAGGTACTGGAACGTCGGTTCGTTCCGGTAGGCGTGAAACAGAATGGATCTGGCTTCGTTCCGCGCCGTTTCGTCCAGGCGAACAATGGCTGGCTCGGATTTGTTCTTGTTGTCGCTGCCGTTACTCATCGCTTCCCTCTCCTGCGTCAGTTCCGGACAAAAGGCCCGGAATCTGGTTTTCAGAATCAGATGGCCAGTGTGAGACGAACGGAAACCCGCCCTGGCTCACTGGCCCTGTCCATGGCCGCCTGGTCAATGACGACACCATGGTTGCCATTCAATCGCTCTAACCAAGCGGCAACCTCTGCAAAAGGCACATTCTCAAGCCAGACTCGGATGGCGTCTTCACCGCTGGGCTCAAAGCGCTGAAGTGACAGACCCGCCTCCCCGGCGGAACGGGTCACCAGCGCCATCAGGGCACGGCCATCCGCAGGTTTGTCTGCCGACGCCGTGGTGCTGGCACCGCCTGTATTGCCAAGACGCTGAATTGTCCGCTGGTTTGCCTGCATCCAGGCCAGCAATTCGCCGGCATTGTCTCTGGCAGCTTCCGCCTGGTCGTAGAACCCGGCCGCCGGTCGCCAGACGGAAAAATACAGAAGGCCAAGAAACACAGCGATGGCCAGCACCACCAAAGCCTGCTGGTCGCGACGGGGCAACTGGTCATACTGAGCAATGAGTTTGCCGACCGCCGGCTGATCCTTGATTCGGGAAAGCATACCTTAACCTCCTGAGACCGTCAGGCGGCCGCGGGCGCCGCTCGCTTCGTTCACCACCGAACCAATCTGCGCCTCCAGCCCCTGGTTCGCGAGGCCGTTGCGCAGAGCGCTCAAACGGTCATAACTATCGGCTCTCACGTCTACGACCAGCTCACCCCGTGAGCGGCTGTAATTCACTGAATTGAAATTCACTCCCTGGCTGCCCGGCAAACGGGAATACTGTTGTCCGGTGTATTTCATCAGGGTAATAAAGTCCACTTCCGGCCCACTTGCGCCGGCAACCCGCAACTGGCCTTCGATCACGCGCCGGACGTTGCCGGCATGGGTACGCCGGTCATTCGGAAACGCATCGCGATAGATTGCCATGGCCTCGTTTCGCAGTTTTTCTGCCTGATTCTGATAGTAGAATCCCATTCCGGCATTCAACGCCACCTGAACCACGAACCAGACGGCGGCAACTGCGATGAGGGGTTTCCATGGTTTGAGCGGACTCGCCTTGCCCGATTTGGACGAGAACATGCCCTGGCACAGGTTTACCGGTTCGCACAGATGATGGTGATGGGCGTAGGCCAGCAGTTCCAGAGGCATGAGTTCAAGAACTTCCTTGCGAACCGCAAGCCGACCAGAACCGTTCAACTCCGAGATGGCCGATTGCTGGAGATCAAATTCTTCAGCGGTGCCGTAAAGCGTGACCGGAATTTCAGCCACCACTTCCTCCGCAGACGGTGCAGCCAGCGTGTGAGCAAACATTCCCAGGTTCGCAGACTGCATACTCAGCCACTCACCGCGTTCGCTCACCATCATTGCCGTTTCGCCATCCAGGCAGACCGACCAGCCGCCTTCGGTGCGCGGCAACAATGAGGCATCCGGAAAAATCGCTTCCAGGCGAACATGCTCCCAGCCGCTGAACAGATTCACCCACTGCCCCATCCGTTCGCGATCAATGGCCGCTACGCGGTAGCCGTGATCGGTATGGGCGCCCAGCGCCAGATGAACAGAATCAATGTCCTGGGCAATCTGCTCCTCGACAGCGTAGGGCAACGCCTGATTGATAAAGCGGCTTTGCTTCGCGGGAATATCAGCCAGACAATAAATCGCTTCTTCGCCGGGGATAAGGCCGATCAACAGAACATTATCCAGTGCATTCTGGCCGAGGGTATGCTCGATGGTTTCCCGACTGTCGCCTGCGCCGCGAGCCTGCGCATCGCCACTGGCATCGTGCAGGACCCAGTTGAACATCTGGGCACCGGGGTCCTGGTCAGCGTCCGCAAACGGCGGTATTGGGCGGACGTAAAGGCGATAAGACATGATTATCCTTCTGAAATTGTGAAAGGCTCTTTGGTGATTCGGTTTTTCTGCCCGATATCCCTGTTAACCGTCTGGACTTCGCCTTCCGGAGTCCGGAACACGGTACTGACCATATTCACGACACGGTTATCGTAGGTAATCCGCGAGGCAACTTCAAAAAACCGGGTCTGCAACCCCAGTCCAACCGACTTGAGCCCGAGCCCGGCGAACTCTGGTAACGCCAGAAAGTCCTGGAGGTTCTCGAACCGTTCCTCTTCCCGCTTCTCAAGAATAGACGCAGCCTGGGCGTCCGTCAGCTCTTCATGGAGAGAGCGGATCACCATGGCCGTCGCGGTGTTCACGTTGATCCCCGCACCATTTACAGGAAGTGCCGCCACGTGGGGCCGCAGGGCCCGATAAATCTCTTCGGTCATGCCTTCGATCAGGCGCAATTCGGTCACCGTGGTAAACGGCTGGTTGGCAGCCCGGTAACCCTGCTCAGCCATCAGATACTGGCCATCCTCTGCGCCGTACGCCGTGACGGTCTGGTCGTTGGGGTCGATCCAGTCCACCAGCGAATCCACGGAAACTGCAGTAATCCCCAGTGCGGCAAACAGCTGAACGAAACGATCTCTGACGATGGGATCCACCTGGCCATTGGCGCCGACCAGGTCGTTCAGATTAAGCCGGCCTCCAAGGTCGTCAATCTGGACCTCAGCCACACCATTGTCATCCAGCGGCAGAACGGCTGCATTGGCGGCCCAGAACTCGTCAAGGCTATCGACCATCAGGTTTTCTTCCTTGTCCTCGTCATAATCCCTGCGCAGGATCTGGCGGGCGAACGCCTCGGCGCCAAGTGCGATACTCTGGCCCTGCTGTTGAGCCAGATAATGTCCCGCCTTGAACACTCGCAAGCTCTGCTGCTGGGTCATCCCCGAAGCAAGCATGACCACCAGAGCCATGGCCAGCAGCACCATGATCAGAGCAACGCCGCGCTGACGATTCGATAACCTCGGGGTCTGGCCCATCGCTACCTAGCCTCCCTGCCCCGTTGCACCGGTATTCTCTCCGGTTTGTTCTCCGGTAGCCTCTTCTTCTGTGCTTTCTTCTTCCGCTTCGCTGGCAGCCTGGTTGGCCTGGTTTACTGCACCCTGGGCAACGGCCGGATCAAAATCCGGTAATGCAAAGGTCCGCACCAGCGTTCCAAAACGCTCATGTTCCAGAGTCACTTCCATGCCCAGCGGCAGTGGAATATCAGGGCGGCTACCCGGGGTCAGTCCGGCCATCACCTCATCGGTTGGCCATTGCGGTTGCCAGCTCCGGTTGGCATCCAGAAACCTTATTTCCAGGCGCTTTACGCCTTCCAGCAGCAGCACGTCGCGGCTGTCATCTTCCTGGCCCTGATCCACCATGGGCCAGTACCGGCGCCGCAGTTCGCTGCCAGTATATTCCCAACCGACACGCTGCAGGCCACTGCGGCGAATGCCCAGGGGGTTACGCCAGCCCTGCCGGGTCAGCAACAGGGAAAAGTCGTCCGCACGGCTGGAGAGCGCTGGCTGGAAATCCCCGTAAATGTCCCTGGCCGGCCGGTTGACCACCTGCATGATATCCCGCTCAAGCAGGAGCATGGACCGCTGCAAACCGTCGAACTGTTCCGCCAGTTCGTTCACCCGATCGCGGGAATTGACCACTCCGTTGATAACCTGCCAAACGCCAAGCCCGATAACGGCGGTGATGGTAACCGCGATCAAAACCTCCAGCAGGGTAAAACCACGTTGTTGCGGATGGCAGCTGTGTGCGGACGGGAACCTCATTGTGCCCCCACGAAAGCCGACAGGGTATGGATCGGCTCCGGCGTCGCGCCTTCCTCGCGATAACGGGCAACCGCAACCTCCACACGACGCATCTTCGCCTCGGCGGTTGCAAGAATCGCGGTGGTCACCCGCCAACGATACGGCCCGAAGTCGGTATCCTTGGAGTTCTCGGAGATGCCCGGAATGTTTTCCTGCAGTCGAATTTCGTTTATTCGGTTATCTGCCAACCAGCTCGCCAGGGTTTTGTCCCGAACCCGTTCGTAACTGGAAATGTACTGGCTTCCAACTTCGGCCGCAGCCGTTGCAATCAGGCCGAACACAAGCAGGGCAATGAGTACTTCGATCAGGGTAAACCCTTTCTGCGTCCTCACCCGCTGCTCCCCTCATCGCCCGGTTTGCGCCAGTCCATGGGCGACACCCCATCCGAGGCCAGAACGTGCATCGTGTCTGACCCGTTTCCGATAGTGAACTCAAGCTCGAACGGCGTTGTCTCGCCACTGGAGAAAAAAACGACGTCCGGCAACAGGGTATCTTCGGATGATGCCAGCCTGGGCGCGTCGCTTTCGATGAACTCGGTGACAGTGAGCCACTCCGGCAGGCTCCGGGCCCGGAACATACGCTCACCGGAGGCCTTCCAGTCGCCAGTCTGATCCTGGTAAGCCACGAACTGGTAGCCGTCTTCCTCCAGCTTCAGGCCCAGCTCCAGGTTATTCAGAACCGCCTGCTCCGAGGCTGTCTGCATAAGCAGGTACAGCTCCCGGACCTCATTTTCCAGTTCGCGCTGCTGGGAGCTTCCCCCCATGGTAAACACGGCAAGCGAAGCCAGCAGACCCACAACCACCAGGACCACCAGTATTTCAATCAGGGTGAAACCGGTCTGTCGGGATCTGACCTGCACAGTGATTTAGCCCTCGGTGTCCCAGACGCTGATATCCGCAGCGTCGCCGTCGCCACCTTCCTGGCCGTCAGAGCCATAGGAATACAGATCGTAGGGACCTTCGGTACCCGGGCTTACGTACTGGTATTCAGAACCCCAGGGATCCTCCGGCACGCTCTTCAGGTAACCGTCGGAATTCCAGTTCTTGGGCTCCGGGCTGCCACTTGGCTTGGAAACCAGCGCCTCAAGACCCTGCTGGGTGGAGGGATAATGGCTGTTGTCCAGGCGATAAAGGTCCAGCGCATTGGCAATGTTGCTCAACTGGGTTTCCGCCACGGTGACCTTGGCCTGGTCACTCCGACCCATGATGTTTGGAGCCACGATGGCCACCAGCAGGCCCAGGATCACCATCACCACCATGATTTCAATCAGGGTAAAGCCGCGGTTACGGTTGCGTGAATTGAGGTTCTTGGTCGTCATTGTCTCACTCGTTATTGGCATGGATTGCTTTGGTCCGGGCTCGTCAACTGACGCTCCGGCGCGGGTTTCATCCCACGAGATTACTCATATTCAGAATCGGCAGCATGATGGCCAGCACGATGATCAGCACCACCACGCCCATCACCAACAGCATCATCGGCTCGAACAGCCCCACAATCGCAGCTATCTTTGATTGGAGGGTGTTTTCCTGCATGCGCGCGGTTCGTTCCAGCATGCTGTCCAGCTCACCACTGGCCTCCCCGCTGGCGATCATGTGCAGCATCATCGGCGGAAAATACCCGGTCTGATCGAGGGAACGGTGCAATGAGCCGCCTTCGCTGACCTTTCTGGCTGCGTCCCGCAGTTCCTGCCGCAGAAAATCGTTGGATAACACCTCACCGGCAATGCGCATTGCCTCTACCAGCGGCACGCCACTGGTCGTCAGTATGCTGAGGGTGCTGGCATAGCGGGCAGTGTTAACGCCACGAACCATCCCTGAAAACAAGGGGAGATGTAACAGACGTTTGTGAAACCGCAGTCTAAACCCGGGCTTGGTCAGGAAAAAGCGGAACACCATCAATGCGGCGACCAGCAGTATAAATAGATAGACACCGTAATCCGCCAGAAATTCCGACACCGCAAGCATGGCCATGGTCAGCGTTGGCAGCTCCTGCCCCTGCTTCAGAAACACATCAATGATATCCGGCACCACGTAGGTCAGCAGGAACACGACGATGGCGATGGCGACGATACTGAGAATGATGGGGTAGATGGCCGCCAGCTGAATTTTCTGGCGAGCCTCCTGACGATTTTCCGTGTAATCCGCCAGCCGGTTCAGAACCAGATCGAGATGGCCGGCGTGCTCACCGGCAGCAACGGTAGACCGGTACAGCCTCGGGAATGCCCGGGGAAACTCACCAAGGCTATCCGCCAGGGTGTACCCTTCCATGACTTTCGCGCGAATGGCGATCAGCATGCTGCGTATTCTGGGTTTCGGTGACTGCTGAGCGGCCGCCGATAGCGCCTGCTCAATGGGAATGCCGGACTGGATCAGGGTTGCCAGCTGGCGTGTAACCAGTGCCAGATCGGCCGCGGCCAGCGAACCCCGGCTGCTCAGGGGATTGCTTCTGGCCTGTTTCTCGGCGGCCGGCTCGACGGCCAGCGGCGTGAGGCCTCGCTCCCGAAGTTGCTGGCGAACGGCTCTCGGCGCATCGGCTTCCACGACACCTTGTTTTTGCTTGCCTCGGGAATCGAGCGCCTTGTATTCGTATGCTGGCATGGTTTACTGACCCCGGTGCGTAACGCGGAGTACTTCTTCCACCGTGGTCACACCATCCAGGATTTTCTGCACGCCGTCTGCGTGAATACTGGGCCCATGCTGGCGAGCCACCTTTTCCAGGTCCAGCTCCCCGGCACGTTTGTGGATCAGAGAACTGATTTCCTCGGAGATCTCCACCACCTCATAGATACCAATACGCCCACGGTAACCGAGCTGGTTGCAATGGCTACAGCCGGTTGCCCGGTAAATGGTCGGTGGGTTGGCAGGATCCCGCTGCAGAAACTCGCAGTGCTCTTCCGTGGGTGTATACGGCTCCCGGCATTCCTTGCACAGAACGCGCACCAGCCGTTGGGCAACAATGCCCACCAGGCTTGATGAAATCAGGAAGGGCTCGATACCCATGTCCATAAGCCGGGTAATCGCGCCAACGGCGGTGTTGGTGTGCAACGTGGAGAGGACCAGGTGGCCAGTCAGACTCGCCTGTACGGCAATTTCTGCCGTTTCCAGATCCCGGATCTCACCGATCATGACCACATCGGGATCCTGACGCAGGATGGCACGAAGACCCCGGGCAAAGGTCATGTCCACCTTGGTATTCACCTGGGTCTGGCCGATGCCGGGCAGGTTATACTCGATGGGGTCCTCAACAGTCAGGATGTTGCGGCTACGATCGTTGATTTCCTGGAGCGAGGCATAGAGCGTGGTGGACTTACCGGAACCCGTAGGGCCAGTGACCAGCAAAATGCCATAAGGCCGGTAAATCAGCTTGCGCAGAACCTTCAGGTCCTGCCCCGCCATGCCAAGGGATTCCAGCCGTATGGCACCTGCCTGTTTGTCGAGCAAACGCAGAACCACGCGTTCACCGCTAGAAGACGGCATGGTCGACACACGAATATCCACTTCCCTACCAGCGACCCTCAGCGCAATACGGCCATCCTGGGGCACCCGTTTCTCAGCGATATCCAGCTTCGCCATAACCTTGATCCGGGACACCAGCAGCGGGGCCAGTGCGCGCTTGGGCTCTACCACTTCACGCAACACACCATCCACCCGGAAGCGAACCACAAGGCGCTTTTCATAGGTTTCAATGTGAACGTCCGAGGCGCTGGTTTTCACTGCTTCAGTGAGAATGGCATTGATCAGACGGATGATTGGAGCATCGTCTTCCTGCTCCAGAAGATCCTCGGTTTCCGGCACGGAGTCAGCGAGTGAGGCCAGGTCCATGTCATCGCCGATGCCTTCCACCATCTGCATCGCTTCCGCAGAATCGTTCTGATAGGCGGAATTCAGGGCCTGGTCGAAACGGTCCGGATCGATGGTGGCAAAACGGGCACGACCGCCACTGATACGGTTCGCTTCCGCCAGCGCAGAATGGGACGCACCGGGCCGAACCAGAATAACCGGCTCACCGGCGTCCGAACGGGTCAGGATTACTCCGTTGCGCTTGGCAAAAGTAAACGGAAGACGGCCCAGCGGAGCATCCTGCGGCTGAAGTTCAGTGTCTGTGGTCAAGGTCGTCCTCGTTCGTGAAACCCTTTTCGATTCAACTAATTCAGAAAGGCTACCACAGGATATGGACCCGCTGAATAACTCTATACACTATACTCCCAATAAAACGTTGCAGTCTGATAACCTGTGAGCTTTTTCCCGGCCCACAAACTTGCATTCAGGATGATCAATGCTCCTAAACAATGAACGGTTTCCCCTGATTCTCGCGCTCGTGGCAGGGGCGGCCATGGTCGCCCTGACAGCCTGGCAGGGTTACCGTTTCTGGCAAATGGAAGGCCAGCAGGGACAGTACGATAACGTGCAGCCACTGGTCTCCGACCCGGCCGCCGGTCGTGAGCCACCCAGTGTGGACCTTTCCTCCCTGGATCTGTTCGGAGCTGCATCCGGCGAAAGCGAGCCGGTAGAAATGGATACCGAGAATCTCCCTGAAACCAACCTCCGACTGTTCCTTCGGGGCGTACTGGCCGCGGATGGTGATTTCCCGGGCAGCGCGCTGATCGAAGATGACAAAAGTAAAACCGAAGCCTACCTGGTGGGTGACGAACTGCCCGGTAATGCCACACTGCGCTCGGTACATCCGAACCGGGTGATCATTGAACGTTCCGGCAAACTCGAAAACCTCTACTTCCCGGAATCCGAAGACCGCAGCGGCATATCCTTTACGGCCGACCAGCAGGCAGAGCCTTCGCCCGCCGTCCAGCAGGCTGCATCCCCCTCACCCTCGAGAGCGCCCGCTTCCGCCACCAGCGATGAGCAGCGCCGGGAGGAAATCCGCCGGCGCCTTGAGCAGCTCAGGGAACGCCTACGGAACAATAGCTGAGGCGCGCTATGGAAACGGCCGCCCTTCAGATTCGCCGCCGTTCCACTCTTCTGCCTGCGTTATTGCTCGTGGTCTCTCTTGTGAGTGCCTTCGAGCTGGGCTCCCGTCTGATGAACTATGTTCAGGAAGAATTCGGAACCGAAGCCCACCAGCGCCTTGAAAACTGGCAGCGCCTGCATGCTCTTGCCGCAAACGCCCCCATCGACCGGCAGCTCCGGCTGGTGAACTCCTTTTTCAATCGAGTCACCTTTGTCAGCGATATCCGCCACTGGGGCGAGGAAGACTACTGGGCAACCCCGGTAGAACTGCTGACCACCAACGGTGGTGACTGTGAGGATTTCTCGATTGCCAAATACCTGACCCTCAAGTCCATGGGCGTGCCCGATGACCAGCTCCGGATCGTGTATGTCAAAGCGCTGGAACTGAACCAGGCCCACATGGTGCTGGCGTGGTACCCGGAGCCAGACGCCGATCCGTTGATTCTGGACAACCTGATAAATGACATTAAACCCGCCTCTCAACGCACTGATCTTGAACCTGTTTATAGCTTCAATGGTGAAGGCCTCTGGCTGAACCAGTCCGGCGGAGCGCGCACCCGGATCGGCGAAGCGGGCAAACTCTCACGGTGGCAGGACCTCAACAGCCGGCTGACGGAATCGCTCCGACCCTGAGAGGGTTGCCAAAGTCAGCCACTGGCGGCAAATGACAGGAACCATGGCGCCAAGCGACAGCGGCGAACGAAGCAGAGCCTATAGAATGCGCCACATTCGTTTTTAATCTGGAGAATAAAGCACATGCGACGCTGGAACGGCTGGGGCGACGAGGGATTCAATCTGGCAATGCCGGAACAGGGCCAGGACTTTCTGGCATCACGCATCGGTAGTGGCCGGCCTCTGGCGGACGCGACCCTGGATTCCGTTTGCGCCAAAGTACCGGAAACCCGCCTTACCCGGCCGGCAGATCTGGAATCACTGATCGATACAGGCCCGGAAGCGCGAGTGCGCCATGCCCGCGGCCAGAGTCTTGCGGACTGGCTGGCCATGCGCAGCGGCGAGTTTGGTGTGTTCCCCGATGGCGTGGCCTACCCTACCACCAGCGAAGAGGTTCAAACCCTGCTCTCCTGGGCCGCGGAACAACACATTCACCTGATTCCCTACGGTGGCGGCACCAGTGTGGCCGGGCACATAAATCCGGTGGATAAAGGCCAGCCAGTACTGACTGTGGACATGAGCCGGATGAATCGCCTGATCGACCTGGACACGGACAGCCAGATCGCGACGTTTGGTGCGGGAACACCCGGGCCACTCGTTGAGTCCCAACTCCGGGCCCATGGCTACACACTGGGGCATTTCCCTCAGTCTTTCGAGCTTTCCACCGTCGGCGGCTGGGTGGCCTCCCGATCCAGTGGCCAGCAATCCCTGCGCTATGGCCGCATTGAACAACTCTTTGCCGGGGGCCGGGTCGAAACCCTGAAAGGCACCCTTAACCTGCCCACCATACCGGCCTCCAGCGCCGGTCCGGATATCCGGGAAATGATTCTGGGTTCGGAAGGCCATATCGGGCTGATTACCGAGGTGAAGGTGCGGGTTACTCCGCTGCCCGAACACGAGAGCTTTCATGTGGTCTTTTTTCCGGATTGGGAGAGCGCCCGCACGGCCAGCCGCCTGCTGGTGCAGAACCGAACCCAGTTATCCATGCTCAGGCTCAGCAATGCCGTAGAGACCGAGACCCAGCTCGCGCTGGCCGGCCACCCCCGGCTTATCGGCATGCTCGAGCGTTTCCTTTCGCTGAGGGGCGCTGGTGAGGGCAAATGCATGATGACCTTCGGGATCACCGGCTCCCGACTGCAGACCCGAAACGCCCTGAAAGAGGCCCGAAGCATCTGCAAGGCCCAAAATGGCGTCTATACCGGCACGCGGCTCGGCGACAAATGGGCGGCCAAGCGTTTTACCATGCCCTATCTGAGAGAGGCCCTCTGGCAGATGGGCTATGCGGTCGACACTCTGGAAACGGCCACTGACTGGGACAACGTCCACAATCTGCTGGGTCTGATCGAGACCAGCCTGCGTGACGGGCTGAAAGACCAGAACGAGAACACCCATGTGTTCACCCACCTCTCCCATTTCTATAGCCAGGGCTGCAGCATTTACACCACCTATGTGTTCCGGGTGGGCGACAGCTACGAGGAAACACTCGCGCGCTGGCAAACGCTCAAAACCAGCACCTCCGAACTGATCGTGAACAACCGCGGCACCATCAGCCATCAACACGGTGTCGGTAAGGATCACGCCCCTTACCTGCCGGTGGAAAAAGGCGAACTGGGCATGTTGGCGATACGCTCCCTGTGCAGCACCTTTGACCCGGACGCGATCCTGAACCCGGAAACACTGGTCAAATGAGCGCAACGCCCAAAGGGAGCCCCAATATGAACCGGACTGACATTCTCAATGCGCTGCGCTCAGGGACCAACAAATTTGATGTGGTGGTGGTCGGCGGCGGAATTACCGGCGCTGGCGTGGCCCGGGAAGCAGCAGGCAGCGGGCTGCGCACGCTTCTGGTGGAACAGAAGGACTTTTCCTGGGGTACCTCCAGCCGGTCCTCAAAGATGGTGCATGGTGGCCTTCGGTACCTGGGCAGCGGGCATTACGGTCTTACCCGGGACGCCGTGCGCGAGCGGGAACGGTTAATGGCGGAAGCACCGGGGTTAATTGAGCCCCTGCGCTTCATCATGCCGCACTTTAAAGGCCAGTTCCCCGGACCGCGCCTGTTCCAGACACTGCTTCGGGTTTACGACTTTATTGCCCGCAACCGAAGCCGCCACTTTCTGACCCCGGCCGAATCCATGCTCTGGGTGCCGGGCCTGACGGGCGAAAAACTCGCCGGCGCCAGCGGTTTTACCGATGCAGTCACCGACGACTCGCGCCTGGTCCTGCGCCTGATTGCCGAAGCCCGGCGGGACGGAGCCATGTGCCTGAATTACACAAGAGCCGGTGAAATAAAGCGCAGCAACGGCGATGTATCCGGCTTGCTGATTCAGGCAGAGGAAAACGATACGCCCATTGAGGTCTTCGCGCCCCTGGTCATCAACGCCACCGGTGCCTGGGCAGATCGGCTGCAGTCCAGCGAGACCTCTGAAGACACCATGCACATCCGGCCCCTGCGTGGCAGCCACCTGGTGCTGCCCTGGTCCAGTCTGCCGGTGTCCTGTTCGGTTTCCCTGTTTCATCCGGAAGATGGCCGCCCGGTGTTTGCCTTCCCATGGCTGGGCACTACAGTTCTCGGCACCACCGATATCGACCATGAGGGCAACCTGGATCAGGAGCCGGTGATTTCTGAGTCCGAGACCGCCTACCTGCTTGAAATCGCCTCACGATTGTTTCCGGGCAGCCCCATTACCCGAAGCGACATCCTTTCAACCTGGGCCGGTGTAAGGCCGGTGGTAACCGATGGTACGGGTAAGGCGCCGTCCAAGGAAAACCGGGAACACGCACTTCGGGTGAATCGGGGGCTGGTCAGCATTGCCGGCGGCAAGCTCACCACCTTCCGGGTCATCGCCCGCGAGGCACTCGTCCAGGGGCTTGGAGAAGACGCCAGAAAGGTTCTGCGGCCCGCATCCAAACCGGTGTTTCAGGGCACAGATCACCCCTCAAGGCCAGCCACCATTAGCCACCAGTGCTGGCAGCGACTGCAGGGGTTCTATGGCCCCGAGCTTGATCAACTGCTTGCTTCGGGCCCACTGGAGCCTGTCACTCCAAATCGGGCTTCCGACCTGCTCTGGGCGGAGCTTTGCTGGGCGTGCCGAAGAGAAGATGTGCAGCATCTGGATGACCTGCTTCTGCGACGAACGCGGTTAGGCATGGTACTACCGAATGCGGGCGAAGCCCTTCTCCCGCAGATTCGTAACCACTGCCAGCCCCTGCTTGGCTGGGCTGACCAGCGTTGGGAGGAGGAACAGGCCCGCTACCTGTCGATCTATCACAACGCCTATTCGCTGCCACCCCAGGAGGCCTCCGATGCCAGCTGAGCCGCTCATCCTGGCCATCGACAATGGCACCCAGAGCGTTCGGGCGCTGCTCTTCGATACCAGTGGCAATCTGGTGGGCAAAGGCAAGCAGGAAATCGAGCCCTATTTTTCGAGAGAGCCCGGCTGGGCCGAGCAGCACCCGGACTACTTCTGGGAGCAGCTCGGGGAAGCCTGCCAATTGCTCTGGAACTCCACAGACGCGACACCGGATCAGGTTGCCGGCGTTACCGTGACCACCCAGCGCGGCACCGTCATAAATCTGGATGAAAATGGACAGCCTCTACGCCCGGCAATCATCTGGCTCGACCAGCGCCACGCAAAGGTCGAAGGCCCCGTCAGAGGGCCCTGGGGATGGCTGTTCAAAGTTGCCCGTCTGGCAGACACTATCAACCGGTTCCGGGAAAAAACCCAGGCCAACTGGATCGCTCAGAATGAACCCGAGATCTGGGCCAAAACCCGGCATTTCCTGTTGCTGTCCGGCTATCTCAACTACCGACTCACTGGAGAATTCCGGGACTCGACCGGCAGCCAGGTGGGATACCTGCCATTCGACTATAAAAAGCATCGCTGGGCCGGCCGGCGGGATTTCAAATGGCAGACGATGCCAGTCGAGCCTTCCATGCTGCCTGAGCTGGTTGCACCCGGCGAAACACTGGGCCATTTGACCGACGAAGCCTGCAAGCACCTGGGCCTGGCAAAAAGCCTCCCAGTAATCGCCGCAGCTTCCGACAAGGCCTGCGAAATTCTCGGCTCCGGCGGGCTGACACCCGATATCGGCTGTATGAGCTATGGCACCACTGCCACCATCAACACCACCAGCCAGCGTTACGTCGAACCGATCCGGCTGATGCCGCCCTATCCGTCTGCGTTGCCCGGCCATTACTCGACGGAGGTCATGATCTACCGGGGTTTCTGGATGGTGAGCTGGTTCAAGCGGGAGTTCGGGCTGAGAGAACAGAAACTGGCCGAGGAACGAGGTATCGAGCCGGAAGCGCTGTTCGATGAACTGGTCAAGGCAGTGCCACCAGGATCCATGGGCCTGATGCTTCAGCCCTACTGGTCACCCGGCGTGCGCCAGCCGGGGCCGGAAGCGAAAGGCTCGATCATCGGGTTCGGGGACGTTCACACCCGTTCCCACATTTATCGCGCCATCCTCGAAGGTCTGGCCTACGCGCTCAGGGAAGGAAAGGAAAAAATCGAGAAGCGAAGCGGCGTGAAGATCAGGAAATCGCGAGTGGCCGGCGGTGGCTCACAGAGCGATGCGGCGATGCAACTCACCGCCGATGTGCTCGGGCTGCCGGCCGAGAGGCCTCACACCTATGAGACCTCCGGGCTCGGCGCCGCCATTGATGCCGCTGTCGGGCTAGGGCTGCATCCGGATTTCGACACCGCCGTGGCGAAGATGACCCGGGTTGGCGACGTTTTTCATCCCAACGAAGAAACCCGGGCTCTTTACCAGCGGCTGTATTCCGAGGTTTATCTGAAGATGTACCCTCAGCTTCAACCCCTGTACCGGAAAATCCGCGAGATTACCGGCTATCCCCGGTAACGCTCTCAGCGACCAACTCAGCGGTAATCGCAGAGAGCGTCCAGCCCAGGTGACCGTGACCGGTGTTGTAGAACACGGTCGGCAGGCGACCTGGCCCAACCCTTGGCATCATGTTCGGCAGCATTGGCCGCAAGCCTGCCCAGGGCACTACCTTGCGAGTACAGACACCTGGGAAGCACTGCTCAACCCAACGGGTGAGCGGGCGGATGCGGTCGTCCTTGATATCGCGGTTGTAACCGCTGAACTCGGCGGTACCGGCAACCCGGAAACGACCATCGCCCAGGCGACTGGTGACGATCTTGGTAGCATCGTCCAGCAAGCTGACGGTTGGTGCCGCCTTTTGCGAGGCTTCGTCGTCCAGCTCCACGGTAATTGAGTACCCCTTAACCGGATAGATATTCACCCGGTCACCCAGCTTTTTCGCGAGCCCGCGGCTACCGACGCCGGCACAGATCACCACGCCGTCAAATGTGTCCCGGGACTGTTCGGTGCCATCGTGGGCGGTCACCCAGGCATTACGCTCATCGGCGCTCAGCTCGGTCACCGTGTGGCCATAACAGGTTTTAACGCCCAGCCGCTTGATGGCATCCGCCAGTCCATTGGTGAACTTGTGAATATCACCGGTGGAGTCACTCTCTGTGAAAAACCCGCCGTAATAGTTGCCGGCCAGGGTCGGCTCGATGGATTTCATTTCCTCCGGGGTCACCGAACGGCGCTCAAGGCCACCAGCCGCCAGCAGGCGCGATACCTTTTCAGCGTGGTCAAACCCGGCCTTGTCCCGGTAGATGTGCAGGATACCCTGCTTCTTCAGATCGAAATCGATGCCTTCTTCCTGCGCCCAGGCAAACAGGTGATCGCGGGCGGCAATAGCCAGGCGAGCGGTTTCCGTGGTGTTTTTCTCGTACTGGGGAATAGCGGCAATGAACTCGGCGAACCAGCTCAGCTTGTGCCAGGACGGCTTGGGATTGACCAGCAGTGGCGCATCCCGGCGGGACATCCACTTTATGCCCTTCATCACGGTCTGCCAGTTGTTCCAGACCTCTGCGTTGGAAGCAGAGAGCTGTCCACCGTTGGCGAAGGAGGTTTCCATCGCCGCATAGCGATGCTTCTCGTAAACCGTAACGTCAAGCCCGCGCTTGGCAAGGGTGTAGGCCGTGGTAATACCAGTGATACCACCGCCAATTACTGCGATTCGCTTCATTCCAATCTCCGTGAGCGCCAAGGGTTTCCTCCTTGCTCGAAATGGCAGAAAGCACCCCTTCCGTCACGGGACCTGAGAGATTCACGAGCCGTTTTAACGAAAACGGTCGTTTGCTCCTTCGGTGTGCCGACTGACGCGATTGTCGACAGCTCTTCGGAAAGTATTCATGCCAGCGGTCCTTTTGCCTGAGAGTTTCCGGGGCAGTTGCTCCTTCGGCGCTGATCGCAAGGGATTCAGTCTCTCCCGCAGACATGTCTGATTGGTAATAAAACCCAACCCACGGGCCTAAACATAGCAAATAACCCGGAGCCAGGAAACCAGCCTCTGCACAGCTTGGGCCGTATGGGTTAAGGTAAAAAGCATGAAACACGCCTTGAAGACCCGAAAACAGCTCCAGCAGCAACTGGAACAGGCCCACGACTACGAGCACTGGTGCGAGGCCGCTACCGCGCTCGATGACATGGACGGGCTGCTGGACTGGCGCGAGCAGGAAGAGACCGGGATGCTGCATGAAAGCCTGATGCGCAAGCACATGGGCCTCATGGACCATTGCCGGCAGAATGGCGACACGCGGCGACTGATCCGGATCCTTCAGGAGAGCCTCTACCGTCACCTGGGCGAATTATCCTATCCCGATCTTTACACCGTGGCGCGCAGCGGCACCAATCGGTTGGTGGGTGAATTCCTGGATGCCGTCGAGACGTCCATGGAATTCATTTGCGACCACCCTATTCCGGAAGTGACAACCGCCCGAAAACTGAAAATGTTTCAGGACGCCGAGCGGGTCTATGGCCGGCCGGCCCTGATGCTCAGCGGTGGTGCGGCCTTTGGTATTTACCACATCGGTGTCACCCGGGCGCTCTGGCGACAGGATCTGCTGCCGGATGTCATGGCCGGTTCCAGCATGGGTGCCATCGTGGCGGGTGCCATCTGCACACGGAACGACAAGGAACTGGCAGAGTTTTTTAACCATCCGGAACGGATTCACCTGAATGCCTTCCACTGGCTCGGCGTCACGGAAGGCTTGAGGGCTGGCCATGCCATGGATCCGCGCCAACTTCAGGAGCATCTCCAGCACAATCTTGGCAGCGTCAGTTTCAAGGAAGCCTATGAGCACAGTGGCCGAACTCTGAATATCTCCGTCTCCCCCACCCGCACCCAGCAGAAGCCACGGCCACTCATCGAGCAGGCCTACGCCATGACCAGTCAGCAATACCTCGGGGACATCAACATCCATTTCCCGCCCAGGGCGTCCCTTTACCGAAAGGTCCTCTCCAACCCGACCCCTGAAGATCTCGAGATGTATATCAATCTCGGTGAACAGGCCACATGGCCACGGCTGGCCATGATCAAGGACCAGACCAGGATCAGCCGGGCATTCGATCGCTGTATCGCCAGGCTGGAGCAAGAGCTGGAGCAGGAGCAGGAAACCGCAGAGCAGACTGCAACGCCGCTCTAGAGACAGCACCGCCCTACCAATCAGTAAACCAACTAGATAACCCTGGGGTCCCGAACTATTCTCATTCTATTGCATCATCGCTTCGCGAAACGTTTATCGCTAATCATGAGGATGCTGACCCGCAATGGATATTGGACAAGGAAGTCGATCGGCTACCGAGGACAGTGAAAACAGGTTTTACGAGCTGATCGAGAGTCTGCCCATGGTGGCTGTTCAGGGATACGACAGACACCGCCGGGTAATTTATTGGAACGAAGCAAGCGCGCGCATTTATGGCTATTCCCGGGATGAAGCGCTGGGAGAGCTATTGGAAGACCTGATCATTCCCGATCACATGCGCACCGGTGTGATCGAAGCGCACCGCAATTGGCTTGAGAAAAACATCAGCATTCCCTCCGACGAACTCGAATTGAAGCACAAAGAAGGGCACCTGGTCCCCGTCTACTCCAGCCATGTAATGATCAAACAGGACAGCGGCGAATGTGAGATGTTCTGCATCGACATCAGCCTGGAGGAGCAGAAACAAGCCAGAGACGAGCTTTACCGGCGCGCGAGTTTTGACGACCTGACCGGATTACCCAACCGGCATTTCATGGAAGCCGAGTTGTCGAGCCGACTGGATGAAGCAGATCGCCTGCATCAGGAAGTAGCGGTTGTTTTTATCGATCTGGACAATTTCAAAATCATCAACGATACCCGTGGCCATCATCATGGTGACAGCCTCCTGATAGCGGTGGCCGAAACTTTGAGGGCCGAACTTCGAGGCGGAGACCTGTTGAGCCGCTTTGGCGGGGACGAGTTTGTCTTGCTGATCTTCGATTTCGAAGGCCCTGAAGGTATTCACGAACTTGTTTGTCGGTTGATAGACGCTCTGGAACACAGAGTGCATCTGGAGGGCGATTGTTACCAGGTTACCGCCAGCTTCGGCGTGAGTCTTTTCCCGCATAATGGCACCACCGTGGCCGAGCTGATGGGCAATGCAGACGCGGCCATGTACCAGGCCAAAGAAACCGGCAAGAACGGCGTGTGTTTCTATACCCCCGACATCAACGACAGGCTGGTCCATTATCAAGAAATCACCAACCTGCTCAGAGACGCCTTGAATAACGATGGGCTGGAATTGTTTTTCCAGCCCCAGATCAGCCTGGCTGATCGAAAAAGCGACTCCTGCGAGGCACTTCTCCGCTGTTTTCACGGTCAATCCCGAGCAGTGTCGCCAGCTACTTTCATTCCAGTGGCTGAGAAGTCCGGTCTCATCAACCGGATTGGCGAATGGGTTATCGAAGCAGCCTGCAAGCAACTCGACGCATGGCAGGAAACCCCTCTGAAAAACCTGCGGGTTGATATCAACCTATCGGGACGACAGCTCACCAATCCACACCTTGCGAGCCATATTCTCGAAACGGTGGAACGTTACAATCTTCAGCCTCACCAGCTTGGGGTGGAGCTGACTGAAAACGAGGTTTTCGGCAGCGATGAAAACCAAACCAAACAGTTAGAAAAACTGAAACAGGCAGGCGTGCACATTTCGATCGATGACTTCGGTACCGGGCACTCCTCTCTCGTCTATCTCAGAAAACTCCCGGTTTGTGGAATCAAAATCGACAGGAGCTTTCTGCAACATGCGATGCAGGATAGCGCCGACATGGCCATCATGGAGGCAATGGTTACCGTTGGCCACAGCCTGGGCCTAAGCGTGCTGGTCGAAGGTGTTGAGACGGATGAACAGGCCCAATTGGTCACCGAACTGGGTTGTGATCTCGCTCAGGGTTTTCTCTATGCCAAGCCCATGCCGGCAAACAAAGTTGAAGAATTCCTGACCAGCTTCTGATCAGGAAAACACTACCCTTGTTCAAACTCCCGAACCAGCTCCTGCAGAAAATACAGCCCGGCCGAACTCAGGAAACAGCGCCCCGCACCCGCGCGAAACAGCAGATGGCGTTTTTCCAGGTAATCCAGCGCTTCCGGCACGCCCTTTTCAAAACGGGCTGCACGCAGAATTTCCTGATATTCCTCATCGCTAGCCAGGGAAGAGAGGTCTTGCTCATTCAACCCGGCATCGGGCCGGCCAAGGTATTCAAGATCCCGACCGCTGCGTGCGAAATAACGCCCGATCAGCAGCAGGATTACCTGCACCCGGAAGGCGTTCTCATCGTGCTCTTCGTTCTCCTCTTCGCTGCTTTCCTTGAGAAAGAAAAACGCGCCGGTTTCGTTGAACACCAGCTCACTGCCCAGGTGCTCATAGAAGGTCCGGAAATGGGACAGATGGTTATAAAGCAGGTTGTAGAGCGGATTGGCACGCAACTCGGAGCGGTTGCCGTCCCACACATCACGCACAATCACCCGGCCGGCCTGGAATTCCCGGTAGATTGCGGCGCTGTGGGCCGGGAGGATTTCTTCAAATTCAGACATTCTGTTGCTCCAGGCGACGCTTTCGGTAGACAAACTGTTCACTGTCGGATGACTGATCGAGGATTCGGAAGCGATTGGTAGTCACCACCTGCAAGCCCTCGGGGGGCGAGTTTACCAGCCGGTTCAACGCCGCCAGCAGGTCCGGGAAGCGATAGCCGGGGATAAACCCGTCCAGGCGCCCGTGAAGCTCACGTACCAGATCGGTTGTTGGCCGCAGCTCCAGGGTTTCCAGCCATTGATAGAGCTGGTTGATACGCTGGACATCAATCCGGGTATGGCGTCCGCTGCCATCAACTTGCTGCAGTACCGGCACCTCTGCCCTGCGGCGGAGGTCGTTCAGCCTCAGGTCCAGTTCGCTGAACAACAGCTGGTAGTAGCTGGACGATTCACCGAAGACGTAGTGTTTCGGGCGCTGCTGGGCCCGAAGGCCGATCAGAAAACCGGTGCTGCGGGCAAAGTTTCCACCTTCCAGCCATTTTCGTTTCAGGCTGAGGGTCTCGGTTTCCCCCTTGAGTTCCTGCAGCTTGCCGTAGAAATGCTCCATGGCGTTGTACTGGACCATGCCCTGGCGCGTCTTGCGCAGGAAGTGCTCCACCTCCTGGGCCACCGCCTGAATGGGTTTGTACAGGGCGTTCAAACTAATGGAGGAACGGAACAACTGATCTGCCAGGCTGTGATCGCCGTGATTTTCCAGCAACCGCACCATCGCTTCCAGGGTTTCGAACAGGTTGCTGCCATCCGGCAGCCGCGTATCCGGGTTCAAAAACACCAGGGTCGGCTTGATGTGGCGCTCGTACAGGGTAACGATCTGCTCAAACAGGTTCTGGCGGAACTCAAGGAATTTCTGGGGCGCCCGGCTGGCGTCGCCGGAGAGATCCGCAAGCTGCGCACTGATGGTCTGCATGCGCAGGACATTCTGGCGCAGCAAACCGATGAGCTGGCTCACCCGCTCGTTCAGATCATCCCTCAGTTCGGTGTAGTCCGGATCGGCGTCGCTGAAAGAGCTGGTCTCGAGCCGATTGCGCACGTCCCGAAGGGTTACAAGATGGCCGCGAAGCCGAGCATCCGTCAGTTCCTGGTACAGCGACGCGTTGCAGGCACGCATCAGGTTGATCAGGGCATCCTGAAACACCAGGCGCCGCTCACCTTCGGCCTTGATGATATCGATCACCAGGCCGCTGCGGAACAGATTGTCGGTATTCAGCGCAAAACGCACCCGATCCCGGTCGGCGTTGCCAAGGGTGCGGGTATAGTCCATCACCTCGGCCACCAGATCGCTCTCACGGATATACCGGGCTTCGTTCCGGTCCATCCGTTCGATCATCCGGAACAGGATCTTCGGGTGCTCGAACAGCAGCCGGGTGGTATCCAGGGTGCTGAACCGTTTACTCATCCACCTGCTCCATCAGGCTAGCCTGGGTCTGATCAGCCCAGTGGCTCATGGCCTCGCCGTTGGTAAAGCCCTCCGCTCCACCCCAGAACACCAGGGTACGTTGCGGGCTGTAAGGCTTCGCGGTGCGCATCTGCCCTACTTCCAGGTGTCGGCCGATCAGGTAAATCACTTCCGCGCTGGCGCTATGAGTGGCGGCAGAGAACAGGTTGAAGCCCTGCTTGCGTAACCGCTCCAGCAGCGAGGGCATCTGGCTGATGTCCACGCTGGCCAGCTCATCCAGCACCATGGGGAACGACAATTGAACGCCCGGGTACAACACCCGTTTCAGCAGCCGGTACACCAGTTCCAGATTGATCAGGGCCGTGGTGGAGGTGGACTGGCCCTTCTTGTCGAGGCTTGTGGCGTTTTCCTTCCGGGTTCTGTAGGAAATGCCGGTGATCACCTTGTCCATGGTCAGGCGCTTGCTGCCGCCCTCCCCGAAAAAGTCCGCCACGAACACCCGCAAACGGTCATAAAACGCGTCCGACTGCAGCTGGTTGCCATAGGGGTCGATGTTGTTCGCTTCTTCCACCAGATTGCGGAATTTCGGATCGGTATGAATATCCACGCGGATTTCCACCAGATCGTTGATGCGCACCCCTTCGAGCTCACGGTTCAGCTGCGCCTCGAAACGGGCAATGTGCTCGTGGTTGGATTTCAGGGCCTGCCGGTAGCTGGCCACGGTTTCATTGTGGATACCCACCTGCTGCTCCAGCACATTCCAGCGCTCTGCCATGCCGGCAAACAGATCTGAGAGGCCTTTGAACGTTTCCCGGATAGCCGATGACGCGGGGCTGTCTTTCTGCAGTTCGCCTTCGGTATCTTCGTGGATGCCGTGATACACGAACTGGCGAAGGTGGTCAAGGATACTGCGACGGCGCTCCTCCAGGTCGTCCAGCTGGGTTTGAAGGTCGTCAAACGCCGCCACAGACACCTGTTCAATGTCCAACGGCTGTTCCGCTTCCGCGGCTTTCAGATGCGGGAAGCGATGCTCTACCGTGCCAACGCTTCGGCTGAGACCTGCCAGCTCCCGTTCCCGCTCCTCGATCCGCTCTTTTTCGGCCCTGGCTTTGGCGGCCTTCTGCTGCACCGCATCCTGCTTTTCCTGCTCCAGCCGGGCCTGCTCTTCCAGCTTGGCCAGCTGTTCCTCTGCTGCCTGCTTTTCGTCGGTGGCGTCCCGAAGAGTGGTCGCGGCGGCCGGGAAACGCTGCAGCGTTTCCAGATCTTTCTCGATCGCACGGATCTCTTTCTCGGTGCGCTCAATCAACCGTGGCCGGTCATGTTCCTGGTTGGCAGTGGCCGCCAGCTCGGCCCGCTCCTTTTCCAGCCCACGAAGCTCACCTTCAATATGCCGGCGCTGCGCTGCAAAGTCGGTCTGCCGCGCTGGCTGGGCCTGATATTCGGCATCGAACCAGTCAAAGCCTTTATCGGTGGGTAAAAACAGCCGGGCGAATGCCTCGATGGCCGCCTTGCTGTCGGCATCCAGATCCTGGCCCGGGCTCGCCATCACCAATCGTGGGTCCACCGCCCGCAGCGGTGCGGCAGTGGCCTCGTCCAGCTGGTTCTGAAGCTGCCAATGTTGCTTGCTTTCCCGTTCCTTCTGGGATTCCAGCTTGCGCTCAAGCTCCTGCTTCTTTTTCTGGATCTGTTCCAGCCGGATCTCGGCCTGGGCGGCACTTTTCAGCGCGGCCAGGTGCCCTTTCTTGCCATCGAGTTCCTCTTTCTGGATGTCTTCGATTTCCTGAAGCGTATTATCTCCATATTGAGAGAGCAGCAGTTCGCCATCTTTCTGGTTCTGCTCCGCCTGCTTGATACGCCGATCGGCGGAACGGATCTCGCCCTTAAGGCCGCTGGCGTCCTGCTCCAGCTTTTTCAGAGCCTGCAGCACATGGCGCAGCGTCTCGTTCTGTTCGTTGAATGCCTCTACCGCGGCTTTACGCCTTGCGCCAATATCCTGCAGGGCATGGCTAACACCATCCCGAAACGCGGCAAAATCATGCTGACTGCGAAGCAGCGTCTGGTAGGCCTGGTAATCCTTCTGGAGCTTGTCAAACCGTGAACGCTCTTTCTCGATTCTCGTGAGCTGGGCTTGCTGCTGCTTCAACTGGTCGTGGCGATTGAGAAAGTCGTCGATGTTGAAATCGAAGGCATCGTCGGCGAATTTCTTGTCTGCCTCGATAATGCTGGCCACCGCATTGGACATGGCCTGATCGTCTGCCTTCATCTCAAACAGCAGCAGGATCAAGGTGCGCAGCGACTGCACCCGGCGCTCATCAGACTCACCCAGGGGCAGCACGGAATAGCGCACCGCATCGGCGTTCATCAGCTCGCTGCTGTACAGCATCTGCTTGAGTTTAGCCGGGTCATTCACCAATCGGGTTTCTTTGGAAAGCTTTTTCAAGGCCTCGGACAAACGGCTGAAAGACAGCTCCGGCACCGCCTGGCCAATGCCGTCCTCATCATTTCCATCCCAGAACAGTGGCCGCAGCTGATCGTAGCCCACCGGCACAAAAGCTCGGCCGTAGCTGAGCTGGCTGGCGCTGTCCCGATACAGGATCTGGCAATGCACCCCGGCCGGGTTCTCGGCCTCCATGATCAGGAAACTGAACTGGCTGGGAAAGTAATGCTGGTAGCTTTCCTCGTTGGTGTAAAAGCTACCGGCACTGGCATTTCGAAAGGCGAATTTCTTGCGGCTGTTCTTGAAGTTGTTTTCCGGCAGCAGGAACAGTCGCAGCGAATTCAGCAGACTGGACTTGCCCAGATTGCCCGGGCCCAGGATCAGGCCATGGTTGTCCACCGGAATTTCCACGTAACAGAAGCCGGCGGAGTCCACCAACACCAGACGGCGAATACCAAAATTGAAATTGCCTGGGCTCCCCTGGGAGTCACTCATCCAGAATCATCTCCTGTTCCATGAATTTGCCGGTTGCCCGGAAGGCCTCTGCGAGGGCAAAGAAGCCATGCCCCTCCGCCAAGGAAATCGCCCTCGTAAACCGTTCGGTGGTGTCCGGTAGTTTGCGGAACCGGCCCAGCCATGGTTGCCAGTCGGGCGGCTGAACAAAGGTGGCTTTGTCACCAAGAGAGGCTGCGACCGTCGAGAACATTTGCAGACCACCCGCATCATAATCGAATGCGCAGAATACTTCTTCATAGCCCTGCAACCAGTCGAGAATCGCGCGCCGGGTCACCCGGTTACCACTGCCCAATACCACATCGCAGTCCGCCAGATGCAAGGCCCAGCCAAGAGCCTCACCGGTAAACTTCAGCATCTGCTGATATTGGTAGAAGTTACGCTCGTTTTCTATTACCAGCACGGAGCCGGCGCGCTGAAAACCGATGTCAACAGAATCGCTCTTGATAACAACCACATCCGGACGGCTGGATGCCAATACCCCATGGTAAACCAGAAGAAAACTTACCTCAGTACCATGGCGATGAGAGTCACCTTTTCTAGCGGCGTCTACTCTGTTTAAGGGAGCCTCCGCGACGTTCTGCAGCTCCGCGAAAGCGGTTTCATCCCGGACCGTGACCAGCCATCGGTTGGACTGGACCTTTTCTGTGGCAAACATGTCCCGATGGCGCCGGCGAAACTGCTCCGGAAGCTTTTTCAGGAAGGCTTCATAATTAATCGGTTGGCCACGCAGGATTTTGTCGAGATAGTCGTTCAAGGGCGTACCACGGTTATTCTTGGATTTGCGTATGGGCTGGGAAGCAAAATAACTCATAAAGCGTTAATATGGATACCGTACTTGGCCCCTCACCACTCTTGGAGCAAAAAATATGCGCCTTCAGGATTTAATTGACGAGGCTAGCGCTCTTCCCGTCGACGAACGAGCGCTGGTTATAGAGTCATTATTGAAAAGCCTAAACCCAAACGAAGCCAGTATTGACGAAAAATGGGTAGAAGTTGCCAAGTGCCGCCTGGACGACCTGGATTCCGGCAGGGTGAATCCTGTGCCCGGCGATGAGGTTTTCAGAAAGATTCGGAGCAGGCTGCAGAAATAATGGATTATTCCTTTCACCCCGCAGCGGAAGCGGAATTGAATGATGCAATCGATTACTACGAATCAATTCAAACTGGCCTCGGAGTAGATCTCGCCGAGCAAGTCGAGCAAGCAGTAGCCAGAGCTGTCAAATTCCCCCAGGCCTGGAGCTTCATTCGAAAGCCTGTTCGTCGCTCACTCGTCAAACGATTTCCCTATGGCGTTCTTTACGTTGAAAAGAAGAACAGCATTTTCATTCTTGCTGTTATGAATCTTCATCGCGAGCCAGATTATTGGGAAAACAGGCAATAACCGAGGATTCCTCGGTAGTTACCGATAATTCCCGGAACACAGAAACAGCTGCACACCCATTGCACTTATCCTGGTGCCAAGAGGCATGTCCGTCACCAAGGCCGCCGGCTGGAGTATTTTCAGCAGCTTGCCGCAACCATTGATGGCCATTCCCGCTTACCTGTTCGTAAGTACCTTCAAACCCATGCTTCCCTTCGGCCTTGGTTTGGCTGCGGGTGCTATGATCTGGATGGTGTTTGCCGAGCTTCTGCCGGATGCTAATAAAAAGCTGGAGCCGGCTTCAGTTGGTGTTGTGATTGTACTGGCCTTTCTGGGCATGATGGTTTTCCAGCTCGCCATCCACTGACCGCGGAAGTACTGGATAGCCAGTAAGCTATTGCGGCGAACGACACTTAATACGTTTTTGAACTATCGAAGGTAACTCTATGCAGAACCGGGATATTTCCGGGAACGCCACGCAAAACCCGATACTTGTCTCGTTCCATTCAGAGGCAAGCCAGTTAACCTGGCAGCCCCTCGGTGACCGCGTGATGGGCGGGCAGTCTAACGGCACCGTTGATCTTGCAGAGGGCGGCGTTGGCGTCTTTCACGGCACTGTGCGACTGGACAACGGCGGCGGATTTTCGTCTGTGAAAGCTGACCTGCCGGAACCTTTCGATGCAGCTGACTACACCGGTATCGAGCTTCTTGCTCGGGGCGACGGAAAAACCTACAAGATCGGCCTTCGCAACAGCACCAACCGGCGCAGCATTGTGTACCAGCATGCATTCACACCAGGTACAGAAGAATGGAGCCGCATCCGACTCCCCTTCAGTGATTTCATCCCTACCTGGCGCGGCAAAACATTGACCGATGAGGCAGCACTGAATCTTTCGCACCTGGCTTCGGTCAGCCTTTTTGTTTCCGGACGACAGGCTGGTGAATTTCAGCTGCGGATGCAGGATTGGAGGTTGATCCGATGACCAAACTCGCTCTGATAACCGGTGCCAGCGCCGGCATTGGCCGTGAAGCCTGCGCCCTCTTTGCCCGGAAAGGCTACAGGGTGATCGCTTTGTCCCGACAGCCAGCTGGTGTCGAGTCTGCCGATCTGGAGCTGGCGCTGGATCTAGAGTCCTTTGACCAGATCGAAGGGCTTGCGGGCGCTCTGGACACGGAAATTGCAGCAGCCGAGCGGGTGATTCTGGTCAACAACTCCGGTTACGGGCAATTCGGCGCGCTTCGCGATCTCTCCGAACCCATGTGGCAAAAGCAGTTCAGTACCCACGTATTCGGCCCCATCAAGCTGGCTGCTGTCTGCCTGGGGCTCTGCGAACAGCACGGTAAACCCTTGCGGGTCATCGCGGTTAGCTCCGTTCTCTCCATCGCGCCCCAGAAAATGAAAGGCGCCTACTGTGCCGCCAAATCCGCGATGAACACGGCCCATGAGAGTTTCTGGTTTGATGAACAGGGCAGCAACAGCCTGGAAAGTATCTCGCTGGTGCTCCCGGGCCCCGTGGTGACCCGGTTCAGAGAGCATGCCCTGGCCGCGTTGCAGCCCGTGCTTGGCCAGGCCAGCGCCGTGCACCGGGAAAAGTACAAGGCAATGGAAGCAGCGCTCGCGCCAGGCGCCAGAATCAAGCCCTTTACAGCCAGTGCGTCGGACGTCGCGAAAAAGATTGTCAGGGCAGCAGAGGCGACACGACCCAAGCCTCGATACCTGGTTACACCCCAGACCTACGCTGCCGAATTTATCACCCGGTTTATTCCCCGGTCGATCCAGAGAATCATCTTTAGGTAAGGCGGGCCTTCTTCACCCGCCGGGACCGGCTCAATTCATCCTTAACAAAAGCCCCGACGGCCTTGAGGATACCCAGGTCCGGATCAGCCTCTTCGCCATCCGCCAGCCGGAAAATCTGCTGGTAGTACCATGCCTGGCCGCCCAGCACATTAATGACTTTAAGCGGCATCAGCGGACTCGCCGGTGAGAAAAACCCTCGTTGAGCAAGCTTGATGTGGTCTTCATGGCAAACCGTCTTATCAATGCGCCCTTCAAGCAGATCCCTGGGCGTATCGGGATCCGTGCAGAGTGGCCGGCCAAGGCCAATCACGTCGGTTTCGCCATTGGCGACTGCCTCCTCCATAAACGCGCGCGTCCGGAATCCACCGGTGACCATCAGCGGGCAATCGCACACCTCACGAATCGTCTGGGCATAATCCAGGAAGTAAGCCTCCCGCTTGCGCGTGCTTTCCCGCATGGCCGGCCCCTCGCTTGCCGTGTCGGCATCACCACTGTACCCGAGCAGCCGTGGCTGCTCATATGTGCCGCCAGACACCTCCAGCAAATCAATACCCTCCTCATTGAGCCAGCGCACCACCTTCACGGACTCATCGAGCGTAAAACCGCCCTTGCGGAAATCGTCGGAATTCAGCTTTACCGCCACCGGAAACTCCGGCCCCACAGCGGCGCGAGTCGCCCGCACCACCTCCAGCAGGAAACGGGCGCGATTCTCCAGTGAGCCACCCCAGCGATCGGTACGCTGATTGGTGACCGGCGACAGAAAAGACGACAGCAGATACCCATGGGCCCCGTGCACCTGAACGCCGGTGAAGCCCGCCTCCTTGGCGATCCGGGCCACGTTGGCGAAGCGCTGGATAAAATCGAGGATCTCCGGCTCCGTGAGTGCTCGTGGGCGGGCATAGTTGCCCATCAGCGATAGCTGGACTTCCGACGGCCCCATTGGACGAGTGGTCACGTAACGCGGCGACTGGCGACCGGCATGGGAAATCTGCATCCACAAATGGTTGCCGTTGCGGGTTCCCGCCTCGGCCCAGGCACGTAACTGCGCCATACCCGCCGGCTCGCCTTCAGCCGGCGCGGGATCAATCGCCACGTTACCCGGCCGCTCCAGCACCCGGTGATCAATCATCACGTTGCCGGTAATCAACAGCCCCGCCCCGCCATCGGACCAGCGACTGTAAAGGGTTTCATGGCGGTGGGTAGCGTGGAGCTGATCGTCTGCCAGCCCTTCGGTCATGGCTGCCTTGGCAATGCGGTTGGGCAGGACGGCTCCGCAGGGGAGCTTCAGGGATTGGGCAAGCGGTGATTCGGGCATGGATAATTCCTGCTGTTCAAGCATAAGTTTACAACCCCAACCACTCTGCCAGCTGAAGATTGGTTTTCAGCCTCAGTCGCTGCTGAAGCATCCCCTCAAAGACGCCTTCCACGGTTCGTTCCTGCCCCAGCAATGGCAGTGAGGCCTCAGCCTCTGAGAAGAACTGCTCCTCACGAGACGTGCCTACAATGGCTTGCTCCCACCAATTCACTACTCGAGGGTGCGCCTCCTTGAGCAGAAGGTCCCCAGGTAGCTTTTCGGACTTAGAAGCGTTCGCCGTATGAGTCGCTGGCATCAGATTCCAGAGATCGTTGTTGTTCCATCGTGACCACGGAAAACAGTGGTCGACGTCAAACCGCTTCGCTTTGAGATTTTGGGCCGTCCATACGCACTCGACCCTACCAGCCTCGAGCTGCTGGTTAATCATTTGACGGACAGCTGACGTATCGCGCCGACCTTCCACCCACTGTAAACCACGATGATAGTCATCCATGCGGTAACGCAGATCCCAGCTACCCATCAGATCTATCCATTCATAAACAATCGCAGGCTCAATCCAGCACGCATAGCGACTGAACGCATCCCAGAGAAATGAAGGAACACGGAAGGTACCGAACCGGGAAAGCGTTGCTTTGTCCAAACGCACCGACTCCTTACTGATGGTAATCCTGGCCGAACCACCCTCGAAGATGGGACGGTTACTCCCGGGCCAGGTCGTGAAATGGGCGGGGTTCTTGAGAATGGTTGAGCAAGCATCCCGGATAGCGCGAAGGACTACCGGTGCAACATCCGCCGACAGCGACATACCCACTCTGAAATCAAGCGGCGTGAAACTCTGCAGTTTGAAGAAATCCTCCGTGGCAAAAGCATAGCCACGGCTACCTGGCGCTTGCCGCAGCTGATGCCGGAGCACCAGAGGGTGATAAAGCATAATCCAGAACAGCCCGACCGCTCCGAGCGGAATATCCACCCAGTCATCAGTCCGCTTAAGCGCCAGACCGGGCGCACCGTCGGCGATCCGGACAAGGGTTCGCAGCAAACCCAACTTGTAAGTCGAGGACTTGTTATCGTTAACGATGATGTGGCGGACTGTCGGCAATGCGCCGGTGCCGTCGTCCGCCAACCGGAAAGCCAGTGTCTCCCAGGATACTTCGTCCCTCTGGAGCTCATCCTTCTTGCGCTCGACAGGCACCGGAAGCGGGATCAGTGCCCGGCGCTTGGCAAAAGCCTCCAGCTCTTCCCTACTGACGTCGTAAAAAAGTCGTTCGCCATCACCGGGCCCATGCCGGAGCGTAATCACCAGCATGCCACCCGGTGCCAAAAGCTCAGTCAAAATTCGAAAAGAACGTTCACGATCAGAGGGTGGGATATGCATCCAGACAGCGGAAACAAGAATCAGATCGAAGCGATAGCTCAGCTTCCGGATCTTACCTAGATCGGGTAATTGATCGTCTACCCAGTGAATGCTCTGACTGCGAGTGGCTTCCTGCCCCAACTCTCTTAAGCCGGCTGCGGGCTCTACCGCAACAACATCCCAGCCCTGCGCTGCAAGAGCGCTGGAATCGCGACCGCTGCCTGCGCCTACATCCAGAGCGAGGCCCGCCTTTTGGTCCAACTGAGGCAACCAGTCACTGTGCACTTGGTCGAAGGTCAGGGACTTGTATTGAACGAAGAAGTTTAGAGCGTTGCGGTTGTATGGGGCGATTGTCATTTGCGGCCCTTCACTCCCTGTTTCATCCGATATTTGTTAGCTGATCACTAATCGCTTGAGTTCTGCTATCAGGAATGAAGAGAGAACTTTCTTCACCTTTCAACCATTTCGATATGCTTTCGATTACTCTATCCAGGTGCTCTTCGTTTGCACCTTTGATTTCGCACTCCCAAAGCAGGCATACACGCCAACCCAGCCTCTTCAGCTCAGACAATTTTTGCTGATCCCGGCGAATATTGCCCTCTATCTTGTTCCTCCAGAATTCAGGCCTTGTTTTGGGCCATTTGAATAATCGACATTGATGGCCATGCCAGAAACATCCGTTGATCAAGATCACTGCCCGATATTTTGGTAGAACAATGTCAGGAGAGCCCGGCAGATCCTTACGGTGTAACCGAAACCTGAAGCCGCCAGCATGCAGAGCCTTGCGGATCAAAACTTCCGGTTTTGTATTCTTGCCACGAATGCCTGACATCATTCTGGAACGGGTTTTTGAATCGACTACATCAACCATTTGATAAATGCTTTCTGGAATTTAGGGCGCTACCTGGTATCCTACCCGCTTACCTGATTTTGGCGAACTTTGCATGACTGACACTATCAAAGTAATTGATCTTTTTGCTGGTCCAGGAGGGCTTGGTGAAGGCTTTTCCGCATTCAGAACTCCTGAAGGGAAATATCCTTTCAAGATCGCAGCTTCGGTTGAAAAAGAGGCCAGCGCCCACAAAACCCTCACTTTGAGAGCGTTCTTTCGCCAGTTCCTCGGGCACGAAGTACCTCCCGAATACTATGAATATCTTCGGGGCAGTCCCAAAGTCAGTGCAGAGCAGTTTTTCTCACATAAGTTTCCCAACGAGTGGGCTGCTGCCAAACAAGAAACTCTTGGTGGCCCAAAAGCACTTGGCAGCGAGGACCACAACGAGATTTTTTCGGCAATTGAAGAACAGATTGCAGAGCATACGGGAAAGAGAATAGTAATCGGCGGTCCTCCATGCCAAGCATATTCACTGGTCGGTCGAGCCAGAAATAAAGGTATTAAAGGTTATGTTGCCGCAGACGACCATCGCCATTTTCTCTACAAAGAATATTTGAAAGTTCTCGACCTGGTTCAGCCAGATATTTTCGTTATGGAGAACGTCAAAGGCATTTTGACCGCCAGGGTTAATGGAGAATCTATTTTTCAGAAGATCCGAGAAGACCTTGTTTGCCCTGCTCGCGCCCTTTGCAGTAGCAGAGACGAAGTTGAGTATGAGCTATTGCCTTTTGCTCACCCCCTTCAAGATCACAACCTATATGGCAGCTATCAGAACAAAGATTTCGTGATTCGTGCTGAAGATTATGGGATTCCGCAAGCAAGGCACAGAGTAATCCTCCTCGGTGTTCGGAAAAATTTGCTGCCTGAAGAGTTGAGTGGCGAACTGCTTTCAGACTGGAGACGTGATGATCCGGTTAATTTAGGGCAAGTCATCAATAATTTGCCTCGACTACGAAGTGGACTAACAAGAACAAAACCCAATAATTTCACGGCATGGAAAAACAACTTCGAGAGAGCGTTTCTCAAAGTTTATTCTGGGCTCGCCTTCTCGACCAAGGCTCAGGATAACGCTAAGAACGCGTATGAGTCTGCTACTGAAGAACTGAGTCAAGGTGGACGATGGGTCCCGGCCGAGCAAAAACCAAAAGGCTACCTGCCTGATGGGTTGAAGCATTGGTATGAAGACGAATGCTTGTCAGGCTTCGTAAACCATGAAGCCAGAAACCATATGGCGGAAGATTTGCACCGATATTTGTACGCAAGCTGCTATGCTGCTGCCAGAGATGGCACCTCACCACGCTCTCGTGATTACCCCGAAAACCTGGCTCCAAAACACAAGAATTGGACTACCGGAAACTTTATTGACCGCTTCAAGGTTCAGGCAGAAAACCGAGTAGCCAGCACGGTAACCAGCCACATATCAAAGGATGGTCATTACTTCATTCATTATGACCCAAGCCAGTGCAGAAGTTTAACTGTAAGAGAGGCCGCCAGAATTCAGACTTTTCCTGACAACTATTTCTTTGAAGGCACGAGGACTGAACAATATGTTCAGGTGGGTAACGCGGTCCCTCCTCTGCTCGCGAATCACATTGCAAAAGTTGTTTTCTCTCTACTCAAGGAGTAGAGATGAAGAAAGGGTAAGCTCCGAGTTGAAACCAATTCAATTCAGAACTCAACGGGCCCAACGCCGCCTCTTAACCGGGCAAACCATTTGACCGAAGCATAAGAACGGCTTCTCCTGACTCAAGCGAGACTAATACGGGGACAGGAGCAGTCGAATTGTTACTTACTCAAAAAACTACCGAAATAGCCTAAAGAAGGGTCTTCAGGCAAGCCCACTACCGCAGCCCGATCTAATCCGTTATTGATAGTTTCGCAAGCGGTTTCCGGCAAGAGCGCACAAGCATGACACGCTGCTTTGTTAACCAACCGGGACCCCTTACTTGAAATATTTTCTGAACATACTGGATCCGCAGAACACCAAACCGCCTTGTTGAGCGCCTTTGATAGTGTATCAAAAAACATTTCTCTTCTAGCTAGATTAACCAATCCTCCCAAACTGCCTTCCGAATCGCCTGAGGCGGTGTATACCAAGAATCCCGACATTGGGTTATCTTCGTCGTTTGAAATGAACAATCTTTCTTTTAGTGAGGCCGAAGAGTAGCCACAGTCAAAAACAACCTGATTGATTAAAATGTGACTGAGTGTATGTACAAGCTGATACTTTGCGCCCCAACGCCAGTCACAATTGTTCCGAGGAGGTAAAAGAATCTCTTCAGACGACATTCTAAGCACAAAGGCCTCATCATACCTCGATTTGAGTGCGTCAGAGTTTTGGTCCAACCATTGCTGTATCGAGTCTTCGTTTAGTTCAATATAAATCCCTTCCCCGTAGTTTTTGACCGCAGGCAACCATTGCTTATGAAGTTCGTTGGGGGGGTGTCTGAACAATTGATTCAATGCCTTGCCCGGCATCGCCCCCAAATCGATAGGCTGTCTCTCGAGTCGGTCAAATCCGCAAAAAACTCTAGTTTCACGCAGTCTTTCCACCAGGTTCACTCTCGATATATAGCCTGACAAGCTCTCATCCACTTCAGTGGTCACCACTCTGAGCTCTGAGCTCAGATCCTCTGGCACTTCATTACGAATTGTATTGTATTCTGCTCGTCGAAAAGCTAAGAGTTCAGAGTCCGACGCACAAACAGAACGATCATTAGGCGTTTTATTACCGTCGGAAAGAGCATTGTAAGCTCGTAATATTGTCTCATTACTACACTCTAATCCATTGTCGGAAAGTAGTTTTCTTAGCTTGTCGTAAAAAACGTCATCATCGCCCATATCCAGATAGACTTTTGCTTTGGTTACAGCCCAATCTGAAGAAACAAGAACCTCGATAATCTCAGAAACGTCTTTCTCAGATTCCGTCGGGGGTAAATAGATTGAAGAAATCGTATTTGGAAAATAAACGTTAGATTGGTTAACCAGAACACCGGTCAGCTGGGCTTCGCAAACATAGTCACGACCGCCTTCACCCAACCAGGGACGTTCACCACCGCATGCGATCCCCCTACCGGCAAGACCAGAGAATGTTTCCTCAGACCCAGCTCGAAGTGCACCTCTCAGCGTTTCGCTTTTATTACAATTTTCACAGTGGACTCGAATGGACGAAAGATCACCTCCTCCACCATCGTTTAACTTCAGCCCACTTTCTCCCGTGCATTCACACCCAACCCATGACTTCCACGGGAAATCTGCCAAATGTCCGTGGGAACAAACCGCCATAAACCTCACCGGCTTCCAGATTCCCTTGGCTGAGATTTTCCTGGTTTCAAGATTGAACCTAGCCAACCTCCGGTCCAGTGAGTTCACATACCACCGCGGGAATCTATGTCCCTGGACCATTACCTTCGTGAGCTCATCAACCTGCGAATTGGTAGTATAGGTCGGCGGTTCTCTTAACTCAGGGATTCGAAGCAAGCTTTGAAGTCGAGGTTCATTGATTGAACATATCTCCTGCAGCTTCGTGTTGTCTTTAACAGTGTCATCTGCATAGTGCTTGAACCAGTAATCCAAACCACAAATTACAGTCGGTACCCCGTGTTTGTCGACGTAAATACTTCCAGGACCAAATGGTGAAATGAGCTGGCTGCGTCGTATTTCACTACCCACCTATATTTCCTCCGCTGCATCGACATAAAGATCAGTGATCTGCATGTAGACCGATCCATCAACCGTTCTCATGCTGGTCGGAACCAGACAACCTTTCGCCCTCTGAAGATCAGATGCTGCCTGACCTGGCCATAAGAGCAGGTATTCACCGTCAGGTTTATGGGGATATTCCTCCCATTCCTGAGGATTTCTCTCCCATTTACTCGTCAATGTAGAAAATGCTTTTTCGATTGCATCAATCACTCTTGAGCGTTGATCATCGTTTTTTATGACCTTCTGAACACGCTCTGACATGACCTCTTTTATATAAGTGATATGGGGTGCGTAAGAAGCAAACTCCCCTCCCGGTCTTCCGGTTCGATAATGCTGCCTTGCCCAGAGAATGAACGCACCAACAGCTCCTCGATGAATAGCTTCTATCGAAAACGGGGTAGCTGACGTCGGCTCAACCTGCTCGTATAGCCTTCTGTGGTAGCTGTGAAACTGTTCAAAGTGAGACTGGTCCCGGCTTTTCGCTGGGTTATACATGGATAAAATCAGACCAGGTCTCTCCCACCAGCGCCGACCAACCCGACCCGTGACCTGAATGTACTGAGCCGTTGATTTAGGTTGCCCCACTATGGCCATGAGCGCTAATCGGTCAATATCAACTCCGACCTCTATGATGTTTGAGGCGAGACAAGCATCGATCCCGGGGTTCTCAGCGGTCCACTTTTTCGCGAGCTCGTCCATTGCTGCGACCAATTCCGCCTGGGTTCTCCTACTAGTTAACTCGTTTACACGATTAGCATGTCTGGCGATAGCCTTGGGCAATTCGTAGCGATAATTGTAATTGTTCAGTCGTGAATCGATGTCTGAAGTAAAGAGTGTTCGTCCACCACCCAGTTCCCTCAAGCTGTTATAAAAACACAAGAGTGTCCACCACGGATCTTTTTGGCCATCGGGGAAAAGCGCTGTTCGAAATATAGACGCTGTAAAAAGCCTTACCTGCGTTGTTAAGAATGATCGGTAATTCGTAGCCTGAATCCCCAAATAGAGGCGGCCAGAAGCTAACTTCCCATTGGGCTTCCGTTGATAGCGCCCAAAAAAAGAGTCGCTCATCTTGAGTCCGGGACTTGGGAACAGCTGGAGTTGATCCCTTCCATAAACACTGCTTACCTGCTGCTCCGCGCCCCGTATAGTCGCAGTTGAAGCTATGATTTTCGGTTTAATTCTCTGTCCAGCATTTGTCTCCACTGTACAGAGCTCCTCTATGGCCGTTTCATACAATCCATAGAGAGTCCCAAGAGGCCCGGAAATCAGGTGGAACTCATCTTGCAAAATCAAACCGGGAGGACGGCGGGCAAGCCCTACCGGCCCTTCTCTGCTTTGATCTCTGCCAAACAGCGAGCCAGCTTGGGGCCGATATGCGAGCATCGCGAATTTATCTGCCGTACCTATCACCAATGTCGGCGGCGATGCATAGATACGCTCGTCTATGACCTCAACCGGTATTGATCCAAATTCACCACCAAATTCACACTCGTCATCCGAACACTTGAGAACCACCTGCTTCCCTCGAGCATCCTGCCCAAATCCTGCGTGGCCTACTCTATTCCATGGCTTACTGCCCTTCTTCCTAGGTCTCGGATCTTCTGCAAGGAAACCAATTTCGCTTCGGCACCATGGACACTCTGTGAGGACCAAAGGGTTCCCATGCTCTCCGTTTGCTCTGAAGTACTTCTGGACTCTGGAGTGGGCGTCGTCAACTTTGTTTGGAGCCCCGTCGCTCCCGATCCACAGTCCTAACGAGAAGCGTCTGTCACCAAGTGAGCTCTGGCCCTTCTCCTTCTCCTTCTCCTTGGCACGGATATGCTCCAACGCCACTATCAGGCTCGCGGCGCGCTGGAATTGCTGAGTAGTGAGCATCCTCAGGGTGTACCGCATAAAAACACTGGTACCATCGCGAGGTAATTCATGCTCATCATCGCTGTTCATCAGCAACCTTTGCATCACCATATAAAAAGCAGCAACCCCCAGATACGCTTCAGTCTTGCCGCCCCCGGTTGGAAACCAGATCAGATCGACGATCCCTCGATCGTCGGAATCGGTCTCATTCACCAAACCTTGAATGCTCATTAAAAAAAACGCGATCTGAAAAGCGCGCCAATTGCCCAAATCAGAAATCTCTTCCGTGAGAAGTTTTTCCGGGTTGGATTTAGAGGGATCTTTCGGTGGAATCGGTCCAACGTACGCGCTATTCCAATAAAGAGGCCTGTGTTCAACCCTTTTGGTTGCGAGCTGCTGCAGATACATAGCCTGATTGGCTACCTGAAACGATTTCAGCGCGGTCTGGTTGCTCTTCAGTACTTCCAAACCTTCTTTCATCCGCCGAAGGCAAGTCTCGCAACGATCTATATTTCTGTTCGCGATTTCTGTGTACCTCGGATTTAGGGAGGGAACCTGCAACCGCTGCTGTTGTATCCAATTTTCATAAAGGTCCACCAGAGACGACAGATTCTCCAGCCCTTCACTCGGCGCTGAGGCCAGTTTGCTCATCGAGATGGTCAGAGGTACCCCTTCAGCATCTGTTATATCTGGAGTCATACTTGGGAGTTCAGTTGCTGGAAGAAAGTCAGCATAGAGACATCGTGGTGTTTCGCCGCTCTCGCTGTCCCATCCAGCAGAACAAGAATGACCAACCGCCCAAGTAGCGGTATCGGAGTACAGCAGGGCCAGTGATTGCTCTTCCTCGTCCAATTCGTCGAAGGGCCGGATGCTTTCCGGGTAAGGTGATGGTGCGGTGTCGGGAAACCTGATCTCAAAATAGCTCTGAAATAATGTCCTGTTCAGCAGATCTCTATCGGACATGTTCTCAGGTCGAGAAACAAAATTTCTTAGAACTGCGGTAACAACCCATTTGCCTTGCGCTTGACGGGCATACAACTGAGCTTTCAGCGTAACAGGAGCTGAGTCTGCAACCTTCAAAACAAAAGTCTGTTTTCTTTCATCACGCAACTTCTCCAAATCAATCAACTTTCGCGTTGATGAATCGGTAGCAGGCATTCTTAGCCAAGCACGTCTCTGCGTCTGGTTGCCAGACTTATCGGTTACGTTTTTCACTCCAGTACGATAGAAACCATTGACCAGAAAAGGCTCATCCACCGCTTCTTGCCAACAAAACTTCACTTCTGGAGGGACCACAAATTCAATGCTTCCCTTCATTTTATCTAGACAAAAAGATATCCCCATCGTCGAAGGTTTGAACTGATCAGTGTTCGATATATCAAATTCAATACCTTCGCTAGCATCAACGCCCACTTCTTCCGGATTAGTGAGAGCTCCATTCTCAGAAACATCTTCACTCACTGCAGTTAGTTCTACTTCTTCAGCTAATGAATGCTCCAAAGCGCTGGCTTCATTCGCCGATGGTCCAGAAGACGAGCGGTTTACGCCATCAGCGAACAAAAGCCCAACCCCATACTTCTGGAACGGTGACTCTTCCTGAAAGTGCAGTATCTCCTGCCAAGGAGTTTCTTCGTTGGGTTTCCAGAATAATGGAATTCCCCTGGGGCATTTTTCAGGCAAAGCGAACTCGAATGAATTGTTTACTTGCACCTTGTCTGGGGCTTCAAGAATCGAACGAGCAGGGCCCATCAAATCGCTTCGTATAAATTCTATCTGTTGCTCTCTTTCTAGAAACATAAAGCGCTTCCTAGCTATCCATCCAACTGATAAGAGAATCTTTTGAGGTTTCTTTGCAGAAAATAAACAACCTTTCTGTCGCCCTCGTCATAGCGGTATAGAAAAGGCGTCGCTGATAATCAATTTCGTTGGGAGAAAAGAAGACATCGGACAAGATTACGATCTTGGCTTCCAGTCCTTTGAATTTCTTGACGGTGCTGTAGCGCACACCAGCTGATTCAAAATTTTCGGCATTTACGATGTCATGCTCTGAATTTTTCAGATTTTCGTAAATTGAGCTGCGATGCGGATTGAAGCTCAGGACGGTGATATCTGTTGGATTGAATCCTTCGGTGAGTAGTCTAGAAATGAGTTGTTCGATCTTATCCTGCTGATCACCCGGATCTTTGTAGGTTTGTATTTTCCATGATCCCACACCTCCTCCAGCTCTCATAAAACCAGACCAAGGCTGTTTTTCAAAACCCGAGAGCAGTAGGGTCGCATCACCTATCGCTTTGTAATTCCGACAATTCTCATTCAAAACCCAATTAGTTGAAATATTTGAAAGTTCCATCAAGCTAGCATCAATTATTTCTTTATCAACGGACAACGACTGCAGTTCAAAATCGCCCAGAAACAAAAAAGAAGAATTGCTCACACCATCGACAAAGAGCCCCTTCAAGCATTCCCATAGCATTGGCCGTGCCAATATGTCCTGAAGCTCATCGACGACTACATAGTCGAACTGAGCTATTCCCCTTAATTCGACAGATGTCAGCTTATCGAGTATCTGAATCGGAGCTTCATTTTCCCACCAATCGGAATCCGGATGCTGAGGCGGCTGTATATCAGCGATTTGAAATAGGACCTGATAAATTGGACCCGCCACCAAGTTTGGCCGAGCAGTCTTCTGGAGTTCGCGGGCAGCCCATTTGCCAATTAACCGGTTGTAACATAAATAGGCTACGCGCTTGCCTTCACCGGCCTTGATCTTCGCTACTTCAACTCCGATCAACGATTTACCGGTTCCAGCAGCTCCCGTGACTAGTACTTTTTCGTTAAGTTCTACTAGCTTCATAACTGGTGCTTGCTGAGCACGCAAAATCGAATCGAGTCGGTTTTTGCTCTCTAAAAGCTCTTCGCTAAACTCAGGAAGTCGTTTACGGATAGGCCTGCAGAAAAGAACTATTTCGTCGATCTCCTCCGCAGTTAACCCCCTCCTCATCACCGATAAATCTGGATCTTGGTCAATTGCAGTCATGAAATATCGCTGAATTTCATGAGGCAATATCTCGTGGGCATCCGTCTTGTCGAAGGACCTCTTGTCGATAAAATCCCAGCTCTTAACGGAGACATTTGAGTTTATCTCGACACGAGAGCAAGGAAACATAACCAAAGGCAATATTGGGACTGAGCGATACTTCGCTCCAAATGCATCGATGATTCTTCGTCTGAAAGCCGAACTACCATCCCTCGCTTGCACAAAGGGATCTCGGTACTGGAGGGTTCCCGGCTGCCAACCCTTTTTATCCAGATAAACATTCTTATGTGATTTAACCTCAACACACACAATGCCTTTACCTGGCATAATGATAAGGAAATCGATTTCGGTTCTACGATTGCGGTTGTAGGGCGCCAAATCCAGAGAATGTACTACCACCCAATCTCTATCAGCACGCTCTAGCAAGGAGAACAACTTTTTTTCACCCGGCGGAGATCTGTCTTCACAGTAGCTTGGTAATAGCTGCATAGATTACGCGTCCTCTGCTCTAAACAAGTCAACTTCTGATCTATGAACTAACACGCCCGTTTTCTCTCTTGGAGCAACAAATCCACGGTTAATGCTCTTAATCTTCAAGAATTTCAAAGGTCCATCCCCCCAAGGCTCTTCCAGATCGACCGCAAACTGTTCACTGCCTGCTGCACAAGCTGCTATCTCTTCGAGATGATCCTGAAGTGTATGCTGGACTTGTTGTCTGAATGCTTCGTGCTCCAACCTTCCCTCTTGGATAGCTTTTGCTCTATAGGCCCTTATTTCACTCCAAGCCTCTTTCCAGGAGTGCCCTTTCAAGGTATTCACTGGAAGCACTTTCTCAATCAACAGGCTGAAATGGACTGGGCTCTGAGGTGCATGCAATCCTTCTGAAACTGGTCTGCGCCAGCTCTTCAAGGCTCCGTCCAAATTCTTGAGATCGATCCCGGCATTCTCGCAGTTAGCAATCAGCGCCTGATACTGATTTCGATACATTGAATCCAGCGCGGCCTTCCACAACTCCGTCATCTCTGTCTTATCTGCGACTACAGACTGACCGTGAATATGCATATCCATATGGATTAAGTAATCTCCGATTCCGAATTCGTGGGTTTTCGTCTCCCTAACGCTTTTAAAACCGTCTGTGGATTTCAAGACTAGGTGAGAGGACCCTGCCGGTAGCAAAATAGACATCTGGTCAGCAAGATCAACTGCTAAACAATCGCCTTCAGAAGAAATACCGTGATTGGGGGTAAAATTCAGAATATCTTCCAATTCAATATGATCAGTATACAATTCAGACTCAACTGGAGCCGAGCTATCTGAAATCGTTTTTACGTTTCTATTAAAAAGGTCTGTCCGATAATCAATATCAGGGTTGAAAGGGTCTTGTCCCACCACTTCATCATCTTCCACGAGGGCCAATTTTATCCGACGGAAAACTTGATATTTAGGTATGGATATTAGGACCTTTGGCACTTTTGCCCAACCAAAACATCTCAGTGGTCCAATTTTGAAAAGCGAATAGAACGGATCAGAAGCAAGGTACTGCTTTTTCGAAGTTATAAAGTTCTCGGCTGACAAAGATAACAAACTGACATCGAACAGACTCTGAAAAAGAGAGATCTCCGCCCTGTGACAATATATCCGAAAACCGGCCAATCCCCCTTCAGCAACAAGCTCCAGAATTTCTTGCCTTGCGAGATCCCGGGTGGCTAAAACTTGTTCTTCAAGCCTGCCCAATATTTCATAAATGGTACGACAAGCTTCTTCAACGTTGTCACCCCACACTTTCCTTACGTGGTCTAAGTCGCCAAAACCTAAATTCATGAGCATGTCTTTATCCGGAAGGTAAATACTGCTAACAGTCTTCAAACCTTCGACTCGAATCGAATTAGCGAGATCACTGTCAACTTCCGATACAATCGAACTTACATATTTCAGCTGTCGAAGAAGTTGCTCAATCAAGGGTGATTGAACATTAACTAAATGTTCTTCGACTGGCGACTCTTCGTATCTTTTTATTAACAGGCTGCTAATATTTATAAGTCACCTCGAATCATCGATTTTACTGCAATAAGTCCTGATGGGGGTGTCAGCTCCACAACCTTGAAGTCTTTGTAATACCTCGATTTCTCTTCCAAGCCCGCCGAGAGGGATTCGATTGATTCATCAGACTCGTCGCGTGAGGCGATAATTACCAAAGAACTTCTTTTGATATGTTGCAACGCTGAAATAGCACAATGCGGTCCGTCTACTGCAGCCAATGTTGGTTCGTCAGAAAGCTGGCTCAATCTTTCTGGGGGGTTAAAATGTACCCTGGTGTGAGTTTTTTCATCCGAGGACAATAACAACAATGAGTCCAGAGAGAATTTTTTATTCGAGGCCAGAAATGCTGTACTCCTGAGCTCCTCTCTGAACCTGGTGGTGTCTGACGACGCTCTTGCAATGATTGCCACTTCATCAGAGCGAAAACGGAGGGATTCACTGAAACCTTCTAACCCGGCCGCTAAGTTTTCGTATAGGCTGAGTATGTCGTTGGAGAGTTCACCTTCCGGCCTGGATTCATTCTCGAAACGCCATTTCATGCAATTAGCTTCGAGAATAAAACCCAGAACCGAGCCGTTTAATAGATCTTCAGAGAGCACTTTCGCAGACTTTCGCTTTCGACTTCTTTCCACCTTAAGAGATTTGACTTTAATTACTCGCATCTCGTCATCGACAGCAACGGGTAACCATCGATCACCTTTCTCATCGATGAAATTTACTTCCGAATTCTCACTAAGATATTGACGGGCTCGATTCGCGAGGTAGTCGAAATAACCAGAGTTCGTCAATGGCTTCTCCGTCAGCGAAGCCTCCAGCATTGCACCTAACCCGACAAGGCCTGCCGCAGCAGATTTCCCCGGCATCGATACTACGGTGATTAGTCTAGGACTGTTACCTGAACAACTGATCCTGTAATGGTACCTGCCCAAGTCGATCATCCAGTTTACCCAAGCTGGAACTTCAACGAATTCCTGGTCACGCTCTATAAACCGGGGCATTTCTGTTTCTTAAAGGTAGGAAGAGTTGGTAACAGGTGAACCCTGGCTGGCTCACAGGTAAGCACTGACGGAAGGTCTACCGCCTGAACTATGTCAAAAGCGGCACTCCCTTTTGATGACCACTGGGGGGAAGGGACGTTCTCGTAAACGACCAGATGGAAAGAGGTCGAGACTTCGTACAGGGCTGGCTGGACGGAAACCGAGACATCCCGTTCTTCCAGCAATTCAGCCACTTCTGACGCCGCTATTGTACTTGGGTACGGCGGATCCAGCCGCATCGTGGTAAAGTCTCTAACTGCCGTGTCGGACATAATTTACTCTTATTATTCAGTAGCATGAGATTATCAGTGGAAGGTACAGCTGTAAATGACCGTCCTCGCCGTTTGGCTAAGGCTGCGGGTAAACCTAGTTAGCACGCAACCTGTCAGCTTGGTCACAACTTACTGCCATTCCGCTAGCGCCGTCAAAAGCTCGCAAACGTCATCAAAGTCTTTAGGTAGTTTGTCGGCGGAGAATTGGTCCAATTTGGGTGCTATCCACACCAATCAGATACAGGGATTAAGCCCCTTGCTCCTTCGATGCCTGAATATCCACCGGCGGCACCCCCAAGTCCTGCCACTTCTCCGGATGACAGCTAAACAGCAGTATCTGATGCCGACTGGCCGCATCAAACAGGATGCGTTTCATGTCTTCCAGGCGCTCGTTGTCACTGTGCACCAGGGTGTCGTCCAGAATGACCAGCGTTGGCCTTCCGGCTTCCCTTAGCAGATCGGCGTAGGCCAGGCGGCTGATCAGTCCCATCTGTTCCCTAGCGCCAAAACTCAGTTCGGTGATCTGTCCCAGTTCGCTGCCCCGGCTGAAGGTGCCGGGCCGGAGCTGTTCGTCGACTTCCAGTGAGGCTTCCGGGAAAAGCACCGACAGGTAATGGTTGAGGTGCTTTTGCAGCGGTGCCTGCAGGCGGCGTGTGAGGGCCTGGCGTTTTTCTGTGAGCAGGTTCAGCAGCAGATCCAGGGCCTGGGCGCGGCGGTGCAATTCCTGATAGCGGCGATTGCACTGGTCGTACTCCGCCTCTTTCTCATTGAGCTGTTCTTCCAGCCCTTCGGCACCCCAGGCTTCAAGCCTGACTTTGATATCCCTGAGCTCACGCCCGCGGTTTTCCTGGGTCTGGCGTAGTTGATTGACCGCATTCTGGTAGCGTTCGATGTCTTGCTTGAGAAAGTCCGGTCGGGCTTCGCGGATTTCCCGTTCGCGGCGTTCGAGGCTGGCTTGCAGCTCGGCCTGTTGTTTTTCGAGGTTCGCCAGGTCGGTGGTGATTTGCTGAAGCTGCTGTTGCCGTTCCGGGCTCTTTTCTTCATCCGCCAGCCGCTGCCATTCGGTTTTAGCGTTGTCCCGCGCCTGCTTCAGTGCCGACCGCTTTGCCTGGTGCTCACGCTCATCGGATTCGGCCTTATCCAGCGCGGTGCCTGCCTGACCAAAAGCGGCTTCTGCCTCATCCAGGGCGGGTACGTTCTCTTTCTCGTCCGGTACTGGCGTGGCCTGCAACTGGCTTTTGGCTTTCTCCAGTTCGCTTTCCGCCTCACTCTGCTGGGAGACAAGCTGCTCAATGCCAGCCGGTGCCACGGACTTCAGCAAATCTTCAGCGTGCTTCTGGGCTCTTCCGGCGCTTTCAAAGGCTGACAGCCGGTCTTCGGACTGTTCAACGGATGCCACGCCGAGGGTTTTCAGCTGTTCGGCGAAGCTGTCCTCGAGGGTTTTGAGCTTCCGGCGAGTACTGGCCAGCTCTTCGCCGCCGGGGGTTATGCCCAGGGTACCCACGCCCGGGATCACCAGGGTGGATTCTTCCAGAAGCTGCTGCTCGCCTTGCCCGGCCAGTTGCTCGTTGTTCAGCGTTAACGACGCGCTGGCTTCCAGCTGCCAGCTCAATCGGGTGGCGATGGTTCGTGAACGGATAGTTTCTTCGTTCAGCTGTTTCGCGGTCGCTTTCAGGTTTTTGACCGCGGCGGAATCAATCCGGTTGTCTCTGGCCTTCTGCCTGGCCTGCTCCAGCTGCTGGTGGTAGTCCTTTGCTTTGGTGAGGTTGTTGGTCAGCACCTGTTTCTGTTGCTCGAGCCGGCGGAAATCCTGCTCCAGCCGTTCACGGGTTTGCAGCAAGCCGGCGAGCTTGCGCTGCTTCTCCGCCTGTTCATAAGCGGTTCTGGCTTCTTGCAAACGGCCTGCAATCATCGGCGTTTGCGTTTGTGCGGTGGCGAGGTCTCGCTCCGCGCGGTCCAATTCGGCTTTTCGACCCTCAAGCTGGCGACTCAGGCCTTCCAGGTGTTCCTTGTTCTGTTGCAACAATCGGTGATTCTGCTGCAGCTGGCCGAGCGTGGCCTTTTCCTGGGCTTGCTGTTGCTCGAGGCGCTCCACCTGCTGATAGCGCGTGCGGGCTTGCTCCAGCTGTCGCTGAGCCTCTTCCCAGGGGCGCTCGGCCTCGGCCTGGTCGTAGTCCTGGGTCAGTCTGCCCAGCCGGTCGACCTGCTCCTGGTATTTATGCACCCGCTCCTTCAGCTCTTCGATTTCGGCCTCATACAGGGCGCGGTCTTTCTCCAGTTTCAGGTAATCGCCCCGGGGCTTGACGGTGCCGGTCAGCAGGGTGTCCCGCTGGCTGCGAACGGTCTCGATCAGGTCGTCGCCGCCGGAACTGGCTACCTCTCCCACCATGGAATTCAGGGCGGACTTCAGATGGTCCCCGGCATGCTCTATGGCCTGTTCGATGTCCTGCCCGGTGCCCTGCTCCACCCATAGCAATCCGGGTATGCCCCAGTGTTCGGCTTTGCTGGCACCGCGCTTCGGGTACTGGTAGCCCAGCAACTCGGCCAGTTTTTCTTCCGCGTCGTCTTCGCTGTAGGTGTCGGTGCCTACTTTCAGGTCACAGCGTTTTCGCTGCAGGAAGCTCTTGGTGAGATGCCAGGAACGGCCCTCGTGCTCAAAATCCAGTTCAACGGTGGGCGCCGCGGCGGAATCCCCCCAGGGGCGCAGGTCGTCAACGGCGGTTGAGCGGTAGCGCTCGAAAAATGCGGCACGGATGGCACGCACCAGGGTGCTTTTGCCGGACTCATTGGGACCGTGAATCAGGTTGAGGCCGGGTTGCAGGTTGTCCAGAACAAAGGGTTTGCGGAACTGGCGGAGCTGCTCAATGCGCATGCGCTGCAGTTTCATTGGCTGGCCTCCTGTTCCCGCTCCCTGAGCAGACCCGCCAGAATGGCCAGCGCGTCCCGGGCGGCATCATCCTGCGCGCCCTCTTTTTGACGCTCGCGCAGGCTCTCGACGACTTCGCCCACGTATCCGTCCGCTTTCAGGGCGGCGATGTCCTCGTCGGTCGGCGCAAGCTGAAGCCCGCTGCGTTCGCATCGCAGGCTGCGGAATCGAGCTTCAGCCACCGAGAGCGCCTTCAGTAATGTTTCTTCCCCGGCGAGGGTTATCGACCCCTCAAGCCGCAGATCAACAACGGCAGATTCGGGCAAGGCGTTCAACCGCTCCAGCAGTTGCTCCAGATCAGACTGCACCGCCAGGGTTTCCCGCCACTGGTGCCATTGATACCGACCGGTGGGTAGTCGGGTTACCGTCGGCGCTGCCCCTGCCTCGGGCACTTCAACAATCAGGGCGTTGCCGGCTTCGTTATTCCGAAAGCGTTCGGGCTCGGGGGTGCCGCTGTACCAGGTGCGTTCATCAATCTGTTTGGTGCCGTGCCAGTCGCCCAGGGCAAGGTAATCAAGCCGGCTGGCTTCGGCACGGTTCGGCGCGATGGGATTGGTGGAGTCAATCTCGTCCGGCAGCAGGCCCTGGACACTGCCGTGGGCCAGGCCGACCCGGAGGAAGCCTTCCGGTGACTCGTAGCCGCTGAACGGGTCAGTCAGATCGCCGTAGGTGTGGCGCTGGGTCAGCGGCGCGCATAGGATGCTGAGGCGCTGCGGTTCCAGGTTTATAACGCCGGGCTGCAGCGCCAGGTGTACGTTCTCAGGTACTGCACCGAGGCGCTGGGCCCGGGTCCACACGCTCTCTGCCAGGGCGGCGTCGTGGTTGCCGGGCAGCATGACCCAGGGGCCGGCGAACGCCTTTGTGGCATTGAATACCCGCCGGATCGTGCGATCAGACACCGTTTGGGCATCAAACACATCACCGGCCACCAGAACGGCATCGCACTGATGTTCATTGGCCAGCTGTGCGAGCGTTTCGATGGCCTCAAACCGGGCTTCGACCAGCGCGGCTCCGTCTTCGGTTTCAAAGCGGGTAAACGCCCGGCCCATCTGCCAGTCTGCCGTGTGCAAAAACTTTGGCATTTTATCTACCTGAGAATTCGGGGAATTTTGGCGCCATTCTAGACCAACCAACGATACTTTACAGACGCAAGGCGACAATGCGCGTCGTTCTGAACAAGCTTGGCTATCCCAGCTCTAGCCCAGCTCCAGCCCGGCACTAGGCCGGGGTCAGCCGGCAGGCGGCGTACTTGAATTCCGGAATCTTCCCGAACGGGTCCAGAGCCGGATTGGTGAGCAGGTTGGCCGCCGCTTCCACAAAGGCGAAAGGCACGAACACCATGCCTTCGGGCATGGTCTGATCAGCCCGCGCCGTAAGGGTGATGCTGCCCCGCCGGGTGGCGACGTGGATGTTCTCTCCAGAGGCAACGCCCAGGCGCTCCAGTTCTGATGGCGCCAGGAATGCCGCCGCTTCGGGTTCGCGCTCATCCAGTACCCGGCTTCTGCGAGTCATGGCGCCCGTGTGCCAGTGCTCCAGCAAACGCCCGGTGGTCAGCACCGTGGGATAGGCCTCATCCACTGGCTCGTCGGGTGGCAGGGGGCTGGCCGGAGAGAACTTGGCTTTGCCCCCGGATCTGGGAAACGCATCGGCGAAGACCACATCATCGCCCGGCGCGTCGTCGGCCCGGCACGGGTAGGTCACAGACCCTTCCCGCTCCAACCGGGACCAGGAGATATGATCCAGTGAGTGCATGCCCTGCTTCATCTCGGCAAACACTTGCTCGGGGCCGTTGTAGTTCCAGGCCAACCCGAAACGCCGGGCGATTTCCTGGATAATCCACCAGTCCGCTTTTGCTTCACCTGGGGGCGCCAGCGCAGCCCGGCCCATTTGCACCTGCCGGTTGGTGTTGGTGACGGTGCCGGATTTTTCTGACCAGGCCGCTGCCGGCAGTATCACATCGGCAAACTGGGCGGTCTCTGTGGCGAACAGATCCTGTACCACCAGGTGTTCCAGGGCAGCGAGCGCGGACCGGGCGTGGGTGAGGTCCGGGTCGGACATCGCGGGGTTTTCGCCGAGGATGTACATGCCCTTGATGGTGCCGGCCTTGATGGCGTCCATAATCTCCACCACGGTGAGCCCCGGCTTCGGGTCCAATTCAGTGTTCCAGAGCTCTTCGAAGGCGGCGCGCAACTGGGCATCCCCGACCGGTTGGTAATCAGGCAGTACCATTGGGATCAGGCCGGCATCGGAGGCGCCCTGCACATTGTTCTGCCCCCGCAACGGGTGCAGGCCGGTTCCGGGCCGGCCGGTGTGGCCGCAAGTCAGCGCCAGGGAAATCAGGCAGCGGGCGTTGTCGGTACCGTGCACATGCTGGGAAATGCCCATGCCCCAGAAGATCATCGCGTTATCGGCCTGCGCGTAAGCACGGGCCACTTCCCGAATCGTGTCGGGGTCGACACCGCAGACCGGGCTCATCACCTCCGGGGTCATGCCTTCGATACTTGCCGCGAGCGCCTCGAAGCCTTCGGTGTGGGTATCGATGAAGTTCTTGTCGAAAAGCCCCTCGCTGATGATCACATTGAGCATGGCGTTGAACAGTGACACGTCGCCACCGGGCGAGAAACGCACGCTGCGCCAGGCATAGGCGTCCAGCGACTGGCCCCGGGGATCAATGATGATCAGTTTGGTGCCGTTGCGTGCTGCCTGCTTGAAGTAGGTAGCGGCGACCGGGTGATTCACCGCCGGGTTGCAGCCGGTCAGAATCACCACGTCTGCCTGGAGCGCCTGCATGAAGGAGGCGGTTACGGCCCCGGACCCCAGGCACTCCATCAGCGCCGCGACGGAGCTGGCGTGGCAAAGCCGGGTGCAATGGTCCACATGGTTGGAGCCGAAACCGGTGCGCACCAGCTTCTGGAACAGCCAGGCTTCTTCGTTGGAGCACTTGGCGCTGCCGAAGCCGGCGAGCGCATCCGGTCCGTGCTGTGTTTTAAGTTGGGTCAGTCCGTTTGCCGCAAGATCCAGCGCCTCTTCCCAGCTGGCCTCTCGAAAATGCGTTAACGGGTTGGCCGGATCAAAATTGGGATCGAGCCCTTTGGGGACGCCCTCCCGGCGAATCAGGGGGCGAGTGAGCCGCGCCGGGTGAGACGGATAATCAAACCCGAAGCGGCCTTTCACGCAGAGCCTGCCCTGGTTGGAGGGGCCGTCTTTACCCTCCACAAAGAGAATACGCCCTCGCTGCTCGCCCGCTCCAGACTGGGCACTCGCAGGCTCGTCTTTCACGTGATAGGTCAGTTGGCAGCCCACGCCACAATAGGGGCAAACGGAATCCACCGTGCGGTCGGCCGTGGCGGAGTCTCCGCGGCCCTGGGCATCCATCAGGGTGGCGGGCATGAGCGCGCCCGTCGGGCAGGCCTGCACGCATTCGCCGCAGGCAACGCAGGTGCTGTCGCCCATGGGATCATCGAAATCAAATACGATCTTGGAAGCGGCACCGCGATGCGCCAGTCCGATGACATCGTTGCCCTGCACTTCCCGACAGGCTCGCTCGCACAAGCCGCAGGTGATGCAGGCGTCCAGATTCACGTTCATGGCCGAATGGGTGGCGTCGTGGCCGCCTGCGTGTGGCAGCGAATCGGAACGGGGTTCAACGTGGTGTACCGTAGGCTCGTCCCGGTCTGAACGAGCCGGCAGGCGCTGGCGCACGGCAGCGGCATCGATGGCCAGCTGGTCCGCCGTGTTCCACAAATGGCTGGACCGATCAGGGCTGCTCTCCCGCTCAGGCTGGTCGGCCAGCAGTAATTCCAGAACGCCTTTACGGGCTGCCTGAACCCGTGAGGAGCCAGCGCTTCGCACGACCATGCCGGGTGCGGCCTCCCGAATGCAGCTTGCGGCGAGTACCCGCTCGCCTTCCACTTCCACCATGCAGGCCCGGCAGTTGCCATCGGCACGGTAGCCCGGCGCGTCTTTGAAGCACAGGTGCGGGATGGTTTCTCCGGCCCGCTTGGCGACCTGCCAAAGGGTTTCGCCGGGGAAGGCCTGAACTTCCACGTCGTCCAGTGTCAGGGTGAAGCTTGTGGTCGCATCAATCATGGCTGTTTTCGATTCGCTCATGGCTGCCTCCCCTAACCCTTCGCGATCAGGTTGCTGCTGGCGAGTTCGCTGCGGAAGTCCCGCAGCAGGCTCAGAACCGGATTGGGTGCGGCCTGGCCGAGACCGCAGATGGACGCATCCGCCATTACTCCGGCCAGTTGCTGGAGCGTCTGTTCATCCCAGGTATCCCGCTCCAGCAAGGTGAGCATTTTCTCGGTGCCCACACGGCAGGGCGTGCACTGCCCGCAAGATTCGTCCGCGAAGAAGCCCAACAGGTTGGCAGCCGCAGCCTGCAAATCGTCCTGATCAGACAGAACGATCACGGCCGCAGAACCAATGAAGCAGCCGTGTTCCTGCAGGGTGTCGAAATCCAGCGGAATGTCGGCCTTGCTGGCCGGCAGTATGCCGCCGGAGGCCCCGCCGGGCAGGTAGGCCAGCAGGCGATGCCCTTCGGCCATGCCGCCACAGTATTCCTCGATCAATTCATGGAGGGTGATGCCAGCGGGTGCGACATGCACACCGGGCCGCGCGACCCGGCCGGATACCGAAAAGCTGCGAAGCCCCTTGCGACCATGCCGCCCCTGGCTGGCAAACCAGTCTGCGCCCTGGGCATGGATGCGCGGAATCCAGTAAACGGTCTCGACGTTGTTAACGAGTGTGGGCTGGTTAAACAATCCCTTCTGGGCTACGAACGGCGGGCGATGCCGTGGCTTGCCGGGCTTACCTTCCAGGGACTCGATCAGGGCGGATTCCTCGCCGCAGATGTACGCGCCCGCGCCCCGGCGCAGGATCACAAAACCGGCTTCTATGATGCCGGCAGATTCCAGTTCGGCGACGGCGTCTTTCAGCACACCGAGGAGGCCGGGATATTCATCGCGCAGGTAGATGTAGAGGGCCTTCGCCTCAACCGCCCAGGCGCTGACCAGTGCACCTTCCAGGAACACGTGGGGTTCTCGTTCCAGGTGATAGCGATCTTTGAAGGTACCCGGCTCACCCTCGTCGGCATTGATCACCGCGTAGCGCGGCCCGGGTTCGGCCCGCACGGCCTGCCACTTGCGGTACGTGGGGAACCCGGCGCCGCCCAGGCCGCGCAGGCCAGCCTGCTGAAGTTCTTCCGCAAGCGACTCGACGGTAATCCGACCGTCGCGGCATTCCTTCAGCAACTGGTAACCACCTACCGAGCGATAATCCGCCAGCTTCTGCCAATGGATCTCGTCGGGTTGAACCTGCTTTTGTTCGACTGCCGCGCCAACCGTCTGGACAGTGGCGTTGCCTACATGATGTTGTCCCACGGCCACCACAGGTGCTGTATCGCAGCGCCCCATGCAGGGTGCGTGGACCACACGCACCTGGCTCGGGTCCGTCCCGTCGGCCAGTGCCTCGTGCAGTGCGCCTGCGCCCGCCAGTTGGCAGGAAACCGAGTTACACACCCGAAGAGTTATCTCAGGCGGCGGGGCTTCTTCATCGTGAATGACGTCGAAATGGGCGTAGAACGTGGCCGTTTCATAGACGGCGGCCATGGGCAGGTTCATGAAAGCGGCAAGGGCCCGAAGGCGGGGCATGGAGAGGTAACCGTCTGCGTCCTGCAGTACATGCAGGTGTTCGATAAGGCGATCGCGGTCCCGCAATGACGAATCAACACGTTCGTCACCGATCAGGTCCCGCAGCTCCGACAGTACCGCCGGTTCCAGTTGACGGCCACGTAGAGCAGAGCGCCGGCGTTTGACCATCTTATCGTCTGTGCTCATTGTTGTTGACCAGGCGCCGAGGTATCAAAGACAGCCTTGCCGACTGACTTGATTAGTTACCGATCATTGAAGCACATCAGGCCGGGATTACGCCAGACGATGGAAAGTGGGACGAAGAGTTCGAAAACTCGGCCTCGTATATCTTTATCCGCATTTTGACTAGAGTTAAAAGAGCAATTGATACACTCAGCCAAAGCGAACGGACTGGCCCCATGAAACCGGACGACCGAATAGCACTCTTCAGTCTTGATTGCGGCAGCGACTTTGCCTCGCAAGTGGCCGTCCACCTGGGCGTGCCCCTGGGCAAACATGAGGAACGGGATTTCGAAGACGGCGAGCACAAGATCCGCACGCTGGAGACGGTTCGCAACCGGGATGTATTCGTGGTCCAGTCCCTCAACAGCAGCGATGGCCTCAGCACCAACGACAAGCTCGTGCGTCTGCTGTTTTTACTGGCCAGTCTTCGGGACGCTGGCGCCGGCCGACTAAATGTCGTGGCGCCCTACCTTTCTTACTCCCGCAAGGACAGGAGAACCAAGCCCCATGATCCTGTCACCACCCGCTATGTCGCCCAGCTCTTCGAGGCTGTGACGATCGACACCATGGTGACCGTGGACGTTCACAACCGCGCCGCTTTCGAAAATGCCTTTCGCTGCCCGACAGTGCATTTGAGCGCCAGGGAAGCGTTCATCGACTACCTCCTGCCGGAACTCGGGGACAGGGAAATCACCGTAGCGTCCCCGGATATAGGGGGCGTAAAGCGTGCGGAACTGTTCCGCGAGTCATTGGCGAATCGGCTGGAGCGCCCCGTCGGCAGCGCATTTATGGAGAAGCATCGCAGCCAGGGCGAAATGAGCGGTTCTGCCGTGGTTGGCGATATCCGCAACCGCACCGTCCTGATCCTGGACGACCTGATCGCAGGAGGAGGCACTATGCAGCGGGCTGCGGAAGCGTTCAGAGACCAGGGCGCGGAGGACGTGATCGCCATCGCCACGCACGCTGTGTTCACTGACGATACCGGGGAAAAACTGGCTTCGCCGGCATTGTCCCGGGTGATTCTCGGCAATACGGTCACTCCGTCACTGCCGTCCAAATCACTGAAGACCAAGGTTGAGCTGGTGGATATTACTGCCGGCATAGCCGATACCATCACTGCATTGCATGAAGGCAGGGATGTGACAGATCTGGAGTCCTGAATCCGGGTTTCTTGGGCGCCATCGCTTCAGCCGCCAGCACCTTTGCCGAAATCGGAGGCTATGTTCAGGTAATCCAGCGCTTTTTGCCGCCATGGCCCGCGCCTCTCGCGGAAATCGTCGTCCAGGTGCCAGATCGCCAGCTTGGCCCGTTCTGTGGCTCGGTCAGGCAGACATGCTCCGGCCGCAAATCACCATGGGCCTCAACGAGGATGCCGGCCTTTGCGCGATCCGCAAAGACCGCCGAGTGTTTTTCAATCAGTGTCATTTGCTGGTCACGGACCCGTTTGACCCTGTCCTCCGGAAGGGAGTAATCAATCAACTGTTGGTAGTGATCGTCGATGCCCTCCCGCAAGCGCTCCAGGTACTGGTTCCCCGAGAGCCGGACGCTTGCGGCATCCAGATAAAAACGGGCAAGCAAGTCGGCCGCCGCCGTGACGCGCTGGTATTCCACGGCTGAGGACTTGATCTGTTTTTCCAGCATCGCAGTCTCTGGCAGGCGATGCATGACCACCAGCCAGTCGACGGGAATGCCCTCCGTGCCCAACCTCAGCTCACCACCTGCCTCAATCACAGACTCTAGCAGAGTATGTGACCCGGGTAGATAATGACAAGGGCGGCCTGGTGTCGGCCTGGAGAATAAAGGTGGCACCGGATAACAAAGCGCTCTGGTGAAACCGCCCCTGTGGTGGTCTGATGGGTATTAAGTTGTTACGGTCGCTATCACACCGGTACTATTATGAACGCCATATAAATGCCATTATCAGGCCCTGTTTGCTGCCACCCGTTATCCAGATACCAGATAAAAGCACACTGCCGATGGACGAACAAACCCACCTGAGAACCCGCTCCTACCTGGTGGCCCGTCACCAGCATCCGGCCTGGAAGCTTCTGTCTGCCACCCGCGGGCCCCTGGTACTTAGTTGCCTGCAGGCACTGATGGAAACAAACCGGGAAGAAATCCTGTTCGAGGATGCCCAGCAAATGCTGACGGATATCCTGCGTGAACACGCCAACAGCGACGACCTGAAGCTGTCCCCCGACGACCCGGCAGCCGATGCCAGGAAAGAACTACGCTCCTGGATTCGCAAAGGGCTGATAGTGGAACGGGACGGCCGGCTGATGGCCACCGATGCCCTGCAAAAAGCCCTGGCCTTTGTTGAGGGCCTCGATGAAAAGATCATGACGTCCACCGCCTCTCGCCTCGCCACGGTACAGCGGGAAATTGAAAACCTGGAAACCCGTCTGAACCCGAATGCCCAAAGCCGTGCGGACCATATACGCCGCAAAATAAGAGACCTGGAGCACGAAATGGCCGACGTGGAAGCCGGTCGATTCAAGGTGCTGGAGGGGGCCGAAGCCGCAGAAGGCATCCGCGAAGTCTACAATCTTGCCACCAGTCTGCGAGCGGACTTTCGCCGGGTGGAGGACTCCTATCGGGACGCAGACCGTCAGTTACGCCAATCCATCGTCAGCGAACAGCATCACCGTGGCGAAATCGTTGACCGCTTGCTGGACGGCCACGACACCCTGCTGGAAACCGCCGAGGGCAAGGTATTCCACAACTTCAGTGAGCAACTTAGCCGTTCCATCGAGCTGGACAACATGAAACACCGGTTGCGTACCATCCTGAAGAATCCGGCAACCCGCCACGCCCTGTCCCGACAGCAACAGGATGAATTGCGCTGGCTCGTGATCCGGCTGATACAGGAGTCCGCTGCTGTCATCCGCGCCCGGGCCCGCAGCGAAAAAGACGTCAAAGGGTTCCTGAAAACCGGGCTGGCCGCCGAGAACCACAGAGTCGGCGAACTGCTCAATGGTATACTGAACACCGCACTTAACATCGACTGGTCCAGCCACAAGGTCCGCAAAGGCGACACGCCTCTGCCGCCAATTGCCGTGGCGGTTTCCAGCCTGCCGCTGGTTGAGCGGCTCAGATTCAAGTCCGCCACTGAAGAGCAGGCACAAGGCCTCGAGTTGACCGATCAGGGCGTCAACCTCGACGACGTCGACGAAGAGTTCTGGCGGGCATTTGACGGTCTTGACCGGGAAGCCCTGTACCAGGAAACCCTGGAACTGCTGAAAGTCACCGACCGCCCCATGAGCATCGGCGACCTGGCGGCTCACCTGCCGCCCACTCACGACCTGGAAACCATTGCCCTGTGGCTGGCCATGTCCCGTGAGGCGGAGGTGGAAATCACCGACGACCGGGAAGCCGTGGATATTACCGACAGCAACGGACACCGGCTGCGCTTCCACGTGCCGCAACTGGCGCTAACCCGACAAGACGCAGAAGCCATCGACTGGGAGCTGTAAACCCGCATGTCTGACTATTTTGACCGCCTGACAAGCCAGGCAGACGACCAACAAGGCCGGGACGAGCCGCAACAGACATCAGAGGCACTGGCCCATGTCGATCAGCAAACGCCTCTGACGGAGGCCAGCCACTACACGCCCGGCAATGTGAAAGCCACCGCCCAGGAGCTGCTGAAATACGGGTTGCTGGAAGCAGACCGTAAGCCCAACCTCTACCAGGTTGCCACCACCCAGACCGCTGCGATCAACCAGATCCTGGAACCGTTCGACCTGCGCCTGAAAGTGGACGACGTACGTGGACTGGCTTTCCTTGTCGTGTCAGACCGGCTCTTCAGCGAAGGCCAAGAAAACGACGACGAGTGGTCCCACCCCCTGGTGCGCCGCCAGCGTCTGACCATGGAACAGTCCCTGCTGGTGGCCATACTACGCCAGCACTTTATCGCCCACGAACAGGAAACCGGTCTCGGTGCCGGCGAAGCCACTGTGGAACTGGATGAGCTACTGCCCCAACTGCAGCTGTACCTGGGCGACACCGGCAGCGACACCCGCGACCAGAAACGCCTGCGCAGCCTGCTGGACAACCTCAAGAGCCACGGCATTGTCTCGGACATCGACGCCAACGACCAGGTGGTCGTTCGCCCTATCATCACCCACCTGGCGAACCCGGAAAATCTGCAGAACCTGCTCCACCATTTCCGACAAATGGCCGGCCAGTCCGCCCCGCAAGACGCTGACGGAGAGGATGTATGAGCCTGCCCCAGACCGACCTCTTTGCCGCTGACATCCTGCCGCCCACGGCCTATATCCTGACCCACCTGGACCTGTATAACTGGGGGCCCTTCGGTGGACGGCACTGCGCGGAGATCGACCCGAAAGGCACCGCCATTATCGGCCCCACCGGCAGCGGCAAGACCACGCTGGTGGACGCGTTGATGACCCTGTTGACTCACCAGCCCCGGTACAACCTGGCCTCCACTGGCGGCCATGAAAGCGACCGTGACCTGATTTCCTATATTCGGGGCGTATCCGGTGCCGGTAACAATACCGGCGACAACAGCCATATCGCACGCGCTGGTAAAACCGTAACAGCCGTGAGCGCCCGCTTCTCCAACGGTAACAACGCTATTCGCATCGGGGCGCTGTTCTGGATCGACGGCAGCAGCTCTGCCGCCAGCGACCTGAAACGCCTATGGCTGTTTTCAGAAAGGGATGACCAGAGTCTGGACAACTGGCTGGCCATTCACCACGAGGGTGGCGCCCGGGAGCTCAAGCAACACGCCGGGGATAACCCAGGCTTACAGGCCAACGACAGTAAGAAAGCCTACCTGGCCCAAGTACGGCGATTTTTTGAAGTGGGGGAAAATGCCTTCACTCTGCTCAACCGCGCCGCGGGCCTGAAGCAGCTCAACAGCATCGACGAAATCTTCCGGGAACTGGTGCTGGATGACCACTCGGCGTTCGACCGGGCGGCAGAGGTGGCCAGTGAGTTTGACGACCTGGCCGCGATCCACAGCGAACTGGAAACCGCCCGAAAACAACACCAGTCGCTGCTACCCATAGCGGAAACCTACGAAAAGCACCAGAGTGCCACCAGAGAGCTTGACCAGCAGCTGTTATTGAAAGACATCCTGCCGATCTGGTTCGCACAAACCGGCTACGAGCTGTGGAGCACCCGCAAACAGGACCTGGAACGCCAGCTTGATAAGGGCAGAGAAACCCTCGAGTCATTGAGCAGCAATGTTAAGCAACTCAACAGCAAAGCCGATACCCTGAAAGACATATACCTGCAGGCCGGTGGTGCCAGCATAGAGCAGCTAAAGGAGCAGATCTCCCAACAGAAGCGCTGGGTAGGAGAACGGGGCCGACACGCCAGGGACTACCAGACCCTGACCGGCAAGCTTGACCTGGACAGCACACTGAGCTCCGAAGCACTGGCCCGGAACCGCCAGCTCGGTGAGTCAAAGCTGGCCGAACTGTCCGAACTTGCGGACACTCAGGACGAATTCCTGCTCGACCTGCGTTTTCGTCACGGTAAGCTCAATGAAACCCTGACGGAAATCACCGAAGAAATCGACCGCATCAAGGCCCGGCCCGGGTCCAACATCGACGGACGTTACCAGGAATTCCGCAGCGAACTGGCCCAGGACCTGAACCTGGACGAAAGCATTCTGCCGTTCGTGGCAGAACTGGTGGAAGTCAAAGCCGAAGAACGTGACTGGCGTGGCGCCATTGAACGGGCTATCGGCGGGCACCGCCTGCGCCTGCTCGTGCCACCGGCCGCCATGCAATCGGCCCTGGACAGGGTCAACAGCCGTGACAACCGCCTTCATGTGCGACTGCTGGAAGCCCAGGCACCCCAGGCCACGGCACAGTTCATGAAGGATGGCTTCACCCGCAAGCTGAACTTCAAGGACCATCCTCACCGGGAAGCCCTGAAACAATTGTTGGCCGAAATCGACCGACACTGCGTGGACTCTCCCGAAACCCTGCGCCAGACACCCCATGGCATGACCCAACAGGGCCTGATGTCCGGCAAGAAGGGCTATTTTGAAAAACGGGACAACCAGCGGCTCGACAAGGGCTGGATGACCGGCTTCAACAACCGTGACCGTCTCTCCGCGCTCAACAACGAACTGAGCGAAACCCGTAAGAAAGCGGACGCTCTGGGGCGGCAACTCGAATCAGCCCGCCGTAATCTCAGGGACACAAATGATCAGATAAGGCTTTACGAACTCCTGGGCGAAACCGAGTTCAGCACCATCAACCTGCCCAGCGCACAACGTGAACTCGATGCCCTGCAAAGCCGGCTGGAAGCACTGACCGCTCCGGACTCGGATGTGGAAAAAGCACGGGGGGAATTTGAAGCGGTTCGCCAGCAACTAGAAGAAGGCCGACAACAGCTGTCGAACCAGGAAACCGCCCTCGCCCTGCTGAAAGAAAAGCGCAACCAGGCCACGGACCGCTGCACAGAACTGCTGGACCGGCTTGGCGATGGCCTCACAGACGACCAGCAAAGCCTGGCAACCAGACACTTCCGCACCCCGAAAGCGGACCAGTACGAACGACTGGAAGCCCTGGAGCGGGACCAGCGAGAGCAACTGGACAAAGTCATTGGGAAGCTGGGCAAACAGATCCAGAGTTTTGAACTCAGCCTGACCCAACTGATGGAAAAGGCGCTCACCATTGATACCGGGGCGCTGATTGAAACCGGCAGTAATATCCAGGACATTCCGGAATACCTGGAACGCCTGCGGGTACTGGAGGAAGAAGCCCTTCCCCAAAAGCTGGAGCGATTCCTCAGCTATCTGAACCAGTCGTCGGATCAGGGCGTGACCCAACTGCTGGCTCACATACAGAACCAGGTGGCCATCATTGAAGAACGTATCGCCGATCTGAACGCCACACTGCGGCGGGTCGACTTCCAGCCTGGCCGCTACCTGCGCCTGGAGCCCCGCCGGGTTACCCATGAATCCCTCCGCAGGTTGGAGCGCGCACAACGGCAGCTGCGGGCGGATGCCCTGAAAGGCGACCAGGGCGAAAGCCATTTCAAGGCTCTGCAAAACATGGTGGCCTTGCTGCGGGACGCGGCAGACAACAAGCGCACCGTGGGTGCCCGGGCTCTGCTGGACCCGCGCTACCGGCTGCAGTTCGAAGTTTCGGTGCTGGAACGCGAGTCCGGCTCGGTGATCGAGACTCGCACCGGCTCCCAGGGGGGCAGCGGCGGCGAAAAGGAAATCATCGCCAGCTACATTCTTACCGCCTCCCTGAGCTATGCGCTTTGTCCGGACGGCGCCACCCAGCCACTGTTCGGAACCATCGTGCTGGACGAGGCCTTCTCCAAGAGCTCCCACGCCGTAGCCGGCCGCATCATCTCGGCTCTCAACGAGTTTGGCCTGCACCCACTGTTCGTCACGCCCAACAAAGAGATGCGACTGCTACGGGCCCACACCAGCTCTGCCATCCTGGTTCACCGCAAGGACCTGCGGGCCACCCTTACCTCACTGAGCTGGGAAGAACTGGAGGCCCACGCGGAGAAAATGACCCGGAAAGCCCATGAAATCCCCGGCTGAACTGGCAAGCCGCCTGGCCCGCCAATGGCAGAACGCGGACCTGCGCGAACAGCGCCTGCTCCGGCCTCAGGGCTGGCCATTAACCCTCCCCATCGGCAAGCCCACGGGCGCGACGGTACGGGAGAAGGTCACACAGGTACGAGAACACCTGCGGCAATGGCGGGAGGTCACCACCGGGCAGGTCCAGTGGCAGCTGGTCCGCTTCAAGAGCACCAGCGAAGCCATCGACATTCCCACCCACTGGACACTGGACACTCCCAGCCAGTGGGTGCAGGCCGCAGGCAGCAGTGAAGTCAGGCGGGAATACGACACACTCAGCCGTCTCGCCTCTGTTCTGGACCCGCGATTTCACTCACTGATCATACGCCGGCGCAGCCTGGTCATGGATAAGCCGGAAAGCGACGTTATTCGCAGCGGCAAGGTTGCCCTTCAGCTCCAGCCAGGCTGCGCCGAAGGAAAACCCCTCAGGGCACTGTCTATTGCCGGCACCGACAGCAAGTTCTTCGAGCGCAACCGCCAGCTTGTAACGCTGATGCTGGACATTCTGTTCGACGGCCAGGCCAGCGAAACCGGGCTGGAAGCCTTTCTGGGCGCTGAAGACGACGGCCACCACTGGTTACTGGTCGCCGACCTTGATGGCTCGTTGTTGCCCTTCACGCAAATGCGGGTCCGGGCCCACGAACTCCAAAGCACGCCTTTACCTGGCGAACGGTTGATACTGGTTGAAAACGAACGCTGCCTTCACCAGTTGCCCAGGGTCTCCGGTACGGTCTCGGTACTTGGGTCGGGCCTGAACCTGTCCTGGCTCAACGCAACATGGCTGAAAGATCGGGCGACCGCCTATTGGGGCGACATCGATACCTGGGGGCTGACCATGCTGGCCAGCGCCCGGAAACACCTCCCGCTTCTCACACCACTGCTGATGGACAGGATTACCTTCGACACGTTCGCCGACGCAAGTGGTGTTGAAGAACCACAGCCTGCCCCCTCGATCACTCCGCCAGGATTGACCGGAAGCGAGGCTAAGCTTTACCAACGTCTGAGACAGGCAGACCGGGGCCGGCTGGAGCAAGAGTTTCTGCCGGTCTGTGTTGTTCATAGGGCCATTGGAGACTGGGTCGATCGCTCCGCAGAATAACATCAACAAAATAGTCCAACGCGCTCAAGATCTTGCGCAGTGCTCACATGTATCAGGTTTTAACGATTCTTCGGCGTTGAATTGCAAGCCAAAACTCTATCGGTGTACACTGCACGTGTACACAAAAGAAGGAGAAAGCATGCAGACCATTAATGTCCGGGAAACGCGGGAAAAGCTTTCCAATCTATTAGACGCGGTAGCCGCTGGAGAAGAGATTGTTATCCTTCGCCATGGTAAACCAGCAGCGCGCCTGACGGCAGCCTATCCGGAAACTATTCAGTTTCTGGATCGTTCAGGGCTAAGAGCTTCGCTACCGCCTTCTCGAGAAAGTTCTGCAAAGACGGTGCGAGAGCTCAGAGACGAAGAGCGCTATTGATGTACTACTTCGACACCAGTGCCGTTCTACCCTACTACCGCCAAGAGCATGCTAGCGATAGCATTCAAGCCTTGCTTGAATTGCAGACCAAGCCAGTTCTGATCAGTCATTTAACAGAAGTGGAAGTTGCAAGTGCTTTGGCCCGTTGGGTTCGCATGGGGGAGCTTAGTGAGCCCCAGGCAAATCGCATCGAAAGTGCCCTCCATGATGATGTCAGCCACGGCCGCTTCACCCTCTGCTCTATTGAATCAGACCATTACCGTCGAGCCGGGCATTGGATCGGGACACGAAAGACAAGTCTGAGGACACTGGATGCACTCCACCTGGCCTGCGCGGAGTCTAATCAGGCTTGTTTGATCAGTGAGGACGAAGCGTTGCTGAACGCGGCCGTTTTTTTTGGCATAGACGCGCGCCTTGCCTCAAATCGCAGCTGAGCACTATAGGCAGGAAGCTGAGTCTACTTAACCTGCTGTAACAACACGGAAATAAATTGGAGGCGCGGGTCGGAATCGAACCGGCGTACACGGAGTTGCAGTCCGCTGCATAACCACTCTGCCACCGCGCCGGAAAAGATCGAAGGGATCGGATCTTTGTGCTCTCAGGTGGGCAATGAGAGACTTGAAATTGGAGCGGGAAACGAGATTCGAACTCGCGACCCCAACCTTGGCAAGGTTGTGCTCTACCAACTGAGCTATTCCCGCTCTTTGTTTCCGGGGCATTGCCTCGTCAACGGCTGCGTATTCTACGGATTACCGTTCGGGCGTCAATAGTTTTTTATCAAGTTTTTGTTTTACTGGAGATTGTGGGCAAAGTTTGGCCAATTGCGCGGCAGCATGCAAACATGCACCTTCGTCACTGGCAGAGATCCCCCGCACTCTTTAAGCTAGGGATTGGCAGGCAACATCACTCAGGGATTCGACAGAACGTGCCCAGTCCTGATTCATCCGAGCAGACCGATCCACAACAACCGACGTCCAGCCCCGGATCCGTCACCGTTGAAGCCGGCACTCTGAGTGTTAACGGCGACTGGCTGTTGAGCCATTACCGGTCTCTGGCGTCCCTGGCGTCGTCAATGTCACCCAGGGATATGAGTAAACTGTCGATCGACCTCTCGGGGCTGACGCGGATTGATACCGCCGGAGCCTCACAACTGGCCACCCTGATCGGCCCAGAGCGTTTGCTCGAAGCCGCCTCGGCCGATAGCGAATTGCCCCGGGAAACATCCGCCCTGATCGCTGCTGTCTGCGAGGCCATGAAAAATCAGCCCGAGACGGATCGGCGCGCGCCTTCCCTCGTTTGGAGCTTTGTGACCGGAACCGGCCAGAAGGTGGAGAGCATCTTCCGGCTTTTGTGGATCCTTGTGGGCTTTATTGGCCAGACGCTCGGCACCCTGGCCTGGAACCTTCCCCGGCCCTGGCGGTGGCGGATGACGCCCTTTGTGGCTGCGGTTCATGACACCGGCCTGAATGCCCTGCCCATCGTGGCACTGCTGACGTTTCTGGTGGGCGCTGTGGTGGCTTTTCTGGGTGCAACCGTGCTGGACGATTTCGGCGCCACCATTTACACGGTGAACCTGGTGGCGTTCTCCTTCCTGCGGGAATTCGGGGTGCTTCTGGCCGCGATCCTTCTGGCGGGCCGAACCGCCAGCGCGTTCACCGCCCACATTGGCGCCATGAAGGTTAACGAGGAGCTGGATGCCATCCGTACCCTGGGCCTGAACCCCATCGAACTGCTGGTGCTGCCCCGGGTAATGGCCATGATGGTGAGCCTGCCCATTCTAACCTTCGTGGGCATGATCTCGGGTATGGTGGGCGGCGCCATGGTCTGCGCGCTGGTGCTGGATATAACGCCGACGCAGTTCATGGCCATCGTTGAGCGGGACATCGCCCTTCAGCATTTCGTTGTGGGCATTGTTAAGGCGCCGATCTTTGCCTTCCTGATTGCCGTGATTGGCTGCCTGGAAGGCTTCAAGGTGGCGGGCAGTGCCCAATCGGTGGGTGAGCACACCACCTCCAGCGTGGTTCAGTCGATCTTCATGGTGATTCTGCTGGATTCCATTGCTGCACTATTCTTTATGGAAATGGGCTGGTGATCATGGCGGATATGGCGGCGTCTCCGAATGGTCAAACAAGACATGAGCCGGTCATCGAGGTGCGGGACCTGTGCAACCGCTTTGGCGATCACATTGTGCACGAGGACCTGGACCTGGATCTGCTGCGTGGTGAAATTCTGGGCGTGGTCGGCGGTTCGGGCACTGGCAAGACGGTACTTTTGCGCAGCATCGTCGGCCTGAATACACCAGCCTCTGGCCACATCCGGGTGTTTGGCGAGGATCTTATCCAGCTTTCGGCAAGGGCGCGTTCGCGCATAGAGCAACGCTTCGGTGTGCTGTTCCAGGGTGGCGCCCTGTTTACGTCCCTGAACCTGCAGGAGAATATCGCCGTTCCGCTGATCGAACACGCGGGCCTGAAACGGCCCGAAGCGGAAAAACTGGCGCGCATGAAGCTGGCGCTGACCGGATTACCGCCTGACGCAGCGGTTCGGTATCCGTCCGAACTTTCTGGCGGTATGGTAAAACGCGCAAGCCTGGCACGGGCCCTGGCCCTTGATCCTGAGATACTGTTCCTGGATGAGCCCACCGCTGGGCTGGATCCGATTGGCGCCGCCGCCTTCGACAGACTCATCGTCACGCTGCGGGACGCGCTGGGTCTGACGGTATTTCTGGTCACCCATGATCTGGACACCCTCTACTCAACCTGTGACCGGGTTGCGGTACTGTCACAGCGCAAGGTGCTGGTAGCTGATACGCTGGAGAAGGTTGCGGCCACGAAGGACGATTGGGTCCAGGACTACTTTAACGGGCCCCGTGGCCGGGCAGCGAGTTACGCATTCAGGGATCATCTGGAAAAACGGAATCAGGAGCAGTAACCATGGAGCCGAGGGCCCACCACCTGATCATTGGCCTGTTTACCATCCTGGCCTTTGCCGCCGCCTTGATCTTTTCTCTGTGGCTGGCGAAATCCTCCGCCGATCGGGAATGGGGCTACTACGAGATCGTGTTCGACCACGCCGTCGGCGGCCTGTCCGAAGGCAACCCTGTGCTCTACAGCGGCGTTCAGATCGGCGATGTGGTGGAGCTGAGGTTGGACCCGGACAATCCTGGGCATGTGCGGGTTCTGGTTCGGGTGGATCAGTCGGTTCCCATTCGGGAGAACACGAAAGCCGGCCTGGTGCTCGCCAATATCACCGGCAGCATGAGCGTCCAGTTCAGCGGTGGAAGCCCCGACAACCCCGCGTTGAAAGGTGACGAGGACAACCCGCCGGTGATCATTGCCGAGCCCTCGGCGTTCACCAGCCTGCTTTCCAACGGCGAGCAACTCCTGGCCAAAGCCGACCAGCTGCTTACCAGCGCGACGGCGCTGTTATCGGCTGACAACATCGACAATGCATCGGCCATCCTGGAAAACACACGGGAAGCCACAGACGCCCTGCTCGACCGTCGCGACCAGCTGATCGCCCTGCTCGAACAATTCGATGCCGCTGCCATTCGCGCCGAGGAAGCGGCCATCAAGGTGTCCAATGTCTCGGATAACGCCAACGAACTGCTGCAAAACGATGGCCAGCGGGTTCTGGAATCCATGGACCAGGCCCTTGCGGTTATCACCAGCACCATGGCGCGGATTGATGAGCTGACCCGTAACAACCAGGGGGCAATGGATGCCGGGCTCCAGGGCATGGGAGAGCTCGCACCCGCGCTGCGGGAGCTGAGGGCAACCCTGCGGAGCCTGAACCAGTTTACTCATCGCCTGGAGCAGGATCCGACTGGCACCCTGTTCGGCAATGAAACCATGAAGGAGATGGCACAGTGACATTGGGGTCAATCAGAAACCTGACACTTCTTCTCGGTGCTGTCGTTGCCAGTGGCTGTACGGTGTTTCCGAACCCGGAGCCACCGAGGGTTATGGACCTGGCCGCGGTCCAGACGGTGCCAGCGGCAGAGCAACGGATTCAGGCCTCCCTTCGTGTTGATACACCCTACGCCTCAGAGCCTTTTAACGGGTCGCTGATCCTGGCGAAACCCACGCCTCAGGAGTTCCGGGCCTACGAGGGGACCCGCTGGCGGGACACGGCACCGGTGGTGGTCCGGGATACGCTGGTCAACAGCCTTCGTCAGAGTGGCGCCTACACGAACGTGATTACTGATACCAACCCGGCGCAGGCTGAATTGACCCTGGTCACCGAACTCTCGGCGTTTCATTCGGAAACCCCGGAATCCGGTCCGCAGGTGGTTATCGAGCTGCACCTGCAGATGGTTCACAACCGTTCGAGGGCCAGCCTGTGCACTCGCACTGAACGGGTTGTGGAGCCGGCATCAGGCACATCGGTTGACCAGATTGTTGAGGCCTTCGGAACCGCTGGCAGCGACCTGGCCGCCAGGGTGATTGAATGGGCTACGAGGTGTGAGTATCCGTCTCGCCTGAGGCCTTCTCCGGAAACAGATCCGCCCAGGCAGCCTTGAGGTAGAGGCCCATGGACCAGAGGGTGAGAATCGCGGCGATATAGAGCAACGCCAGGGCGACATTGGCCCAGAGTACACCGGGAGGAAATGCCAGAAGACCCACAATCGCGCACATCTGCGCGGTGGTCTTGATCTTGCCGATGAAGGAAACCGCCACACTGTTGCGGCTGCCAATTTCCGCCATCCACTCCCGCAAGGCGGAAATGACAATCTCACGGCCGATAATAACGGTGGCCGGAATCGTCAGCAGAATCGCCGAGTGCTCCTCGATCAGCACAGCCAGCGCAACGGCTACCATGAGCTTGTCTGCGACCGGGTCCAGGAAGGCGCCGAAGGGGGTGCTCTGGTCGAGTTTTCGCGCCAGGTAACCGTCCAGCCAGTCCGTGGCCGCCGCCAAGCCGAAAATCGACGCGCTGACGAGGTAGCTCCACCCCACCGGAAGATAGAAAATCACCACGAACACCGGGATCATGATGATGCGGGAAAGGGTGAGGATGTTTGGTAAATTCATGCTGTCCTTACTCGTCGTGCAATGCTGCGTATATGGTTTCGGCCAGTGATTTGCTGATGCCCTGCACTTTGGTCATCTCATCAACCCCGGCCTTGCGGAGTTCCTGTATTCCGCCAAAATATCGAATCAGGTCGCGACGCTTCTTCGGCCCCACGCCCTCAATGCCTTCCAGTGTAGACTGCCGGCGCTTTTTGTCCCTCCGGGCCCTGTGCCCGGTAATAGCAAAACGGTGGGACTCATCCCGGATATGCTGGATCAGGTGCAGCGCTGGCGAATCTGCCGGCACCCGGAACACATCCCCGGTCATCGCATCAATAAGCTGCTCCATGCCTGCACGACGGGTCACGCCCTTGGCGACACCGATCAGCGGGATATCGGAAATCTCTAGTTCATCAAAAACTTCCCGGGCAATATTCAACTGCCCCTTACCACCGTCTATGAAGACCAGATCCGGGCGTTTGCCCTCGCCGGCCACCATCCGCTTGTAGCGACGGGAAAGCACCTGGCGCATGGCGGCGTAATCATCGCCGGCCGTAACCCCCTCGATATTGTACAGGCGGTAATCACTCTTCACGGGGCCATTCTCATCGAAAACCACGCAGGATGCGACGGTATTTTCCCCGTGGCTGTGGCTGATATCGAAACACTCCATGCGTGACGGCGTCTCCGACAGCTCCAGAAGATCCCTCAGGGCCAGCAGGCGCCGGTATACGGTCTCCTTGCTCGCCAGGTGAGTGAGCAGGGTCTGGCGGGCGTTGGTCATGGCCAGTTCCAGCCACCGGCGGCGTTCACCGCGAACATTGCCCCGAATCCGGGTTTCCCGGTTTGCAGACTCGCTGAGGGCCTGGGCCAACAATTCCTGGCCTTCCACCTCAACCGGCACCAGGATATCCCGCGGAATCTCCCGCCGGGTGTTGCCGCCGAAATAGTACTGCCCGAGGAAGGCACTGAGCAGTTCGCCCTCGGTCTGCTCGATGGAGTAGCGAGGGAAGTAGTCCTTGGTGCCGAGCACACGGCCACCGCGCACGATGATCACTACGATGCAGACGATACCCGCGTCCTGGGCAATTGCGATGACATCCGCATCGCCGCCCTCACCGTCTACCGACTGCTGTTCCTGGACATGGCGCAGATGATTGATCTGGTCGCGATAGGCCGCCGCTTTCTCGAACTCCAGGTTCTTGGAAGCGGCCTCCATGGCGTTCATCAGATCGTGGAGGATCGCAGGGTTCTTGCCTTCCAGAAACATGGTGGCGTGGCGGATGTCCTGGTGATATTCCTCGGGTGTGATATAGCCCACACAAGGTGCGGTACAACGGTTGATCTGGTATTGCAGGCAAGGTCTGGTTCGGTTCCTGAAAAAGCTTTCACTACAGTTTCTTATGCGGAAAATCTTCTGTAGTACATTAAGACTTTCCTTGACCGCCCCGGAGCTTGGAAACGGCCCGAACCAGGTACCGCCACCCTTTTTGGTTCGCCCACGACGAAACGTCAGCGAGGGGTAATCGCTGTGGGAGGACAGATAGATATAGGGATAGGATTTATCGTCACGGAGCAGGATGTTATAGGGCGGCCGTAACGATTTGATCAGGTTCTGTTCGAGCAGCAGTGCCTCGGTCTCACTGCCGGTAATCGTCACCTCGATAGAGGCAATCTTGCTGACCAGAGCTTCCGTTTTCGGTGCCAGGCCGGTCTTGCGGAAGTAGCTGCCAACCCGTTTTTTCAGGTTGCGGGCCTTGCCCACGTAAAGAACCGAGCCACCCTCGTCGTACATTCGGTAGACGCCGGGCCGCTCGGTCAACTGTTTCAGGAAGTTCTTGCTGTCAAACTCCCCGATGTGGGTGCTTTCAGGGTCAGACCTTGTCGGCATCAAGCAACCCGAGCCGCACCGCCATCAGGGCCAATTCAACATCACTGGAGATTTCCAGTTTCTCGAAGATCCGGTAGCGATAGCTGTTCACCGTTTTCGGGCTCAGGCACAGCTTGTCCGAGATGTCCTGCACCTTCTGGCAATCCACCACCATCATGGCAATCTGCATTTCCCGCTCGGAAAGCCGATCGAACATCGACAGTTCGCCGTCTTCATCGCGATCACCGCCGCCCAGCTGTTTCAGGGCCATTTTCTGGGCAATTTCCGGGCTGATGTAACGCTGCCCGGTGTGGGCCATGCGGATAGCGCGGACCATCTCTTTGATATCAGCGCCTTTGGTGATGTAGGCGGTGGCGCCGCTTTGCATGACGCGGGTCGGATAGGGATCGTCGGCGCAGGCGGTTACTACAATCACCCGAATGGAATCATCAATGCGGAGGATACGACGGGTTGCCTCTAGGCCCCCGATGCCCGGCATTCGGATATCCATCAGTACAATGTCCGGCCGCTGCTGGCGGACGAAATCGATGGCATCCTCTCCGGATGACGCCTGCCCGATGACTTCAATGTCCGGGTTGTCGGCCAGCATCCGGGTAATACCGGACCTCACCAACTCATGGTCATCTACAACCAGTACCCTGATCAAAATTCACCTCGCACACGGCTTTCGGGAAAACAGCGCGATTGTAACGTTTAGTTCCGGCCCCGGGTAGGTGCAAACACAAATACCGTGACACACCTGACGCCTAACCCGGCACACCCAGGCCGGCTGTGTTCTCCACCGGGTCGAACCACACCACCAGATCGCCCCGACGCACAGCAGACATCACCCGGCTCTGCTCACCCATGGGGTTTTCGGTATCGTTCAGCCCGTGGTAGCGGGTGCAGTATTCTTCCACCAGGCCCTGAAGCTGGTCTTCGCTCAGCAACTCCGTGTCAACGATGAACTTTTCCTGTCTGGGGTCTTGCTCTGGCTGGTTTTCGGTACTGTCAGTCATACTACCTCCTGCGCAACCTCCATGGTAAGAGTAATAGCGCTGAGGTAGAAGCCCGGAGAGGGGTTCCGGGCAAACAATCTGTGATCAGGCAGTTTCTTCGGCCGTTCGAAAGCGTGCGATCAATTGTCGCATGGAAACCGATTCCTGCCTGAGGGCATCACTGATGGTTCGGGTTTGCTCGACGGCTTCGATAAGGAAATCGGCGCTTTCGTCGAGTGCTGTTGAACGGCGGCCTACCCGGCCGATCTCGTCCCGTTGCAACGCAACGGCAGAGCTGATCTCGGCACTGTGTTTCTCAAGATCCACGAACTGGCCCTGCAGGGATTGAAGGTGCCCCTTCAGTGCAGCCAGGTGCTCGCGGTTGCTGCTGCCCGCATTGCGCATCTCCTCCAGCAGCCCATCGACGCTGCTTACGCCGGATACAAGGTCCTGAACCCACTGGGAAATATCCCGGGTAGAGTCGGAAGTGCGACGAGACAGAGTCCGAACCTCATCGGCCACCACCGCAAAACCACGTCCATGTTCCCCTGCGCGGGCCGCCTCGATAGCAGCGTTCAGCGCCAGCAAATTGGTCTGCTCGGCGATGTCGGCAATTACCCCGATGACCTGCTCAATCTTACCCGTGGATTCGTTAAGGGCATGAATGGATCCTGAAACGCGCGAAATGACATCCACCGTATGTTCCGCAGCGCCCTCGCTGGTGGTGAGTCGGGTCTGCACTTCTTCATTGGCCGCCACCGCCGATTTCACCGTGCGGCCGGACTCGTCCGTGGCCCGCTCAATGGCGGAGGCCTGGTCGGCGATGGCGGCCATGGACTGGCTGACATCGCGGATCTGCTTCCGGGTCTGCTCGGATGCTGCCTGCAGAGACTCGGCCCCGTTATCCAGAGCACCGGAACGCTCATCCAGACCACCGGCGGCCTGGCGGATGTCTGCAATAAAATGCTCGAACCGGGAGACCAGGCCGCCCAGTGCCTTTGCGACTCCGGCCACCTCGTCCTGCCCCTGCAAGACAGGCACCCGCGTGAGGTCGGCGTTTTTCTCCATGGCAACCAGGTCGCTTTCCATACTCTGCAATCGCAGAATCACCGACTGCCTCAGCCACCAGGTCATGGCGATAACGATAAGCAGGAAGGACACGGAACCCACAATCAGAAAGTTCTGCTGGCCAGCCAGGAACGACAGCAACTCGTCGGCACCCTCGGATACGGATGTTCGACTCTGAAACTGGCGCTCGGCAATGGCTTCGAGCATCGGCTCCATGGCCGGGAAAAGATCGAAATCCACCACCTGGCCGACACGATAATAGCTTTTCTCAGCAATGCCCTCTTTCATTCGGGCTATAAGCGCCAGTACCCGCTGGAAGTCCTCCCGATGGTTTTCCGCCCAACCGGTCAGCCCTGGCTCCGCCTCCAGGTTCTGCCAATGCGCCGGCAGGGCGGCTTCAAGTCGGCTGAACTCGGTCTCGATTTCATCCCACAGCATAAGCTGGGCCTTGATCTTATAGGCGAGGTCCTGCAAATGCCGGTGGTCTTGCTCCAGATCCGCCAGCAGCCATGCCTGGTTCAGGTTTGTCTGGATCAGGGTTTTGGAGGCGTCTTCCGCTTTCAGGATAATGCTCCAGGAGAGCGCGGCGAGCCCAGCAAGGGCAGAGACTGAGAGAAAGGCGAAAAACAGGATTCGGGTTCTTACTGTGCCGAACATGACAACTCCAACAGCGGGCTATGCCGCGAATGGTATGCCGATTTTATGACACTTTTATTGCACCCAATGCGCCAGCTATTCAGCTCTCACGCCCGAGAGTGCTGTTAGCCACTTCAAAAAACTCCACCGATTCTCTATGATCGCCGCTTTCTGACCGTTTGGATGCTAATGAACCAGTCCGTTTTCAGACTCACTTTACCCATCTTGTTCGGCTACCTGCCGCTGGGCATGGCTTTCGGCGTGCTGTTTACAACCCAGCTCGACTACGCCTGGTGGGCGGCGCCGTTGATGGGCATTGTTATTTACGCCGGAGCTGGCCAGATACTGGCCGTGAGCCTTCTGGCCGTAAATGCCGGCCTGCTGGAAGTATTCATCGCGATGTTTGTTCTGAACGCCCGCCATCTGTTCTACGGGCTTTCACTGCTGGGCCAGTTCAAGGGGGCGGGCTGGCGCAAGCTCTACCTGATTTTCGGATTAACGGATGAAACCTATTCCCTGCTCACCAGTCGCCCAAGGGGAACTGATCGGGCTCATGAACAGGAGGTGGATTTCCGGATTACCGGCTTCAACCAGTGTTACTGGGTGGCAGGATGCGCGATCGGCGCACTGCTTGGCGACAACGTCGCATTTGACAGCACCGGCATCGAGTTCGCGCTGGTGGCTCTGTTCATTGTTCTGGCTCTGGAGCAATTCAAATCATTGGGAGAAGGTTTCCCGATCTGGCTGGGAGCGGCTGCAGCGGGCGTCGCCATGCTGATTCTGCCGCCGGCGCACCAGTTGATTGGCGCCATAGCGCTGGTCACCGCCGTGCTCTTGCTGGAATACCGGAAAAGTCGCGGGCAGACGCCGCACAAGGAGAGCAACCATGGGTGAATCCGGCTATCTGGCAGCATTCATAGCGGTAGCTGCCATTGCAACCTTTGCCACACGGGTGATTCCCTTCCTGTTTTTCGAGAGGCATACGGAACACCCGTTGGTCCGCCATCTTGGGCGCTACTTGCCTGCGGCGGTTATGGCATTGCTGGCGACGGTATTCCTGCAGCGTTCGGCGGACTGGTCCGGTTCATGGATGGGATTCGACGCCCTGCTTCCAGGCGTCCTGGTGGTCATTATTCACCTGTGGCGCCGCAATGCCCTGCTCTCCATTGCTGCGGGCACAATCAGCTACATGGCCATCCAGCAAGCCGGGCTCTGACCCGGCTCTGCCTACATCCGGTTTTCGAGATTGGCGACCAGCCGGGAATCCTGCAGGGCGGCGGTTCGATGCTTGACCACGCCTCTGTATTCCGGGCTTTCGATCATGGCCATGAAGGCGTCGATTGACGGGTAGCGGACCAGCAGTACCTGATCCCAGGATTCATCCGGGGGCGCAATCAGCGAACCAACGCTGCGCCCGGACCAGATGACATCCGCGCCTACCGATCTTACGCAGGCAGCAGCCTCTTCCATATACAGCGAGTAGGCTTCACGGCCGGTTCGCTCCGGCGCCTCTTCCTTGTAATTGGCCTGATCGCGGAAGCGCAGTAGATTCAGCATGACCACGGGCTGGTCTTTCGGGGTATCCACCAGGACTTTCTGCAACTGTTCGGGGGTGGGATTAACGGCGTCCATCCTTATCCTCTTCTTCTCATGTTTCCGGAGCCTACTATAGCCCAGGCCCGAGGCGTCCACGCAAGCGATTTCATTACCTTTCATTCAGTTTGCTCTTTTTGCCTTCTCTGTTCGTAGGGCTACAGTTAAGGAGACACAATACTCATAAACGAGAGGACGATATGGCTACCCTCACGATTAACGGCGAGCGTTATGAGCTCGACCTTCCCGACAACATGCCCCTGCTCTGGGTTATCCGCGACGTTGTAGGCCTCACGGGAACCAAGTTTGGATGCGGTATGTCCCAGTGCGGCGCCTGCACGGTTCATCTGAACGGAACGGCAATCCGCTCCTGCGTAACACCGGTCTCTGCGGCCAGCGGCGAGATCACCACCATTGAAGCCATGGCCGACGACCCGGTTGGCAGCAAGGTCCAGCAGGCCTGGCTCGATCTCGGGGTTGCCCAGTGCGGTTACTGCCAGGGTGGCCAGATCATGAACGCCACAGCCCTCCTTAAAAAGACGCCGAACCCTGAAACCGGAGAGATTGTTGATGCCATGGCAGGCAACCTGTGTCGTTGCGGCACCTACAACCGGATCCTTGCAGCGATCGAACGGGCTTCCGGCAAGGAGGGTGAAGCATGAGCGCCGATGACAACTTGATGATCGCCAACGTCAGCCGCCGACGTTTCCTGATGGGCCTGGCTGGCGGCTCTGCCCTGGTGCTTGCGGCCCGCTGGGATGTCGCCCTGGGCGGCAATGAACAGGCTCAATTTGGCGCCGGAGCAATGCCCGGCGGCTGGGTGGACGACCCCAACGTATTCATCCACATCGATGCGGATAGCCTTGTCACCATCGTGAACAACCGGTCCGAAATGGGCCAGGGTATCCGGACCAGTCTGGTGATGGTCGGTGCGGACGAGCTGGGCGCTGACTGGGATCAGGTGAGAGTCGAACAGGCCGAAGGCGATCACAGCAAATACGGCAACCAGAACACCGACGGTTCCCGCAGCATGCGCCACTGGTACCAGCCCATGCGCCGCGCCGCAGCGGCTGCCAGGCAGATGCTGGAGCAGGCAGCCGCCAACGAATGGGGCGTTCCCGTTAGCGAGGTGCAAGCTGGCGTACACACCATCGTTCACAAACCTTCCGGCAAGGAACTCGGCTTTGGGGAACTCGCAGCCAAGGCTCGGGAGCTCGACGTTCCCGGGCGCAATGCACTGGTACTCAAGCGCGACGATGAGCTGCGATTTGTCGGCAAGGAAACCGGCCTCATTAACGGCGAGCTGAAGTCCGCATACCCTAAAGCCATCGACGGTGAGGATATTGTCACCGGTAAGGCGGTGTATGGCGCTGATGTTCCCTTCGAGGACCTGCTCTATGCGGTGATCGCCCGTCCACCGGTTTACGGGGCTACTGTTGGCGATTTCGACGACACCGAGGCCCTCAAGGTGCCCGGTGTTGAGAAGGTACTCAAGGTTGAGGGCACCGGCCAACCGGCGGGCTTCAGCCCGCTCGGCGGTATTGCCGTGGTGGCATCGAATACCTGGGCCGCCATGGAGGGTCGCAAGGCTCTGAAGATCGACTGGAATCTGGAGCCTGCCGGCGACAACGCAAGCTATACGTCGGCCACTTACAGGGAATCCCTTGAGAAAGCGGCGCAGCAACCTGGCAAGGTCGTCCGTCAGCATGGCGATCTGGACACAGCTCTGGAAAACGCTAGCGAGCGGGTCTCCGCCACCTACTACATGCCCCACATGGCCCAGGCTCCCATGGAGCCCCCGGTGGCGACCGTGCGGATCAAGGACGGCAAGGCAGAGGTATGGGCGCCCGTTCAGAATCCGCAGGCGACCCGCGATACCGTGGCCGGGCGACTGGGCCTGGATGCGAAGAACGTGACCGTTCACGTTACCCTGCTTGGCGGTGGCTTTGGTCGCAAGTCCAAACCGGATTTTGCCATTGAAGCGGCCAGTATCGCCGAGGCCTTCAAAGGTCGGCCGGTCCGGCTGCAGTGGTCACGGGAAGATGATATTCACCACGCCTACTATCACGCCGTGTCTGTGGATTATCTCGAAGCGGGACTGGACAACAACGGGCAGGCCACCGGCTGGCTGCACCGGACCCTCTCTCCCAGTATTGGCTCGCTGTTTGCGCCCGACCCGAAACACAAGGGCGAATTCGAACTGGGCATGGGTTTCAACACCATGCCGTTCTCGGTGCCGGCCCTGAGGCTGGAGAATCCACCTGCGCCCGCCCATGTGCGAATCGGCTGGTTCCGCTCGGTCTACAACCTGCCCCATGCCTGGGCGATCCAGAGCTTTGCCCATGAGATGGCTGTAGCCGCCGGCAAGGACCATCGCGACTACGTGCTGGACCTGCTCGGCCCGGACCGGGAGATCCACAATCTCACCGTGGGCGATGGCTGGAATTATGGCGAAGACCCGGATCTCTACCCTATCGACATCGGGCGCATGCGTAACGTAATCGAGCGGGTAACCAGGGAGGCAGACTGGGGTAAATCCACCGGCAAGAATCGGGGGTTGGGCCTCGCCTTCCACCACAGCTTCGTATCGTACACCGCGATTGTCTTTGATGTGGAAGTCGATGATCAGGGCGAGCTCACCATCCATCGGGCAGACATTGCCTTCGATTGCGGCCCGCAGGCCAACCCGGAGCGGATTCGCTCCCAGCTGGAAGGCGCCATAGTGATGGGCATTGGCATCGCGCTGCAAAGCGAGGTGACATTCGAAGACGGTGTGGCGCAGCAGGGTAACTTCGACAAGTACCTGATCCCGCGCATGCCGGATGCACCCAAAACCCTGCGGGTTCACCTGGTCGACAACCCGGATGAGGCCATGGGTGGTGTTGGTGAGCCAGGCCTGCCTCCGGTAGCGCCGGCATTGTGCAATGCGATCTATGCCGCAACCGGCAAACGCATCCGGCGCCTGCCCGTTGGCGACCAACTGAAAGCCTGAAAGTGATCAGGGCCCCTCGGGGCCCTGTTTTTTTTACGGCACTCCCCCTCTCCGCCCCATACCTTCGTGGTATTCCCATAGCATCCTAGCTTTCTCCCCGCTTATAATTCAGGTGAACCCAGTCACTCTCCTCGACCCGACGGCCACTCTTGATGAACCTGATCGATCTGTTCCTGCAAACCATGGAAACGACACTGCCCGTGTTTGCCATGGTCTTTATCGGCCTGGGACTTCGCCGGATCGGCTGGATCGATAACGCGTTTGTGAATACTGCTTCGGCGCTGGTGTTCAAGGCCACCCTACCGACCCTGGTATTCTTGAGCATCATCCGGGCCGATCTGGATACCGCGTTCAATCCCGGCCTTTTGGTCTTCTACCTGGTCGCGACTCTGGGGAGTTTCGCCATCACCTGGCTCTGGGCCCGCTGGCGTGTGGTTCGGGAGGATCGTGGCGTTTACGTGCAGGGCGCGTTTCGGGGTAACTGCGGTATCGTCGGCCTGGCGCTCGCCGCCAATCTCTACGGAGACTTCGGCCTGTCGGCAGGTGGCATCCTGCTTGGCCTGGTGATCATCTCCTACAACATACTGTCGGTGATCGTGCTGGTGGCCTACCAACCGGGGCAAACAACGGACTGGACGAAGATCTTCCACGACATCATCCGCAACCCGCTCATCCTGGCAGTCTTCGTGGCGATTCCCTTCGCTGCCCTGGATATCTCACTGCCGGGCTGGGTCATGACCAGCGGCGATTACTTTGCCTCACTCACGCTGCCCCTGGCGCTGCTTTGCATCGGCGCAACCGTATCCCTGAGCGCCATCCGGAGTGACAGCAAAACAGCCTTGGGTTCCAGCCTGTTCAAGATGGTGATACTACCGGCGCTTTGCACCGCCGCAGCGTGGCTGGCCGGTTTTCGGGGTTCGGAGCTGGGCCTGATGTTCCTGTTCTTCGCCAGCCCGACGGCGGCCGCCAGTTTCGTGATGGTGAAGGCGCTGGGCGGTAATGACCGGTTGGCGGCTAATATCATCGCCCTGACGACCCTTCTGGCAAGCATTACTGTCACTCTGGGAGTCTTCGTGCTTCGCAGTACCGGCCTGATCTAGGCCCTGCCCCGGCCTATTGCTTCAATCGCGGCAAAACCCAGCTGGCAACCCTCCAGGTAACCACCTCCGAACAGGTTGTAGTGGTTCAGGTAATGAACTACTCCCCCCACGTTCATGAAAAATATTTGTATGTTGCTTCCAAAGATGTTGCCATTATGGGCTCACCCTCTGTTCGACTATTTTTGTATGCATAGATTTCGATCTGAGAAGCATGATTGCTCGCTATTCACCAAGGACGACTTGAGTCTCGTCCTCCTTCCTTGTTTTTTTAGCCACATGCTTTGTCGACGGAAAACGGTCTTAAGCGTCGTTAGCAAGGCTGATGAATCGGGCTTCTTGTCGACGAGTCTGACGGAACTTACCGTCGACGCCACCACTGTCGATATTATTATTTACAGGATCTTTTCCTTTCTACAATGGGTCGATAATTACGGGAAAGGTAGCAAGCATATTTCGATAGACACGCATCACAACTTGCCCACCGAAATTATCAATTCATACCTCAATGATTACCTTCTTCTTGAGCGTAGAACGAGCGAAATAGCTATCAATCAGCACTTGATGGCGCTGAATGCCTATTATAACTATCTGACAAGCATTGGATTGACCAATTTGAAGCGTCTTTACATTCGGCCTGATTTGAAGCCGCTTGCTCGTGGAAATGTTAAAAGACGAAACGTTGTTAAGTATTTGACCCCTGAGCTGAGATCACTTTTATACAGGAATGCAGGGAGCATCCGAGACGATCTTTTGCTGCGGACAGCCGGTGAGATGGGTTTGAGAGCAAAAGAGAATCTTGGTTTTCTGATAAACGATTTTCAGATTGCAGATCAGAAGTATGATGGCCTAAAAACACTCTTTCGCAAAATGAAAGTAGAAAACGAGAAGGAAGAGTTTGCGTATTACCTTCAAGGAAAATATAGCAAAAGCAAGCGACATTCGGGCGGCGAGTCAAGATGGGTGTACTTTCATCGAGCACTTCTAGAACGGTTCGAAGATTACTATATTAAAGAAAGACCAAAATGCCCGACAAATACGTTCTTCGTAAACACTTCTCCAACCCAAAAAGGCACTCCAATTTCAAAGTCCAGGCCCTCCAAAGCATTCAAAAATGCTCGCGATGCGGTGATGAGGAAACAGCGAGATGGGCAACTACCTTTCGAAGGTCAGCTTCTCGAAAAAAACCACACACATCATATCCTTCGGCATAGTTTTGGAACTGACAAGTTCTACGAATACGCTCAGAAAAACGGTATCTTGTTTGATGACGTATCACCGACCTCACAGCCATATTTAACTGTCGCTGCCCTTCTGGGACACAGCGCGAGTCATCGTTCCGCACCGACAACAACGGCCAGCTACATCAGAAGCTGCCACATAAAAGAAAGGTTCGAGCATGGACAGCAATAACGATAGCGCTTTAAAGACGCATGAACGTCTCCAAGATGAGTTGCTCGACCAGCAGAGCAACATGCTCAAAGAACACCACGGCAAACAAGTTGTACAGCCAATACATTATAAATTCGGAAGTTATCTGATAGCTGTTCCTGGTGCCGGAAGCCTAGCAGCTATTAGGATTGACCTTCCAAAGGAATCAACAAGAAAAAAGCAGGTCATTTTCTTCGCAATGCACCATGCGGCGCACGAGTTCTTCTTCACTGATAAACACCCTTACCACAAAAAAACTAATTTTCTTTATTTCGGTAGAAAGTTCTTAGATTATATTTCTGATTTAGACAACATAGACGAAATAACCGTAAACTTGCTCAAATTATTCGAGACACATAGGGTAAAAGTCGACAAAGTCAAAACGCAATCTTCTGGCCTAGCATTTATTAAAAACTGCATCCAACTGGCTCTGTCTAAGCCTGAGTTTTATCGCAACCTTTCAAATATAGAGCAGAGCTACCTGGCTGGGCTAACAAAGGTAAAAGCCGCTGCACGCGATGAATCGACGCAAAAAACCTTAACAGCGTGGTTCGGTGAGCATGGATGGCTAAGACGCGAAGACGTGGGAATAGGACATGAGCTCTATTCAAGAGTTGCATCTCCCAGAATACTGATTCAGTCTTTCCGGATAATGGTAGCATCTAGCCTTATAGGCCTGCAATCTGCCAAAAACGTTCTATTGGATTTATTGCAGGACGCTAATATTACGAGTTCCGATCTTGAGCTTTTTCAACCGAGTGAAGACTTTTCTTCTAAAGCCGAATACAGTAGTTATAATAGTAAGGTTTTGGTTAATCTACTTCAAAAGTTAAAGATTTTCCACGATAAACATATTGAAAAAAGCATTGAAAATAAACAAGCAATTCTCATTTTAATTAGGTCATTGGTCTCCGATCCTGTTCAGAAATATATCGAAGAGGCATTCTTCTCGCAAGGTCATCTTAATCATTCGTACCGGCAAAGACGGATATGGAGGTCGCCAGACTTTTTTGGAGAGCCACTTTTTTCCATCTCATTTTTGTCAGAGCTCATCGATTATGGCGAGAGCTCAAAAAAAGCCAATATTCCAGTGCCAGTATGCTTTACCGAAAATTTATTTTTTAAGTTTTTGATGGCAGATCAGACCGTTCGTAGAAACGACATAAATAAACTCACTGGCCGTGATTTTAGATTTTTAAAAAATCGTAGGGGTAAGGTTACTCATATAGATTTTGAGTATTTTAAGTCACGTTCGAGGAAACGCCATGAGACCAGAATTATTGATACCAAAACACAGATAGGTCAAGCACTTCTTTCTTTTCTCGATGACCGAATTACTCATCATTCTATCGATAAGCCTTTGGTTCGTTCCGATTTCAATACAAAAATTGAACATAACTTTGGACCAAATACACCCCCGGTTTATGGAATTGTAACTTGCATTGAGGTCTTTCACGCAGAAATATCGGACAGAATGTATCGTGAAAAGGCATCCAATGTTTTCCCTAAAGCAATAATAAAGATGGTGAATCAAGGCAAGGTATACAGACCAAACATACATAAAAAAAGAGAAATTTTCTTATTGGAAGTTGAAACTCCTTTAACAGGTTCTCTATTTTCGATTTCTGCAATAAAGAACTCTTCAATTCACTCTAAGTCCGCCAACTTCGATCCTTCTCAGTTAATAAACTTTAATTCGCATAGCAATTCTATCGAAAGAAAATTTTATCTGTCACCAGAGAACGAAGAATGGTTGAACAACTGCGGCCTGGTGACGCGAATGGTGATGTTAGATTTGGCCAAGAATCTTTTCAGTTTTTCTAAAGCCAAAGATCAGAAATTTAATCATCAGTTTCAATTACTGACGGAATTCGTAGAAACCAATTCTATGGATACGTCCGTGCGAATTCAGGTGATTGACGAAAAAGATGCTGGGAAGGCTGACCGCTTAGGCTTGTGTCGCCCGGTAGGCCTAAGTTCTGCCCCCACAGATGCAATTTTTATCGTCGATGCTAAGGAAACAGTAATGAAGCTTCTGCATTACCTTGGCGAGGCAAAGAAGAATTATACTTTGGTTGGAAAAAACAACCCTGACTATTTACTTTACACGATGCTACCCACAATTGAATGGATCGAAAACCTATTTGATTTAGGGCGATTTTCACCTCAATCCGTTGATGATGGAGAGCGTCTATTTAATCTTTATGGCGAGTCTTTGCCTCCTTTATTTCTGGCGCAAACAGGGTGAAAAGTCGATGTTAGTCCTAGAGAACGAATCGGATCAATTTGCATTATTTACTTCGTACTATGGGGAACGTCTAAAAAATTTCCCTAAGCCGGAACCCTTTGCCTTCACGAACCCGATATGGTCCTTTGTCTCTGAAGGCAGTAAAGGTTACGTGCGAACCTATGATTTCATTAGTCTCAACGAGATCTTTGTAAAGTCTAACGGCCATTGGGATTTAGTATTCCAGGGCTACCGACTGTCTGTGTCTACGGAGGTTCTCGCAAAGGCTTTATTCATTGATATGCTAGAATCAAAAGGCAAAACATTTGGTGCTTTGAACGAAACTTTTCAAATTATTGCGCTGACCTTTTGCTACCTTTCGGAAAGCGGTCTGAAAATTATCCGGAACGATAATCTCGCTGACTATTTCTCTTACATTCTTACCCATGACCTAGACGAAGGTTTCGCGAAAAAAAGACAGACGATACCCAGTTGGTCCTCGCGATTATCGCACATTTCCTTTACAAAGCTATCAGCTAATCTTCGAAACCTGGGTTGCGGGGATGTTTTAGAGAGCTGTCAACTGGCTGTGTACCAGAAGTCGTTAAATGATACCACTCTTGCATTACTTGACATGACCCTGTCCGATTACATCAAAGGCAAGAGCTTCAATTATCTTGGCCTTGATATCGGAAAACACTACATTGATCACTGCTCCAATGTCTTTGAAAGTAGATTTCAGGTCGCCTATGCCTTCCGTAAGACGAAAAAAGGTATTGAAACAGATGGGCACGAAATACTAGGTCTGAAAACTGATTTAACGACGTATGCCGGCAAAGTCCTGATGGGAAGAAGTATAATGTCGGACGTCGACATGGCATTCGACAAATGGTCGGAAGAGAACAAAACGCTCATAGAGGATTTTGTTTGTGGAACGTTTAGAAAGAATTTTAATGCAATTTCCTTCCAGTTACAGGCATTTAAGCAAGAAACATTTGAGAGTATTTGTGAGCTCGCGAAACTTCCTGCTCGGTTTGATACATTCGAATTTTTAAGAGCTTTCATGGTTTCGGAATATATTGGTGCTACTTCTAAATCGAGCCGAGCACTTTTTCTGGAATATGTTGCATGTTTGCAGCGTTGTGACTTTAATTACCAGCTTGACTTCGACAGTTTCGAGGCGATTTGTCATCAGGCGGTCCGTAAGTTGAGTAGATCTTTAAGAAATTCTAAGCGGGAAATTCTGAGATTTTTGCGCGAGGAATACGCTAACCACACAAAGGCGAGGTCTTATAGCGAATCCGTGTCGCCAGACGAGTTAACATCTAACGTTGGTATAGATTACGTCAAGTATTATTGTAACTGTGTTGAGGCTGGAGGTATCACGTTGACCCTCGGCTTAACCGGCTGGAGGAAAAGCGAATTTGGATTTCCCCTCAACGCTTTCAAATTGGAAGCCAATCACGATGTAGTCGACAACTACTTTACGCCATGGCGGGTTTACGTGAATTGGACATCGAGGAAAGGGAGCAAGACCACGCCCCTTAAACGAGAGGTTACCCTCCAAACCTTCATCATTGCCAACTTATTGAACAAACTGAACAGTGATGACCCCAGCAAGCCAGCGCTTTATCTGCCCAAGACCACTCGGAACGTGTCGCGCTCTGAAGCTTATTTAGATGGACGGGTAACGCTCCTATGGGCCGACTTCTGTCAGAACTACGAAGCTTTCACTCAGCTTGACGCTTTGGAACAGCTTAAAAATGCGAGTACACAAACAGAGGTAGTTAAATCAGGTTTAAAACGCCTTGAAGCTTTGTACGATCTAGATTCCAGTGAAACGAAACAGCTTCTTAAAATCAGGGATGATGTTAGAGATTCTGCCGCGGTTTGGCGGTTGGTTGATAACCAACCGCTAGCTAAAATACTGCAAAAGTATCGCGATGGTGAACTTGAAGATAACTTTAGAAGGGTATTGGAACAGACGCTGAGTGAGGATTCTCTGGAGTTTGTCAAGGGTTGTTCCGGCGAAGTCCATCGGTCAAAAACAAAGCGGCTGCGCAGTGAGATTTTGGCCGGTATTAGTTATCCAACACCTCACGCATTTCGGCACATTTGGGCTGAGGCTGTCTTGAGACGGTATCGCGGTGACGTCGGTAAGTTTATAAGGGCCAACTTTAAACATTTGGATGAGCGCTTCTTCATGGCATATCTGCGAGACAAGGAGACCAACGCCGTCTATCAGGTGGCCAAACGGACTGTAATTAACAGTATCGTCCGCCAGGAGTTAAGAGCTCTGTCAGACCGAAACAGAGACTTTGCCGGTCAATTTGAAAGATATTTGTCCAAAGCTGTTTCGCTTACAAAGGTCGTTTCCCCAGACGACTACGAGAAGCTTGCGCATAGAATTGCTAGCGACAAAGTTGCTGATCTCAAGGCAAATCCTTGGTCTACGTGCTTTTTAAGATTTGGCACCGAGAAATTTGCTAAGTGTTCCCAAAACGGTACTCCACAGCGGCATAACGCCAGTCCGGAGCTGTGTTTGGGATGTATTAACGCCGACATCGCTAGCGGCAATTTCAACGGAATTGTCGTCTATACAAAATATGATATTGATGTTTGTCGAAATCCGAATCTGCCTTTTTTTATAAAAGAGCCACACATTCAGACGGTTAAACTTGCTTTAAAGAGAGTTGAGGATTTGAGGCGGAACAGTAACAACAAAAAATACGATGAATTTATTGACTATCTCATTGAGTCTTTAGAGATGGCTGCAAAAGAATGTGAGGTTTTGTAACGTGCCTACTGATTATTTTGAAAATTTTCTCGATAAGAATGAAGTCAGCGAAGAGAGTCAGTTTCCCAGTTGGGTTACACCGAAAAACAGCTCTTTGAAGGCTTTTAATGCCTTGATTGGGCTGGAAAAGCAAAAGAAAGAGTACATCAGGCGACATTCTCGAAAATCCCATTTTTCCAAGAAGTCTGATTATCTCATCCAAAAGAGCGAGCTTGGTCGTGCCATTGGAGTCGCTCCTCAGCCGCTGTTCAATAGCGTCTCCTATTCGTCAGATCTTACGGAATACCTTGAGCAGATCAATCAGAAATTGAACGCCGCCAAAGAGAGGAGGCTGGCGCATGTTGATAAAGGCCTTCAGAAGCAGAATAAAGAATACTTAGTTAGACTTCTCCAGTCAGAGAGAAAGGCTTCCCAGAATCAGCTGAACGGCACCGTGGAGGCGGTGTATCAAAGAACTATAGAAAACCTATCCCTCGATGTTCTTCGTATGCTGAGGTTAAGGGATTGAGATGGCAAATGGTCAACAGAAAGCCCTAAGGAATTCAAGCGCTTTTGACATTTGGTCGGCGACACAGAACGATGAAGACTTTAGGCAAATTGTTCATCGCGGCCAACTTAACCGTGGTGAAATTGCCAAAGCTATTGGCATCGGAAAAAGTGCTTTGCGCCAAAATCCAGCGATTAAAGAATCACTGGAGAGATTGGAGCAAGAACTGCGAGATCGGGGAGTCCTGCCCTCACTCACGAAAAGTGCACAGGCCCAGCCAAGCGAACCGAAGCGTTATGATGCGGGGGCTAATAATCGTGCCGCTGAGTCGAAGCGCCTATCCACACTCGAACAGGAAAACGTAGAACTCAAAGCCCGAGTGGCAACATTGGAGGCTCAACTCAAACGTTATGCAGAGCTGTCCGAGGTCCTTTACGAATTTGGGGTAGCACCCCAATGAATCAGGACTTCTTTCGAGTCACCAGTTGCCAGCACCACAGCTTCAAATACACGATTTTCTCAGGCGTACCCCTCACCGCCGACAGCTATCGCGTAAACAGCGGTAAATACATTGTCACTGTCAAATGCGAGAGCGATTCGCTGCCTATTCAGCCCTCAATCGGGCAACAATGGCGCGTTCGCGGTTTGCGACAGCTTAAGACAATTCAATCCGGCGATTACGAACTGCAGCAGCATCTCTATCAAGCACCTCAAAGGATGGAGTGTACGCTTCCTGAAACTGGAGAGGCGCTGATTCGTTTCATCGCCAGTGAAAGAGATTTTTCCGGTATCGGCGAGTCAAAAGCTAGGGAGCTATGGGAGGCCCTTGGCAGCGCGCTTCATAAAATCCTGGCGTCGGACGTCCCCTGCCACCGAAAGCGGCTCCGGGAGCTACTTAGCGAAGTCTCCGTTAACGCTCTCTATGCGGGTTATGCCAAGTACCGCAACCTCGCTCACGCCAACTGGATGGCCTCTATCGGCATCCCTTTAAGCATTCAGCACCGCATGCTGAAGTATCACGACGAAAGAACGGTAGAATTGATCAGAACGAACCCTTATGCCTTATTGGGGTTCGGCATGCAGTTCAAGGATATCGACAAGATAGCGAGCGGCCTCGGATTCTCGATAGCTGATCCGGTGCGTTTATCAGCCAGCGTAGAACATGCCATACGTAAACAGGTTGAGTCGGGCCATACATACTCTACCCATCAGACACTCAAGCCGATGGTCACAAAGCTGCTGGGAGATTCGGCGCTGGTCTCCAAGGCCTTTGGCAATGGGTACCAGAACGCCCAGTTCATGCTGCACCCAGAGTTAGGGACCTATCATCCAACGGCGCAGTACATTATGGAGTCGGTCGTAGCCAATCGACTCATGGCTCTGGCGGCAACACCAGATGTAGATGAAGCGGTCTTCGAGGCTCTGACCAGTGCGGTTTTGGAGCTTCCGTACGACCTAACAGACCGGCAATTAGAAGCGGTGGAGTCCAGTCTTACCCATGCCATATCCTGCATTACCGGTAGTGCTGGTACGGGCAAAACCACCGTACTCAGGACAGTCCTCAAAGCCTATGAGTCGCTAGGCTATGAAATCCATGCCGTCGCGTTGTCAGGCCGGGCAGCCATGCGGCTGCACGAAAGCATCGGGTTCTTCACCATGACGATTGCTCGTTTGCTGAGAGAAGAGCCGATCTCGCCCTCACTGGATCAGCCAAAACATCTCTTGATCATCGATGAAGCCAGCATGATCGACTTGCCGACGATGTATCAGATCGTCACACATCTGCACCCGTCAGTACGCATCATCTTCACCGGCGACCCGAATCAGTTGCCGCCGATTGGCTGCGGCAAGGTGCTCTCTGATTTGGTTGAGTCAGACGAAGTCGCCACCGTAGAATTGAACATCGTCAAGCGTCAGGAAGACTCAACGGGCATACCGGAATACTCCGCAACAATCAATCGAGGTGAGGTGCCTCCATCGCTATCTGTCGGGGCGATTGCTTTTCATGAAGCGCCTCCGGATCAATTGGTGGAAAAATGTAAGAGTCTCTACGCAGATTCGCCCCGCAACACTCAAATCATCGGGGCCACTAAGGCCCTCATCAGCAAGTTGAACGTCGAGTGTCAAAAGCTGATCAATCCAGATGGAGAACGGCTGCAATTCAGGTTGCACGGGGAGGACTACTTCGTAGATTTAAGATTGGGCGACCCGATTTTGTTCACCAAGAACAACTACAACATCGGCATCCAAAACGGCGCCCTTGGCATCTTATCCTCAACTAAACGGGGCTATGAGGATGAGCAGGAAACGTTTGGTGTCGTCACTCTGGATACCGGTGAAGCCATTCCGATCAACGAAGAAGTGCTCGGCTGTATGGAGCTTGGTTACGCCATCACCCTTCACAAGGCCCAAGGAAGCCAATTCCCGAGAATCATCGTGGCTATCAAGATGGGGAGAATCTCTGACCGCGCCTGGCTCTACACAGCAGTCACTCGTGCCGAAGCCGAAATACATATCGTTGGTCAAGCCAAAGAATTTGCAGCTATCGTTAAATCGGAGAGCAACAACAATCGGCGAGCCAGCTTTTTAAGGCTGTTGCTGGAAAGTAGGAAAAGGGACTCGGGGTTTGGCTGATGCCAGCACAAGATGCCCCCCTCATCGCCGTTGGAGGTGATCGGGACCTGTCCCTGTTCCGCTACTTGACCTTAATCGATCATTGCTGGACTTCAAATAACTTGGGTGAATCGCGAAGCGCGAGAAAAGGTCAAGCCGCTCTTGACCACAAAAATAGCTAATTCACCACGCCGGTATTTGAAGACCAGCAATCTGCTCAGGAAACCAAAGAGTAGCTTCTAAAGCTGATTAAAGTCCGCTATCAGATCTTTTGGCGAGCACTCAAGCAGCCGAGCGAACACATAAATTTTTTCGAGTGTAATGTTGACCTCCCCTCTCTCGATCTTGCCAACATAGCTTCTATCTATCTCAGCATCATGCGCTAAGCGCTCTTGGGAGAATCCTTTTGATTTTCGAATTGCTCGAAGATTCCGCCCGAAAGCCTCACAAACAAGAGAACCCATTTCTTACCCTCATAAAGAGTAAGACTATGGTTCCTTGAGGCATATGGAGCCACGGCATATACTACCCATTTGCAAAGTCGACCCGATCGACCGTCGCACCAAATTAGGACTCTCCAATGAACGAAATGAAGCAAATTCGCGTCGATCACATTTTGCTTTCGCTCATGAAGCAACTGGCAAACAGCCCCTTTTCAACGACTTCAATTCGCGATCTTTACGTAGCTCAGATCTCCCCCTCAGAGGTTCCTGATCGAAATTCGATTCGTAAATACATCTATAAAGAATTGCTCCGTCTAAAGTCTGCGGGTGTTATAGAAAGGCACGAAGGTGAGACAGGAAGAGGCTGCAAATTCATCTACCGAGGTGTGCCTTCCGGAATTTCTTTGAAAAACAAACGCTCCCCTTCTGCTCAAACAACGCGGAAAAACGAGCCCTTAATGGATCCGGCGACACTGAAAGGGTTGAAAGAGGAGCTTTCGAAGCGAAAGGTTGAATTAATGACAAGTATTGGCGAGGCGGAAGAATACCAGCGCCTCTACAATCAATTTCCAGCTCTTCAGCACGCGGTCAGGACCCAATACTTCGAGTCTCGCGACCGAAGCACAAAGCTCCTGGGTCAGCTGCGTGCTGTGGAAACAATACTGGCAGATATCGGATGTAATTCATGATCCCACTCCGCGAATGGCAGGTTGAATGCATTGAAAGAGCTCTGGTCGTCTATCAGAACCAGTCCCACTTTCTCTGCCACGCGACACCTGGCGCCGGCAAAACGGTGATGGTGGCGTCGGTTGCCAAGGCACTTTTCCAGCTAGATGAAATCGATTTTGTAATTTGCTTTTCGCCATCTCGCGCTGTTGCTAACGGTGTTGCAGCCACATTCCGCCAAACTCTTGGACGGAGCTTTAATGGCCAGATAGGGGCGGCGGGCGGATCTTACACCTACCAATCCATGGACACTCTGCCAGAAGAACTATGGGAGGTATTGCGCGAACATCGCGTCCTGGTGGTGCTCGATGAAATTCATCACTGTTCAGGACTCGTTTGGGAGAACTCCCCGATTGGCAATCGCTGGGGACGAATAATTTTGGAAAAGATCCAAGGGAGAGCACGCTACACCATGGCGCTCTCAGGCACTCCGTGGCGAACTGACGACAGCCCAATCGTTCTGTCTCAGTACACGACATATAATGGACAGATATCCTGTGATTACGAGTACGGTCTGCGACAAGCTGTTCTGGATGGCGTATGCCGGGCACCGAAGATCGTTCTTACAGACAATCGCGAGATAAACCTAAAGTCTGCCGAGTTCGGGTGTAAAACGTTCGCCAGTATCAGCGAGTCTCTCAAAAGTGAGCACATCACCTATCAGGATTTCTTATTCAGAGATGAAATCATTGACCAGGTTCTCTCTAAGGCTTCAGAGAAATTGACTAGCATACGCGATCATACGCCTTCCGCAGGAGGGCTTGTTGTCGCAGCATCTGTGGCACACGCTGAACAAATAGCAGGACGCCTTGCGATGGCCGGAGAGCATCCAGTCATCGTTACCTATCAAACGCCTGAGGCACAGCGCATTATATCCGATTTCAAGACGGCGTCTGATCGTTGGATGATCTCGGTTGGAATGATCAGCGAAGGTACCGACATTCCGAGACTTCAGGTTTGCTGCCACCTCAGTCGAATCCGAACGGAACTGCATTTTCGGCAGGTTCTCGGCCGGATTCTCAGGCGACAGCCAGAGGATCCGGCAGATACAAGTGCTTGGCTTTACGTGCTGGCTGAACCAAACTTAGCGGAATTTGCTCGCAGTATCGGAGAAGATCTTCCGGGAGACAGGGTTGTTTCATTCGCCCTGGATTCGGAGACTCTGGGCACTCAGAAATCGAAAGCAATGAAATCTTACCAAGACGATAACTTTGCCCTCACATTAGATCTGGGTGAGCAAGCGTCAGTTGAAGATCCTGATCAAGTTAGCAAAATCCAAAATGAGGAGGAAGTGGATCTCCGTATTAGCAATCAGTACTGGAATGAAGTTCTCGCCCTTTTTGCTACTGGCACCTAAGTTTCTTGGGAGTGCCAAGGGCCAGAATCAGGCACAGCGGACCAGATATCCGGTAGAACAAGATCTGCCAAAGTGATTATCGGACAACGCGGTCATTTGAGAATGGTGCAGGTTTATGTGTGAAAGAAAAGCTGAAATGCACGATATTTCACCGGTAACGGTACAGCAGATGGCCGAGACGGTGTTTGAGTCTGGAGAGATCGCTCTGAAATGGTTAGAACGCCCGGTCAATGCGCTAGGAGGATATACCCCCAGCGAGCTCCTCAGAACAACTAAAGGATGCAGGCGGGTTTGTCAGGTTCTCGCCAAAATCGAAGCAGGCGACTTCAGCTGAGGCATCTCTAACTCCTCAACTTTCAGATAGCGGCAAACTTTATGTCCGAAGGTAACCCGTTTTACAATCTCGCGGGGTTAATTACTCAATGTGACCCCGATTCACCCATGCCCCCGGAGTTGCCCTAGTTCTAAAGAACTGGAATGGAGTTTTCGAGGTATAGGATGCCATCCGAAGGGGATAAATTTTTCGACTCTGCGGAGAGGAGATTGGTGCTGATAGGGCGCAGCGCGGATGTTCGCTTTTGTTTAGCTGTCGCTTGGAATGCGGAAAGTCGTTGAGCGGATATTCTGATCCAAGCCGGAAAGGCTTCTTTCCAAAACCGCGCAAAAACATGCGTAAGAAGGAAGTCAAAAACGAGGTCTGAGGATAATAGACCATGTCATGCAGTCACAATCCTGTCCTTGCCCAGACGTTTAGCTTTGTAGAGGGCATCGTCAGCGCGTTTGAGAGTGTCTTCATAGGAACGATCTTCAGAGCTTATGTTGGCGGCACCCAAGCTGATTGTTGCAGCAATATCGCCCACTGAAAAATCCATCAAAGCCTGCCGCAAGTCCTGCTGCAATCGCTCTGCAAACTTTAATGCGCGATCTGGCGCGGTGTTGGGTAGGCAAACTACAAACTCATCCCCTCCGAAACGACAAGCGATGTCGGTTTTTCGAAGTTCTGACCGACAGGTATTAGCCACTGCAAGGAGAACTTCATCCCCTACATGGTGCCCCTTGGAGTCATTGATCTTTTTTAGGTTATCCACGTCAAATATCAAAACTGTAGTCGGCACGGCATGACGCGTGAACGTTTCAAAATGCAACGCAAGGTCGTGCTCCAGTTTCCGCCGGTTGAAAAGTCCCGTTAGCTGATCTGTGTCACTTAGCTCCCGCAGTCTGATTTCAAGTTCGTGTCGCTCTGAAATATTACTTGCGACCCAAAGCACCAAAGGCTCTCCATCTACCTGAAAATCTAAAGCCTGAATGCGGCCTTCAAACCAGATGGGGTCTTCCGGCCCTTCATCCGGCAAGCCCCTAACATCCCTGTTGCTTAACTCGTACTCTTCAACCAATAACTTACACGATTCAAGCGCACGGCCTATCTGTTCAAGAAACCACTCAGCTTTGTCGGGTTTGACCAAGTCTGAAATATACTTCCCGATTAGCCCGGTGCCATCGTGGTAATACCGTGCATCACGACCGCCAAACACCGCTATATATTTACCGCTGCGTGACAAGATAAAGGCGGGGTCTGGTAGGGCTTCCAGAACTGCTCTCATTTGTTGAAGATCGATCATGGCAAGCATCTTTAAGGTGTCGCGAGAGAATACATATTATGCGCAATGAAGGCGCATCTGAAAAGAAGTACACAAGCACCGCGAAGAGCTGCAACTGTAAACAGCGGTGGTTTCGTTGCGGTCGCAAAGCGAACGTTCAGATTTCGGAATAACGCCTGAATTAAGCCGCGCCGCGAAGCGGCGTCGGCTTGAATGAATTGTTAGGCGCCACTCCGGTCTTAGCCTTGCTCACAAGTATCACGGCGCTGTCAGAACCGGGCGAAGGACTCAGCGATTCGTGTCGCGACTGTCTGGTCGTTCTCGCCGGAAGAGCCGCTGACGCCGACCGCGCCAATGACCTCTCCGTCGAAAACAACCGGGATGCCGCCCTGCAAAGGCAGCAGCCCTGGCGTGGTCGCCATGGATGGCTGGCCAGAATTGATCATGTCCTCGAATACTTTTGATGGTGCCTTGAGAAAGGCCGCAGTCCGCGCCTTGCCCACCGCCACGTCAATCGTAACGATCGAGGCTCCGTCCATCCGCACGAAGGCCAGCAGGTTACCGGCGCTATCGACGACAGCAATCGCCAGTCGCATCTCGCGCTGCCCGGCGATCTCCAAGCCATTAGCAAGGAGCCTTTGTGCCGACGCAAGCGAAATCTCGCGTACGGTCTTTACGTACTCGGGCTGCGCCTTGGCGGTTCCCATTGCGGGCGCACTCTGGGCGACAGCCTCTTGTGTAGGAAAGCCCGCACCGATCGCCAGTGCCACGCAGAAGCACACCATTCCGTGTGCGTTTGGGAGAATCTGTCTCATGTCTCACCTCTTTTCTAGTTGAAATGAACTTCGATGCAACAAGCTGAGCCAACGCAGCGGGTGCGTGGGGGACGCCTAACGCTTGGCTTTGCGGCGCGCCGGAGCGCCAGCGTAGGTGCGTCCGACAACAGCCACTTGTTAGGCGTCGATTACTGGGATGCACTGTCGCACATTTTATTTAAGAGTGCGTTGGCAATCATCTTATTTTGAGGAACACCATTCATTTCTATTGCTTGGAATTCAAAAGACTGTTCACTTTCATTTATTTTTAACTGGAGTGTGGCTCTAACTTCCTTATTTGCGTACATAATATCTCCTTCTATATTTACAAACTCAACTCCACTATCAGATACTCCAGACGCCCAAGAAGGATTGCCCATAAAACTATTTACCAATTCTTCTACTGTGTGACTTTTACATGTATAAAGGCTTCCGTCCTTAACCATTGCTACACTTGGATCATCTGAAGATAAGTTGAATCCAGACTTGTTCGTTGACTCAAATACCGCCGTTACTATAATTAGTGAAAAAATTAATCCTATAGCTATTATTATTGGTTTAAACCATCCCTTTTTTTCGTATTCATCATTATATTTTTCTTTTACATATTTTGTTTGACTTTTGGACGCGGTGAAATACCAAAATAGAAGCCAGATAATACCAATTCCACTTCCATATTTTGCCAGTCCAGGGACAATTAATACTAGAAAAATTATTAAACAGCCGAGGTATACCCAAAGCATCGAACTTTTTGATTTATTCTGCTCTCCAAGACTCTTCCAGTTTTTGGCCTGAAGAAATGCGCCAAAGATTGGGCTAAAAAGTAGGCTCCAATTCGCGGCTGCAGTTGGATTCCAAATTTCTATTGACTGGGGTCCAGAAGCAGTGTCTTGGCTATTGCCAGGACTAAGAATTTCAGCCTTCTTCCTCTGAAACTCTTCTTCCGTTAATGTAGTAGCCCCCATTTAAACCGGACACCTTGGTAGAAGCAAAGGCCTAGGCATAGACCTAGTGCAAAGGAGTGTCCAAGGTGGAGAGAATCGAAGTCATAACCGGAGTGCAGCGCCGTCGCCGGTATTCCGCGCAGGAGAAAGCATTCATGGTTGCAGAGTGTGAGCAGCCAGGCATGTCGGTATCGCTTGTAGCCAGGCGTCATGGTATATCAGCAAGTCTGTTGTTCCGTTGGAAGAAGCTGATGAAAGACGGTGGCATGTCCGCGATTGAATCCGGTGATGAGGTTGTAAGCGCATCCGAGGTGAAAGCCCTGAACAAGAAGGTTCGGGA
>NZ_FONF01000015.1:0-98154 GCF_900112835.1 Marinobacter sp. DSM 26671 | reverse complement strand
TGATCATTCAGATCTTCGTAGCCACCGGCCACACCGTAGACCCGTTGCCGGACCAGGGACTTGAGCTCATGACGAATCATCCGGGGATCCCGCTGGTCGGTCAGAGTCTCGGCCAGCCGTTGGGTTAACCGGTGTTGTTTGTCGACTTCGCGCAGTAACAGCAAGCCGGCATCGGAGGTGATATGGCCTCCGGAGAAGTCGGTTTCAATCTGGCGGCGGGAAAGTGGCGAGAAGGTCAGTTTTTGAGGTACCATTTTGGATAGCGGTTGTTGGTGTTGATTGATGGTGTAAGGTCCTGAAATTTTAACACTTTCAGCCGCTTTCTTTTATCCCCTCATGAGAAATTCGGGCTAGGGGCATCAGATCAGGCTAAGCTTGCCCAAGACGATGTTTTATCCTAATTCACTAATCAAATGCACGTTGCATATTCAGGCATGTCGTTGGCACCAGAACCGCCTGCAAAGGAGAACTGACCAGTGGCTGTGCCTAGAATCATGTCGAGCTCTCGTCGGGTGATTGCATTACTAACGCCCGTAGTTGCCATTGTAGCTGTGATGTACCAGCGATGGTGCCCGTGACTGAAGTCACGTAATCGCCCGAGGGCGTGCTATTGGCCGGATCCAAATCACCGGCACTAGCGACTAAGTAACAGCGCGAAAAGTGCCAGCTGCGGGGTTCTTCCAACCTGTCGACGTAACGTTACATGGCCTCGTCCCGCGACACTCCCTTCTGGCACTGAACATTAGAATCCGACTTTCACACCGGCGTAGAAAGTACGCCCCGGCGCAGGCTCGTAATAGCGTTCGAAGCTGGCATTGATACGCACGTTCTCGTAGTAGTCCTCGTCGAAGAGGTTGCGAATACCCCCATATAGATCCACGGTGGTGTCGCCACCCACGTGCCACCTTTCCCCGCCCCTCAGGTCAAACCGCCAGTGGCTGTCGACCTCTTCGGTGTTGGCGTCATCGACATAGAAATCCCCGACATAGTGAGCACCCACTTCGGCGAAACGACCGCCCAGCCCCTGCCATGCCAAAGCGCCGTTCCAGAGAGTTTGCGGCAGCCCGGGCAGATCGTTGCCGGCATAGTCATCGCCGCCACTGGTGGTGTAGCGGTCAAACTCGTAACGGGCCAGGGTCAGGCTGCTGCGGACCTCCCAGGCAGGCAGGAAGGGATAACGGACCGCCGCCTCCAGACCGTCGCGGGAGGTTCGGCCTGCGTTCCGATAGAAGGTACGCCCACCAGGGCTCTCAAATGGAATCAGTTCGTCATCGACATTGATGGAAAACAGAGCGACCTCGTATTCCAGCCCCATGTCGAATAACCCGCGGGCACCCATTTCATAGTTCCGGGCCTGTTGGGGCTCTATGTCAGGGTTGAAGCCGCCCGTGCCATCAGGGCGGGCAAACTCGGTGAAAGTTGGTGTTTCGAAGGCATCGCCGACGGTGGCGTACCATTGGTGGGCCGGTCGGTACTGATAGCTCAGACCAACGCTACCGGACCATTCGCGAAAGGTTCGCTCGCCACTATCATCGCTGCCATCCCCCAGATAATCATCGTCTATTTCCATGGCAACCCGGTCATGTCGAACCCCAGCACTGAAGGCGAGTTTTTCCGTCAGCGCCCACTCACCCTGTGCGAAGACCCCTGTGCTCCTAGCTTGCTGAAACTCATCCCCCGTCGTGCCGGTAACCATTCCGGTGACATCAACACTGCGACGTCCGCGGTCGTCTTCCTGCCAGCCCAGGTCCGTGCCCACGATCCAGTTGAATGGACGCCCTGCCAGGTCGGCCTGTCGACTGTATTCCAGACTCCCGCCGTAATAGTCCCGCTTGTAGTTGATTAGGCTGGAGCCGGGGAACGGCAGTTGTTGCTCGAAGTCGCGCCAGCTGTAGAAGACCCGGGCATCCAGGGCGCCGCCCGCAAAGGCCTGGTCGCTGTAGTGGGCACCCACCAACTGCTGGTCCACGGTCTGCCCTGAATCGATGTTCTTGGCGATGTCTCGTGCCTGGCGTGGATCTTCCTCGGCATCTTCGAGGTTCAGACCACTCGGATCTTCCGCCTTCGGAGTGTCCAGCAGGTTGAGCAGCACGGTCAGGGATCGCTGGTCATCCAACTGATAGCCCAGCTTGCCATTGAACAGGTATTTTTCCACTTCGCTCTGTTCTCGGTAGCCATCGGACTGCAGGGCAGAAGCACTGGCCGAGTAGAACCAGTCGCCCTGCTCACCGCCAGCCCGGATGCCAAGTTGCTTCAGTCCGTGACTACCACCCTGCAGATCAATCACCGGTGACTGCCGCATGCGACGGCCATCCGCCGTAGTGATGTCAATAACACCTCCGGCGGCGTTGCCATATAGGACCGAGGAAGGACCACGAATCACTTCAATCTGCTCGGCGCTGGCCAGGTCCACCGCGTCGATCTGGGCCTGCCCGTCGGGCAAAGTGTAGGGAATGCCATCGACCCGGATATGAAGGCCGCGAATACCAAATGGCGCCCGCGCCCCGAAGCCCCGGCTGGAGATGCGCTGGCCCTGGGCATAGTTTTCCCGGTTCTGCAGATACAGGCCAGGGACAAATTCCAGGGACTCGTCCAGGTGAATACGCTGCTGGCCCTGCTGGATATCCCGCCGGTTAACGACGGAAACCGCCGCCGGGGTAGTATAGATATCCCGTGACAGCCGAGGCGCAGTCACCGTGATAAACGGCAGGGTTTCCGCGGAGGTTGCGGCATCATCCTGCCCGGTTGCGTCGCCATTCCATGCCAGTGCCGCGGCCATCAATGGGCCTGCTCTACATGCTTGCCTGATCCTCATACCTGCTTCCCGCCTGATTGTTTTTTTATGGCTTTTGCTGACCCTAGCTTATGCACCGCCTCGTCATCCTTATCCGAGGCATATCCGTCAAAAGCCAAAATGATAGCAGTTCCGCTGTAACTTTTGACGCTGAACCCGGAAAAATTGATAGTGGAAAAAAACGCAGCTTAGACGGACGAACAGTGCCACCAACTACCTTGAAAAACACCGCCTTTGACCCTGACCCCGTATTAGGTCCACCCAGAGTTGGAAAAATCCGGCCGCTAAACTTTTAACAAGTGACTATGGCGAACTCGCCCTCAACCTGAATGTCCGCTTTGCGACCTTTGCGATCGTTATGACGCCCCACTCTTAACCGCGACTATTTTCTGAGGAGTTTACAGATGAACGGCGCAGTACCCGAAGTTACCTAAAATAACAAAAAATTCAGGCCGATCAGGCTTGTATGGCAGCTTGTATGACGAACCTGATAAATGTATATAAACATTTGATTGTAATGAGAAGTTAGATTCCCTTCACCCGCTCCACTTCATTGCCGCTCGACTGTATCTCTAGTGTAGTTTGAGTCGGGGTTGCATGGCACGGCTGATTTTATCCATCAGCCAGATAATCCCGGTGCGGAACATGCCGTGCAGGGCTACCTGATGCATCCGATAGAGGGACAGGTAGAACATGCGGGCCACCTTGCCCTCGATGTACATGCTGCGGCCGGACAGGTTGCCCATCAGATTGCCGACGGTGGTGTAGCGGCTGAAATTGATCAGCGAGCCGTGGTCGTTGTAGACGAAGGGCACCGCCTCGCCATTGTCCAGGCGGTTGCAGAGGGTCTTGAACAGGGTGTCTGCCTGCTGGTGCGCAGCCTGGGCCCGGGGGGGAACCGGCAGGTCGGAATCCGGTTGCGGACAGGCAGCGCAGTCGCCGAAGGCGAAGATATTGGCATCCTGGGTGGTTTGCAGGGTCTGTTCCACCACCAGTTGATTGCTCCGGTTCACCTCCAGACCTTCCAGCTCGGCCAGGAAGGCCGGGGCCTTGATGCCCGCTGCCCAGATGGTCATTTCCGAGGGTAATTCGGTGCCGTCTTTCATCACGACCGTACTGGGCCGTACCTCACTCACCGGCTGGCCGGTCAGTACTTTCACCCGCTGGTGTTCCAGCTCCCTGGTGGCCGCCGCAGACAGCCGGCCAGGCAGGGCGGGAAGAATGCGGTCAGCGGCCTCGATCACGGAAATGGAAACGTCCGAGGGCTGAAGGTGGTTCATGCCGTACACCGGCAGCTCGCGGGACGCCAGTCGCAATTCTGCTGCCAGTTCCACACCGGTGGCACCCGCGCCGATGATGCTGATATTCAGGGTATGCTCAGCCCCCTGCAACGCCTCGTGATTCTTGCGCAGAAAGGCGTTGAGCATCAGGTTGTGGAAGCGCCGGGCCTGTTTGAGGCTGTCCAGGAACAGGCAGTTGTCCTGGGCGCCGGGCGTGCCAAAGTCGTTGGCGGTGCTGCCCACGGCAATCACCAGTGTGTCGTAGGGGATATGGCGTTCGGGAACGACCTCTGTACCGTCGACATCGTGGAACGGGGCTATGACCACTTTCTTGCTATCGCGGTCCAGTCCGCTCATGCGGCCGAGCTGGAATTCGTAATGGTGTTTGCGGGCATGGGCGCGGTAGTTGATCTCGTTCGCGCTGGCATCCAGGGAACCGGAGGCAACTTCGTGCAGCAGGGGTTTCCAGACGTGGGTCAGACCGGAATCCACCAGCGTGATTCTGGCTTTTCCCTTTCTACCCAGTTTGTTCCCGAGGCTGGTAACAAGTTCGAGACCGCCGGCGCCACCGCCGACCACAACAATGTGATGAAGGTTGTCCATACCAATCAGACCTGTAAGTGAAGAGAGCCAAGGACTCTTCAGGCGAGAATGCTTGGCTGTCCTCACTCGGAACCAGACGAGAAGCCGGAATTCGATCGGGAAACAGGGCGGGGCCTGAGCCGGGCAATAATGTTAACGCGCCCGGACCTGTGGGTACAATTCTACGGAAGTGCTGTTTCCTTCCGGCCTGGCGCTCGCGAACCTGTGGGTGGCGCGCTCGCCGGAGCCGCAGAAGGAAAAGCGGGTTTAATGCTGGGTGCGATACCCGTCCAGGATGGCGGCCATATCGTCACCAAGGTCTTTCATGGCTTGCGGATCCAGATTGCGTTCACCCATGGATCTCAGGCCCATGATCTGCGCCTGCAGGAGCCGGGCAAGTCGACGGCTGTCTACGGATTGCGCCAGCTCCCCTTTCACCCGAGCCTGCTCTACCAGGTCTGCAAGAGATCCCTCGATCGCGGCTAGAATGCTGTTAGCCTGGTCCGCCAGGGCCGAATGCGTATTGCTGGATTCCAGCAGCGTTTTCACGATCATGCAGGCTCGTGAGGGTGCCGCGCTTCCGTCTCCGCAACTGCAGGCGATGCCGCGTAGATAGTCCTGAAGGCCGTCAACAATGGAATCAAAACCCTTGAGGTGAACGGCCAACTCCCGGCCGCCCTGTTCCGCATAGGCGGCCAGTGCTTCTGAAAACAGACCGTCCTTGCTGCCAAACGTGGCGTAGATGCTGCCCGGCCGCATATCGAGGGCCTGCTCGATCTGCTTCATGGAGCTGCCGTGATAGCCCTTCTCCCAGAACAGGCCAACGGCCTTTTCCAGAGCGGTTTTTCGGTCATAGCGTGCGTGTCTGGCCATAACAACAATTCACCATCGTAGTGATTTGAATGACCGCTCAATTATATATTGAATGATCGCTCAATAACAGTCAGCCTGAAGTATTAATTGAGCAAACATTCAATAAAGGAGTTGGCAATGACAGATTTCCCCCTTCACGACAAAGACACTGCACCGGAGAAATCCAGACCATTGCTGGACAACTCGCTCAAGGCGTTCGGCATGATTCCTGGCCTGCACGCGGTCATGGCGGAGGCGCCGGGCATCCTCGAGGGTTACCAGCAACTGCATCAACTGGTGCTGGACAGCAGCTTTGATAATGATGAAAAGACCGTCGTCTGGCAGACCATCAACGTGGAAAACGCCTGTCATTACTGCGTCCCGGCCCATACCGGGATTGCCAAAATGATGGACGTGTCTGACGACATTACCAATGCACTGCGGGACGAAACGCCGCTGCCGAGCGACAAGCTCGAGGCGCTGAGAACCTTCACTCTCGCAGTCATGCGCAAACACGGCAATGTCAGCAAAGAGGATCTGGACGCGTTTTATAAAGCGGGCTACCAGCACCGCCAGGTACTGGAAGTGATTCTGGTGTTGTCCCAGAAAGTCATGAGTAACTACGTCAACCACATTGCGGAGACGCCCGTTGATGAGCCGTTCAAGAAGTTTGAATGGCAGAATAAGCAATAATCCGGGCTTCGCGGCAACGGGACGGGTCAGCCCGCGTCCGTTGCCAGTATGTTCGCCTGTCTTGATCGTTTTTTGGTCTCGAGCCGCTTGTCGACGCACCGGGTGTCGTCCTCGAGAATAACGACGCATTCCAGGCACTGAATGCATTCGTCGTAATCGATCCGGCCATCCTTGCGAATGGCATTGATACCGCACTCATTCTTGCAGTGCTGGCAGGGGTTGCCACAGAGCTCAACCCGGTCCAGCCAGCTGAACAAGCGTAACCGGCCGAGCGCCGCGAGGCCGGCGCCCAGCGGGCACAGGTAGCGGCAGTAGAATTTGTGGATGAACATGCCGATCACAAGCAGGCCGACGGCGTAGAGAACGAAGGGCCAGGAGCGAACGAAAAACAGGGTTATGCTGGTTTTGAATGGTTCCACCTCCGCCATTTTTTCGGCGACGGTCAGGGAGTAGAAAGCGGTGCCCACCAGAGCCAGCAGGATCGGATATTTGAGCAGAATCAGTCGCCGGTGCCAGTGCTCGGGCACCTTGATCTGGCGGAATTTCAGTTTTTCGCCAAGCCAGGCGGCCATTTCCTGCAGGGCGCCAAACGGGCAGAGCCAGCCACAAAACAGGCCCCGGCCCCAGATGAACAGGGTCACGAAGGTGTAGATCCAGAGTATGAAGATGATCGGATCCAGCAGGAAAACATTGAGAGAGAAACCGTCCCAGATCGCCAGGAACAGGGTGTAGATGTTAACCACCGAAAGCTGGCCCTGGGCGTAGAAGCCAATGAAAAACAAAGTGAAAAACAGGAATCCCCAGCGGAACCGGTGTACCAGCTTCGGGTTGCGGCTCAGGGTTTTCTGGCGGGCGAAGAACACGGTCAGAACGGTCAGGCCGATTACCAGCAGTGAAATCTGCCACCAACGTTCTTTCCAAAGGCCGATCCAGACCGGTTGACGGGTGTCCTCCGGGTTGGGAGCAACCTCGACGGTTTCGAACAGTTCTTCGTTGAACCGAACCGGGATATTCAGGGATGTGCGGTCCACCATCAGGTGATTGCGGGCCAGTTCGACATTGAGCTTCAGATTGGCTTCCGCTCCTGGGTTAAAACCGGCGTTACCGCCCACGCGGAACAGGTTTCCGGCATCGAATGACGGGATGCCGGCCGCCCGGAAATCTAGATTCTGGTCCAGCAGGTTCAGGTCGCGCATCTCCACGGCAAGGTTGTTCTGGGTAAGGCCGACACGGTCGGGAGAACTGCCGGGGACGAACTCGCGGGAAACATGGGGAAAGGCGCCGCGGGACATGACGGCCAGAACCTGTGCGCCATCATCCAGCCGTTCCATAAGTCGCTGGTAGCCATCGTCTCCAAGCAGGTTCCGTCCCACCATGGGCGAATTGATGTAGGCGAAGAAAAGCTCGGTAAAAGGTTCGCCGTCTGCGGGTTCGATGTCCATGGGGTAGTCTGAAAGAGGCCGGCCCAGCTCGGCCTCGATGGATTCGGCAGCAATCTGCCAGTGTCCGATGTAACCGCGATCCACCAGTTGCTGCCAGGACATGGGCTGGTAGAAATCCGGTTTCGCCCGTGTGGGTGCGCTCTGGGCAAAGCCCTCGAGTTTCTTGCGGGCCACCTTGAGGGCTGAAGAGAGCACGGTGTCGTTGATGATCAGGACCGAAACCGTGGCCTTGCTGACACCGTCAAAGTGCACCACGTTGCCGTCGCTGGTTCGTCCGGAACGGCTGGAGTTGGAGGTGCTGACAATAATCTGCTCTTGTAACGAATGCCCTTCGTATTGGTCTACAAAGTCGAACAGGGGGCCTTCGCCCAGGCCATGGAGAAAAACCGGCTCGTGGTGATTCAGCACCTTGATGCCGGTGAAACGCCCTTTGCTGTCGAGGCCGATCAGCATGCTGATCGGTTTGCCGGCAAAGCCCTGTAGGCGGCTATGGTCTGCGGTTTCGTAGGCATAGCCAAGCAGTTCCTGGAGTTGATACACCGGGTACACGGGAAAATCGGGCAGCTTGTCTTCAATGACCGTTGCCGAGGGAAACAGCTCCTGAATCAGCGCCCGCTTGCTGTCTGACAGCTCGGCGTGAACCGGGGGCACTAAAAACAGACAGGCAAGAAGGAGCACGATGCGCCCTGCCATGGGGTACTCCTGTGGTTCTTTTTGTTTGAACTTCCATGCTAGAGTTTTCGGCCCCGGGCTCAATGCGACCTCGGAGCCAGCTGAATGCTACTTTGTGAGGAGAAATGCCATGACCGACGCTACCTACACGCCACCCAAAGTCTGGAAATGGGACTCTGAGAGCGGAGGTCGGTTTGCCAGTATCAATCGCCCGATCGCCGGTCCGACCCACGACAAGGCGCTACCGGTTGGCAAGCATCCGTTGCAGCTTTATTCGCTGGCGACGCCCAACGGCGTGAAAGTAACGGTGATGCTGGAGGAGCTGCTGGAGCTGGGTATCAAGGACGCCGAGTACGATGCGTGGCTCGTCAGGATTACCGAGGGCGATCAGTTTGGCAGCGGGTTTGTGGAAGTGAACCCCAACTCCAAGATCCCGGCCATGATGGACCACAGTGTCACCCCGTCCATCCGCCTGTTCGAATCCGGGTCCATCCTGCTTTACCTGGCGGAAAAATTCGGGGCGTTCCTGCCCAGTGACATCGCCGGACGCGCGGAGACCATGAACTGGCTGTTCTGGCAGATGGGCAGTGCGCCCATGCTCGGTGGCGGCTTTGGTCATTTCTACGCCTACGCGCCGGAATACTATGAGTATCCGATCAACCGTTACACCATGGAGGTCAAGCGCCAGCTGGATGTGCTCGACCGTCAGCTGGCAAACAATCGATACATCGCCGGCGACGAATACACCATCGCCGATATGGCGATCTGGCCCTGGTATGGTGCCCTGGTGAAAAACAAGGTGTACGACGCGGCCGAGTTCCTGGAAGCCCACACCTACACCAACGTCATTCGCTGGGCCGATGAGATTGCCCAGCGTCCGGCGGTCAGGCGTGGCCGCATGGTCAACCGGGCCTGGGGTGAGCCGAGCAGCCAGCTGCACGAGCGTCACGACGCCAGTGATTTCGAGACCCAAACCCAGGACAAGATTGGTGACGGTGAATGAAGGTCGCGGTTTATTGCGGCTCCCGGTCCGGAAATGATCCGCTTTACGCGGACAAGGCCCGGGAGTTAGGTGATTACTTCGGTCGAAATGGCATTGAGCTGGTGTTCGGTGGCGGGCACGTCGGCCTGATGGGTGTTGTGGCGGATGCTGTCCTGGCCGCGGGCGGCCGGGTCCACGGGGTCATCCCGGAGCATCTGCGGGATCGTGAGCTGGCCCACTCCGGCCTGACCGAGCTGCATGTGGTCAAAAACATGCACGAGCGCAAGGCCCTGATGGCGGATCTGGCCGACGGCTTTGTCGCATTGCCGGGTGGTATTGGCACGCTGGAAGAGCTGTTCGAAGCCTGGACCTGGGGCCAGTTGGGGCTGCACCAGAAGCCTTGTGCCATCTACAACGTCAACGGGTTTTTTGACCCGTTGCTGGCGATGGCGGAGAACATGGAACGTGCCGGTTTTTTGCAGCAACAATACATCGACATGCTGATCCGGACCGACCAGCCAGATCGCCTGCATAGGGCTTTTCAGGACTATCAGGGCCCCGGGGAAAAGTGGTTGTGAGCGACCTCACTCCATCCGGCTGACTTTCGCCATCAAACGACGCCAGTCTATTGGTAGCCGGTTCTCCAGTTCCGCCAACACCGGGTCTTTCGGATGTACGGACTGGAAGTGCTGTTTGCTGGCGTAAACCACGGTGTTGTTGCTCTTGCTTCGGAAACCCAGAAGCACCGCAAAGTGCCGCTTGAGCCGCCGGAAGTAGGCCCCTTCGACATCCGGTGTTCTGTGGTAGTTCAGCACCAGCCAGCCATCGTCGGTCAGCACCCGCGTGCATTCATCAACGAACTGCTTCTGGGCCTGGGCAGGGCTCATCCGGTCTGCGTTATACAGGTCGGCCAGGATCATGTCCGTGCTCGCCTCCGGCAGCTTTTCCAGGGCATCCCGGGCATCGGCAATGGTGACCTCCAGGCGCTCACTGTCGGGCAGGTCAAAAAACTCCCTGGCCGTATCCAGTACCGCCTGACGAAGTTCTACGGCGTGTATCCGGCATGCGGGATAGAGATGGTGAAATGCGCCGGCCATCACGCCGCCGCCCAGGCCCAGTATGGTGACGTGGCGGGGGTTGGCAAAGACCGCCGGCAGCATCATGGCCCGGTTGTACTCGTGTACTGGCAGATAGGGATAGCGACGGTCGATCTTGCTCTGCTCGAACACCGAATTGAAGGTGAGCACCCGGTGTTTGCGGTAATCGACCACCAGGATACTGCCCAGGGCATCCCGGGTATGATGAATAATCTCGCCTTTGTTGAACATGCCGGCTTACTGGCCGGATTCTTCGAACAGGCGCTTTACGCTGTCGGTTTTTGCCAGCGACAGAGCGGTATTGCCGTTGCTGTCCTTCGCTTCGCGATCGGCCCCTTTTTCCAGCAGCAGACGTACCGTTTCCGGGTGGCCGTGCTTGCTGGCCAGGATCAGCAGGGTCTCGCCGTCGCTGGTGCGCATGTTCACCGGGACGCCGGCATCCAGCATCACGCTCAGAGGTCCGGCACCGCCGTTGCGGGCCAGTTCGAAAATACCCTGGGCGAAGGCAACCGCATCCTCGTCTTTCTGGTTCGCGGGTTTTTGCGGCTTGCCGGGCTTCTGTTGGCTCATCGGGGCTCCGTGGTCAGTTCAATCGATTTTGTGTTAAAAACGTATTATCACAGAATGAGACTGTCCCAGACACAGTCAATGAGCCCAAGGCTAAAAACGACAGGAGGCAACGCCGTGAAACTACAAGTTGAAGGCATAGACGAAGGCCAGCCGATTCCGGAGAAATTCGCATTCGGGGTCTACAGTGAAGAAGATCACATGAGTTTCGGCCCCAACCGGAATCCCGAGATCGTCTGGGACGATGCGCCAGAGGGCACGAAAAGCTTCGTGGTGATGATGTTCGATCCGGACGTGCCCAGCGTTGCGGATGATGTGAACCAGGAAGGCAAGACGGTTTCAAAAGATATTCCCCGCGTCGACTTCTTCCACTGGCTGCTGGTGGATGTGCCTGCCGGCACCACCCGGATTCCGGAAGGCGAAGACAGCGATGGCGTGATTCCCAAGGGCAAGGAGCCGGGGCCCGGTCCCATCGGTATCCGCGGCGTGAACAATTACACCCAGTTCCTGGCGGGCAATCCCGACATGAACGGCACCTACGCCGGGTACGATGGTCCCTGTCCGCCCTGGAACGATGAGATCATCCATCACTACCACTTCGAGGTGCATGCACTGGATGTGGATACCCTTGCCCTGAATGGCGAGTTCGATGGTAACGATGTGCGCGAAGCCATGGCAGGTCACGTACTGGCCAGCGCCCGGGTGACGGGTACCTACACCCTGAATCCGGACCTGCGCTAACGGATTCAGACACCGAGCAGTGATATTCCGGTAACCCAATCGGTTACCGGATAGCCATCGTTCCCTCCCCCTGATTCCTTTCTGAACGTCACAGAAGTGTCTTGTTGTTGTCATGTCCCCGTCACCCGGTCTTGCCAAGGTGTCAGCATCCGGAATACTTGAAAGACGGGAGGCAAGATGCGGAGCTACCGGAGCGTTTTCATTTCCGATGTGCACCTGGGCACGGCTGACTGCCAGGCCGAGTATCTGCTGGATTTCCTGAACCAGGTCCGCTGCGAAACTCTGTATCTGGTGGGCGATATCATCGACCTGATTGCGATGCAGCGACGGGTTCACTTCCCGGATTCCCATCAGGCCGTCATTCACAAAGTCATTGAGCTGGCGGCCAGTGGAACGCGGGTGGTCTATGTGCCCGGTAACCACGACGATTTCCTGCGCCGGTTCTGCGGCCAGACCATTGCCGGAATTGAACTGCAGTACAAAGCTGTGCATACCACGGCTGATGGTCGACGCTTCATGGTCTGCCACGGCGACCAGTTTGATCAGGTGGTGCGATGCAGCCCACTGATGCTTCTGGTCGGTGACCGTGCCCACGGTATCCTGCTCCGCCTGAACCGCTGGTTCAACGCCTGGCGCCGGCTCAAGGGCAAGCCTTACTGGTCGCTCGCAGCCTGGGTAAAGAGCAGAATCGGCAAGGCGCGCACGTTCATCCGGCGGTTTGAACTGGCGGCGCTGACGGTCGCGGAAAAGGGCAACTACGACGGTTTCATCTGCGGCCACATCCACTCCGCCGGCTTCCTGCGCAGCGAAGATGGTCTTTACTGCAATGACGGCGATTGGGTAGAACACTGCACGGCGCTGGTGGAGCAGGAGAACGGCACACTGGAGCTGCTGCATTGGTCGGAAAACCCCAATGTTCTGGCCAGAGAGCCTGACGCCCCGCATCCGGATGTGTGTGGAGACGCCCGGCCGGTGATTGATGCCCTGCCCACAGCGTTCGTGGAGCAGGTCAACCGGCTCGTCAGCTGAGCAGAGGTGTGCGGCGACCTCGGTCGCCCACCCTGGCACTCGCTCAGGCCGATCGAGGCTTCAATATCCCTCCTTCAGGGTGGCTATTTTTCATAACGCCATCGTATCCCTTATACTCCGTGTCCCTACCAGCCCTTCATAGGCTTTATGGCTGAACATACGACATCACAGACAAGCGGTTTTGCTGGCGCTGGCCCCGGAACCGGCGCCGCCAGTCATCGCGCGCGTCGTTTCAATGCCTGGACGGTCAGCACCCTCGTGATCGCCCTGCTGGTTGCGATGCCAGTGCTGGTCATCCTTGCCCATGTGTTTTTCCCGTCCGGTGAAGTCTGGCAACACCTTGTCAGCACGGTTCTTGGAAGATACCTCAGTAACACCGTGGTGCTCAGTGTCTCTGTGGCTGTAGGAACCACCCTGATTGGCACTGCCTGCGCCTGGCTGGTGGTTATGTGCCGGTTTCCCGGCAGGCGGCTGTTCGAGTGGGCCCTTCTGCTGCCGCTGGCGGTGCCAACCTACGTTATTGCTTATGCTTACACGGATTTCCTGCAGTTTGCGGGGCCACTACAAAGCGCCTTGCGCGACTGGTTCGGCTGGGAGTTTGGCGACTATTACTTTCCGGATATCCGGTCCCTGGGCGGTGCTGCCCTGCTGATTACCATGGTGCTCTACCCCTACGTGTACCTGCTTGCCCGGGCGTCGTTCATGGAGCAGTCGGTAAGTGCACTTGATGTTGGCCGCACTCTGGGCCTGGGGCCATGGCGTATGTTCAAACGCATTGCTCTGCCGCTGTCCCGTCCTGCGATCATCGGCGGCGTTTCGCTGGTCCTGATGGAAACACTGAACGAGTTCGGGGCAGTCCAGTTCTTTGGCGTCGATACCTTCACCACCGGAATCTACCGGACCTGGTTTGGCCTGGGTGAGCCGGTTGCAGCGGCTCAGCTCGCAGCCTGCCTGCTGGTGTTCGTGGTTCTTGTTGTTGTTCTGGAACGCGTTTCCCGCGGTGGCAAGCAATACCATACCTCGGCACGGTACCAGGCATTGCCCGAGTATTCGCTGAATTCAGGTCAGGCTGCGCTCGCCTTTGCAGTGTGTTTCCTGCCTGTTCTTATTGGTTTTATTGTTCCGGCCCTGATTCTGCTGGAAATGGCGATTACGACCGGCGACAGCCTTTTCGGGACGCGTTTTCTGGAATTCGCGTTCAACAGTCTGATACTCGCCTCAAGCGCGGCGCTGGTTGCCGTTACGCTTGCTGTAATGCTGAGTTACGGCGCACGGCTGAATCCCAGCTCCTGGGTCCGGAGTGCGAACCGGATTGCGGCCATGGGCTATGCCATCCCCGGGTCTGTCATTGCCGTGGGCATCATGATTCCGCTGGCCTGGCTGGATCAGAAGCTCAATCTCTTTCTTCGTGACAACTTTGGTTTCATGGTGGGTCTGGTACTCAGTGGCAGCGCTTTTGTCCTGATCTACGCCTACACGGTGAGATTCCTGGCCGTCTCCTTCAATACGGTTGAGGCCAGTCTGGGGAAGGTTACGCCCTCAATGGACGCAGCTGCGCGAACCCTCGGTCAAACCGCCGGTGGTACCTTGCGCAAGGTTCATACGCCGATCATGCGCAGTAGCCTGCTGGCGGCCGGTATACTGGTGTTTGTGGACGTGATGAAGGAGTTGCCGGCGACCATCATACTCCGGCCGTTCAACTTCGATACCCTGGCGGTCCGTGCCTACAGCCTGGCCTCTGACGAGCGATTGGCCGAGTCGGCCATGTCCTCCCTCGCCATTGTTGTGGTCGGGATCATTCCCGTGGTCATTCTGAGCCTGGCGATGCGTCGGTCCCGCCCGGGAAGTAAAACGGGGTAGCCACGGTTTACTCGGCGAACAGAAAAACCTGCGACATATCCAGCTCAAGCGAGACAGCCTGTCCCTCTTCCGGCAGAAACACCCCGGGCACTTTTGCATGCAGGTGCATTTCCTGCCCGTCCGGCCCGTGAGCACAAATATGCAACAGACTGGTCGGGCCGAGCAGTCGGGACATCAGAACATGGCTGGTGCGGTCATCACCGGCCTGTCCTTCAAGTTGCCTGACTTTGACCGCCTCCGGACGGATCAGAATTCTAGCGCTGCTGCCGTCCTCAAAACCTTTAGCTTCCAGGTGGCCCAATGGCGTTGTCACCACGCCGTTGTGGACAACGCCGCGATGTTCGTTCACCTGCCCGAAAAAGTTGACCACGAACGGCTCGGCAGGATTGCAGTAAAGGTCTGTAGGAGTTCCCGTTTGCACGATCTCTCCGTCTCGCATCAGTGCGATCCGATCTGCCATGAACATGGCTTCCTCCGGGTCATGAGTAACCAGAAGAGTGGCCGTGTTCAGCTCTTTCAGCACATGCAGTGTATCGTCCCGAATCTGGTCGCGCAGCCGGGCGTCGAGGCTGGAGAATGGTTCGTCCAGCAGCATGACCCGTGGCGACGGAGCAAGGGCCCTGGCCAGGGCTACCCGCTGCTGCTGACCACCTGAGAGGGTATGTGGGTAAACATTGGCGGCATCGGCCATGCCCAGGCGCCCCAACAGTTCGAGTGCGCGCGTACGTTGCTGCTTTTTCGGCATGGAGCTGATGCCGAAGCAGACGTTCTCCAGCACCGTCAGATGGGGGAAGAGTGCAGATTCCTGGAATGCCAGGCCCACATTCCGCTTTTCCGGGGGTACCTGCACGCCACCGGGTGCCGAAACCAGGGAGCTGCCGAGAAAGACTTTGCCGCGGGACGGCGTCTGGAGGCCTGCAGCGATACGCAGCAGCGTTGTTTTGCCGCAGCCAGAAGGGCCGAGGAGGCAGACAACCTCGCCTGCTTCCAGATGCAGGTTGATGTCTTTGACAACGCTATCGCCATGGAATTGGCAATGCACGCGGTCAAGCATCAATGACGGGCCCGACAGGCCGTTCTCGAGTTGGTCGCTGTAGGTTGGGCTTTCCTGATAAATGCTCATGGTGCCGATCCAGCCTCCCGGTTCAAACTCCAGTGGAGGTGCAATTGTAAGCTTGTTGCGTCTGATTGTGTATTGAATACGTAAAAGCGACTGATTCCTATTTATTGACTTCTATGCCCGGGTTCGTTTAAATCGCATCTAAATACTAATCGTTTTCACCTGCAATAGTAATTAGCAACCAAGGAGAGATCCCGTGGTATCTCATAAAGCGAAGTTGGCAGCCGCTGCCCTGGCAACAACACTGGCAGCAACGAGTGTCTCCGCGAGTGAAGTCAACCTGTACTCTGCGCGGCACTACGATTCGGACCAGGCAATTTATAACGCCTTCACCGAGGAGACCGGCATCAAGGTCAACCTGATTGAGGGGAAGTCCGATGCGTTGATCCAGCGAATCCAGCGAGAAGGTGTCGCCAGCCCGGCCGATATCCTGATTACCGTTGACGCGGGTAACCTCTGGCGAGCCGACCAGGAAGGCATCTTCCAGCCGGTGGATTCGGAAGTTCTGAACAGCCGTCTGCCGGATTCCCTGCGTCATCCGGAAGGGCATTGGTTCGGCTTCAGTCAGCGTCTGCGCGTGATCTACTACGATCGTTCAGACTTTGATCCTTCCCGGATCAGTCAGTACGAGGACCTGGCCAAGCCGGAATTCAAGGGCGAGATCTGCATCCGGTCCTCCAGCAACATCTACAACCAGTCATTGCTGGCCAGCCTCGTTGAGTACCACGGCGAAGAAGGCGCTGAGGAGTGGGCGCAGGGCGTAGTCAATAACATGGCCCGTGATCCCCAGGGTGGCGACACCGATCAGATCCGTGCTGTGGCTGCCGGTGAATGCAACCTGGCGGTTGGCAACCATTACTACTACGCGCGCCTGCTGAACTCTGATGATGTTGCAGACCGTGAAGTGGCCCGGGAGGTTGGCATTATCTTCCCGAACCAGGATGGCCGTGGTGTTCACGCCAACATCGGTGGTGCGGGTGTGGTGGCTACCGCGCCTAACCGCGACAACGCTGTCCGGTTCCTGGAGTTCCTGTCCTCCGATACCGCCCAGCAGATCTTCGCTGAGAGCAATCACGAGTTCCCGGCGGTAGACGGTGTACTGAAGAATCCGGTGCTGGATTCCTGGGGCAACCTGAACATTGATGACATCAATGTGAGCGTACTGGGCACCAACAATCCGGAAGCGGTGAAGATCTTCGACCGTGTGGGCTGGCGTTAATCGAAGTATCACGAAATTGATCGCAGATTACGCTTGAGAGAGCGTGCCCAAGGGCCGGATGTTGGTAAGACATCCGGCCCTTTTTATTTTATCGAGGCACCGGCTGTGCTTCCTGTTACCTGATGAGCGGGTAGAATAGCCGGATGACCCGATCGCCGCTGGTTTTCCGTCTCTCCTTTCTTGCCATTGTCGCGTTTTTGATGGCCATGATCTGGCTTCTGCTGCGGCAACTGGGCATGCCTGCCAGCTTTGCACCAACGGTGCTGTCCGACTGGTTTGCCAGTCAGGGGACTCTTGGGCCGGTATTACTGATGCTCCTGATGGTTCTTGCTGTCGTGGTCGGGCCAATACCCACGTTGCCGATCAGTGCGGCGTCCGGCCTGGTTTACGGAATGTTCAACGGAACGGCAATCGCGGTAGCCGGTGCACTGGCGGGTTCGCTGATTGCCTTTTATCTGGCGCGAGTGCTTGGTCGCGATGCTGTTCAGCAGAAGCTCGAAAACAACCCGGTATTCTCGGCCAGAGGGTCACAGCGGTTCCTGTTTATTGCAGTCCTCCTCACCCGGTTAATCCCGGTGTTCTCCTTCGCCCTGATCAGCTATGCCGCCGGAGTGACGGCGATACACCTTTGGCGTTACGCCTTGGCAACGGTTATTGGAATGTTACCCATGACCTTTGTGTTTGCCGGGTTGGGGCATACCCTCGAGCTTAACCCCACCCTGACCGTTATAGCGGCAGCTACGGTATTGCTGGTCATGAGCACGTTGCCCCTTTACCTGCGGCATCGCCCACATTCCCGTCTGGCTCGCTGGCTGCAGCTGGATGGAAGGGTCTGATGCCCGCTGCAGATTCTCAATTTCCCACAAGCGACTCGATATCCTGATAGACGGTCGCAGCATCCGTTACCCTGGCGAGCCAGCTCAGAGGAATGCCGTTCTCACCGCCAACACCGTGCATGGCGGCCATGGCCGGGCCAATCAGCCAGGCTCGACCGCAGGAGTCACCACCACAATGAATGTTGGCGCGGATGGCTTCGGTGTAGCTCCGGGCCGTGTTCAGAATGTGAAAGCTGACCGGCATGGCTTCCTGCAGGTAACAGGTGCGGCCAAACGTGTCACCGGCAGCAACGCCGTTCAGTTCCGAGCTCTCAAGTGCCCGTTTGAGGGACGCCTGATCGGGTGCTTCGTCGATGGCCGAATTCATTGCCTTGGCAAGAGGCTCGCCCCTGAATAGCCCGTCCAGAAGCACCGCTGCACACTTTGCCCAGGCAACGGCCTCGTCGTTGTGATTGGTAACCCGCACGGCTGCTTCAACAACGTCCAGGAGGTTTGTGCTTCCGCTATGGGCGGCAACGAGTGGCGGCAGCTTGGACACCGCAGGCAACTGCATGTCGTCGGCGCCACTCGCCGGTACCAGATTGCGGTCGATGGTTTCCGCCAGATGAACGCCGGCGTCCTGAATGGCCTTTTCCTTGTACGTCAGGCTGATGGCCTCCCGCACCGGCTGCGCAAGCGCGCTGCCGCTCAGACGGCGGGTGTAGGGCATGACCTTCTGCACCAGAATCCGCTTCTGTTTGTCGGAAAGATCATCCGGCATGCCGGACTGCGCCTCCTCGACCGCCTTGCGCTCGATCGCATTGAAATTCTCCAGCGTGATCCGTGTCGGGTTATCGATGAATCCCCGCCACTGGCCACCGGGCCCAAAGAACGAACGAAACCGGCGCTGGTAATCGCGGATGTCCAGATTGCCGTTGGTGGCCAGTAAGCTGTCGGTCAGCACGCCGGTGGCTGCGCCGTAGTGACTCACATCGCCAACCTGTTTCCCCTCGTGAGCGAAGTAACCGAATCCCTTTGTGTAGTACTCGGCTCGTGGAGGCAGGAATTCGGGCGACTGTCCACCCACCTCCAGAATGCGCTCGCTGTTGTAGAGCCAGTGCAAACCCAGGCTGGCTGCGTCTGCGACCCAGCCGCCTGCCAGAGCAGCGGTGATGGCGCCTTTTCTTTCGGGAGGGAGATTGCTGACCATGGGAGATCCTTGATGTCCGGTTTGTGAGTCCGACCTGAAGGATTATTCGATAACGTCGCTGATCTGGACCGTTGGCTGAACGTTGGTGAAGTTCGGGATGTCGCCAAGAATTTCCTTGGCATGGGGGCCGAAGGCGGTCTGGAAATCGGCAACAGAGTCAAAATACATGTGGCCCATGGCAATGTAAGTGGGGCCCTCTCCCGGGGCGCCGCCGGCCAACCCGGATTCGATGGCTGTGCGCTTGCAGGCATCGCCCAGCCTGTCGCGGACCAACGCCATGTGCGTGTCTCGGTAGTAGGCAAGGTCAAAGGTGCTTTCTGCGGTTTTCGGATACATCACACTGACTTTGATCATTTCGGGCCTCGGTTTGTGGAATCGCGGGGACCCTCTTTTAGCGCCTCGGCCACCCGTTCGTCAATCTTGCGGATAAGCTCCTCGTCTGTCTCGCCAGAGGAATGTGCTTTTAACATGTCGGTGCTTGCCCGCAGATTGCCGATAAAGGTCCGGCAGTCCTTGCACATCATCAGGTGCATTTTGACTGACATGTTCTGGAGAACAGGCAGCTCGCCATCAATATAGTCGCTGGCAATTACCGCGAGATCCCTGCACATCAGCATTCGCCGGTCTCCTGGAAATTCTCCACCATCAGAAAGATCTTTTGCCTCGCTCGATGCAAAAGTACACGCAGATTAGAGGCACTGACGTCCAGAATGTTACAGACGTCATCGGATTTGTGCTGGTGGGCCTCATAAAGCATCAGGGCAGAACGCTGGGTCTCCGGCAGCGCAGAGAGGTGCTTGTCCAGGCAATCGCTGAGGGCGCCGTTTTCCATCAGGGTGTCGGCAGAGTCGTGAAACTGCAGTTTGGGCGGCAGATCCCATTGGCCTTTGGCGTTAAATCGGTCCGACAGCGCCGGCTCCAAGGCCCCCGAAAAATCGGAAGGAACCTCTCGCTTGGCCGATCGAAGCTGATTCTTGCAACGGTTGGCAACAACCCGGTGCAACCAGGTTTTTAAACCTGAACGACCTTCAAAGCCATGGATCGCATCAATAACTTTAACCCAGCAATCCTGAACGGCTTCTTCTGCACTGGAATGATCCAGATAGAACCGGGCGACTGCTAACATGCCGGGGGTGTAGGCACGTACTGCTTCCTGAAAAGAATCATTATCACCCGTTTTCAAGCCCTGAATCAGTTCTATCTCCTTTTCCCGACTTGAGTCAGTCATGACCGTTCCCTTTTATGAGCAATTGTTCAAGAATAGCAGTAAGTTTGGAAATCGGTCGATAAGTTCCCGGCGTATTCGGTAGGCGGTGTAATCAAATTGTTAGATATTCATGAGCAATCGTTGACACAATGCGTTGCCGAACGACGTACAACAACGGTAAGCCGGTAACGAACACTGAGCCCAAGGTTTGATGTAACACTTCCGGGATTGGGGTGTCTCTTCGTTATCACGTTCAAGGTAGAAAGGATTATTTCATGACACTCAAGAAATGGATTCTGGTCGCGTTGATTGCGGCTGTGGTTGTCGGGTTTATTGCCAGTGGTGGTAGCGAGCTTCTGACTCTCGAGAACCTGAAGCAAAACCAACAGTCCCTCGGTAACTGGATCGATCATAATCTGTTGGTTGCGGTGCTGGGCTTCGTTGTTGTTTATGTCGTGGTAACAGCGCTTTCTCTGCCAGGCGCTACCATCATGACTCTGGCTGGTGGTGCGTTTTTCGGCAATCTCTACGGTCTGGCAGCCGTCTCCGTTGCTTCAACTATCGGTGCGTCGCTTGCTTTCCTGGTGGCGCGGTTCCTGATGCGAGACACGCTTCGAAAACGGTATGGCGAAACCGTGGCGAAGATGGATCGCGGCATTGAAAAAGACGGCGCCTTCTACCTTGCAACCCTGCGGCTTGTGCCGGTATTTCCCTTCTTCCTGATCAACCTGGCCATGGGCCTGACGGCCATGAAGCTGCGCACCTATGCGCTGGTAAGCTGGATCGCCATGTTGCCCGGCACCTTTGTTTATGTGAATGCGGGTACCCAGTTGGGCCAGATCCAGTCCACCGGCGACATCGTCTCGGCCGATCTACTGCTCTCCTTCGCGCTGCTGGGTCTGTTCCCGCTGATTGCCAAATTTGTGGTGGGCTTTATCCGCCGCCGCAAAGTGTACGCCGGCTGGCAGAAGCCCGAACATTTCGATTACAACCTTCTGGTCATAGGCGGTGGCTCTGCCGGTCTGGTCTCGGCCTACATTGCCGCAGCCGTGAAAGCCAAGGTGGCTCTTATAGAGAAGCACAAGATGGGTGGCGACTGCCTGAATACCGGCTGCGTGCCCTCCAAAGCGCTTATCCGCAGCGCCAAGGCGGCGGACACCCTGCGCCATGCCAACCGGTACGGGCTGGAATCGGTGCCCGTTAAAGGCTCGTTCAAGAACATCATGAACCGGGTCAAGGATGTCATCGCGAAAGTGGAGCCCCACGATTCGCCGGAGCGATACCGCAAGCTGGGTGTGGACTGCATTGCCGGCGAAGCCAGCTTCGTGTCGCCCTGGGAGCTAGAGGTCCGGCACAATGACGGCCGCACCGAACGCCTGACCGCCCGCAGCATTGTGGTGGCCACCGGCGGCAAGCCGGCGGTACCACCGATTCCCGGCCTGAAGGACATGGAGCCGCTAACCTCGGATAACCTGTGGGAACTGCAGGAGCAGCCCGAGCGCTTGCTGGTGTTGGGCGGTGGCCCGATCGGTTCGGAGCTGGCCCATGCCTTTGCCCGACTGGGCAGCAAGGTGACCCAGGTGGAGATGGGCGAGCGCTTGCTGGCCAAGGAAGATGAGGATGTCTCTGAACTGGTTCTGAAGCAGTTCCAGGCAGACGGCGTGGATGTCCGCCTGAAACATGCTGCTGCCGAGTTCCGTATGGAGGAAGGAGAGAAAGTTGCCTACTGCGAGCACGAGGGTGAGCGGGTGCGCATTCCTTTCGACCAGGTTCTGGTTGCTGTTGGCCGTGCAGCCAACACCGCCGGCCTGAACCTGGAGCGGATTGGTGTGGATACCCTGCCGAACGGAACCGTACCGGTAGAGGAAGACATGAGCCTGAGGTACCCGAACGTATTTGCCTGCGGCGATGTGGCTGGTCCATACCAGTTCACCCACGCGGCGGCCCATCAGGCCTGGTACGCGGCGGTCAACGGTCTGTTCGGGCAGTTCAAGCGCTTCAAGGTAGACTACCGCGTAATGCCCTGGGTGACCTTTACCTCGCCGGAAGTGGCGCGGGTGGGACTCAGTGAAGCCGAGGCAACCGCGCAGGGCGTGGCCTACGAAGTGACCCGCTACGGGCTGGATGATCTGGATCGTGCCATTGCCGAGAGTGAGGATCATGGTTTTATCAAGGTGCTGACCCCGCCGGGCAAGGACAAGATCCTGGGCGCCGTGGTGGTTGGCAGCCACGCCGGGGAAATCCTGGCCGAATTCACCCTGGCCATGAAGCATGGCCTGGGCCTGAACAAGATCCTGGGCACCATTCACCCGTACCCGACCTGGAACGAGTCGGCGAAATACGCTGCCGGCGAATGGAAGCGCGCTCATGCCCCTGAAGGCATTCTGAAGCTGCTGGAGAAACTGCACGGCTGGCGCCGTGGGAAAAACACGAATACACCGAGGAGCATCTATGCCCCTGACTGAAGCCAGACCGGCCCGGAAAAATCGAATTCCGGCCGTTGAAGTCCTGGAACCCCGGGCCCGTGATAGCTGGACCCACACTCGCAACGGCGACCCCCGGGGTTACATCGATGCAGACAAGCTCAAAGAGCTCTGGATCCACACCGGCACCGCCTGCAATCTGGCGTGTCCGTTTTGCCTGGAAGGTTCGCACCCCGGCGATGGCCGCATTCCGGGCATGAAGCTCAGTGACGTGAAGCCGTTTATCCACGAAGCCATCGACATGGGGGTGGAGCAGTTTTCCTTCACCGGTGGTGAGCCCTTCGTGATCCGGGACTTCGTCAATATTCTGAATTACGCCAGCCAGCACCGGCCCTGCTTCGTGCTGACCAACGCCACCGAGCCGCTGCACAAGCGACAGCATCAGGTGCTGCCTTTGCTGGATAACCCCTACCCGATTCATTTCCGGGTCAGCCTGGACTTCCCGGACAGGGCCCGTCACGACAAGGACCGCGGTGACGGCAGCTTTGATGAGGCCTTGCAGGGCATCCGCTGGCTGGTCGATCAGGGCTTCAAGGTGTCCATTGCCCGCCAGACCGATCCGGAGGAAATTCCGGCAGATGTCGAAGCCGCGTTCCGTGACATCTTCCGGGAGTGGGGCATTCCGGAGAACCTGGCATTCACCGCATTTCCGGATCTGGGTACGCCAGGCTCGGAAGACGGCAGCCCGGAGATTACCGAGACCTGCATGGAGAAGTATCCGACCAAGGAGGCTCGCTCTCATTTCATGTGCACCTATACCCGGATGCTGGTGAAGAAGGGCGATGAGGTTCGGGTGTATGCCTGCACTTTGGTGGACGATGACCCGCAGTATGACCTGGGGGGGACGCTGACCGAGAGTATGGATGAGCGCATTATGTTGCGGCATCACCGGTGTTTTTCCTGTTACCGCTTTGGGGCTAGTTGTTCGGCGCCGGCTTGATTCTGGTGTAGGGCCGCTCAGGACTGATTGCTGGTCATTGGCGGCCTGGGAGGTGACGTTATTTTCCCTTGGGAAAAACAACTCGCTTCGCTCAGACATCTTTTTCCTGGCGGGAAAATAACCTCACCACCCAGACCGCGGGTACGGCTTTGCTATTCGGTTGTTGGCTATCTCCTTCGCCGGGGAAACCAGAACGGAAGTTGAACAAGGGGCAGGCCGGTAGGGATTTCAAAAAATGTGGAGCGCCATGGACGGCGCGACCAAGCCCCCCATGGATGGGTTCACGGGCGTTTTTTTGAAATCCCTACCGGCCTGTCCCGAAAGGCACCCAAACCAGAAACCCGGGAAAAACCCCGGATTAAACGACAAAGAACAAGGTAAGAAAACATGAACTTCACAGAGGCCTCCCTGTTCTGGGGATTCCTGCTGGTCTACGGCGTGGTGATGTATTGGCTGTCGCCCAGGAGCAAGAACGCGAATTCTTTTTATAAAGGCGCCGATGACCAGGGTAACCCGGTGGGGCAGTGGTCGCTTACGGCCAGTATTTTTATCAGCTGGATCTTTGCCAAGTCGGTGACCAATGCGGCGAACCTGGGTGCGGCTTATGGCGTGGTGGGCGGTCTGGCCTATGCCAGTTACTGGCTGTCGATTCCTGTGGCGGGGTATGTGATTTACCTGATCCGAACCCAGACCGGGGCGCGGAGTCTGCAGGATTTTCTGACCTCCCGCTTTGGCCGGCTGGCCAGTCTGGCGTTTGCGGCGGCGATTCTGATCCGGCTTTATAACGAAGTCTGGAGTAATACGGCGGTGGTGGGCGGTTATTTCGGGTTGCCCGGTGAGTGGGAGTATTACGCGGCGGCGATGCTGTTTACGGTGTTTACTCTGGCCTACAGCCTGAAGGGTGGGCTGCGGTCTTCGATTTTCACCGATGTGATTCAGGCTTTCGTGTTTGTGTTCTTTGTGGGAGCGGTGCTGTTCCTGATCATTCCGGCCAACGATACCAGCGCCTTGCTGACCAATGGTGAGTTCCGGCTCAACGCCGGTTTTGACCTGCTGTTGGTGGCTTTGCTGCAGCTGTTCAGTTATCCGTTCCACGATCCGGTGCTGACCGACCGGGGCTTTGTGAACAAGGAAAAGACCATGCTGAAGAGCTTTGTGGTGGCCGGGCTACTGGGCTTCGTGGCGGTGTTTATCTTCAGTCTGGTGGGTGTTCACGCCCGTCTTAACGGCATTGAGGCCATGGGCAACGCGCCTGCTGCCGTGGGCCAGTCTCTGGGCCTGGCAGCGTTGTTCTTCATGAGCGTGGTCATGATGACGTCGGCGGGGTCCACCCTGGATTCCACTTTCACGTCGCTGGCCAAGTCGCTGGCGGTAGATCTGCCCAGGCTGGCGCAACGTGCCTCTGACAAGCTGCCGAGCATGCGGGTGGGTGCGGTCGTGATGGTGATCTTTGCCTTCCTGGGCAACCTGCCGATGTTCGCCGGCACCGATATCCTCAAGGCCACGACCATCTCCGGGACGATGGTCATGGGGCTGGCGCCGGTGTTCCTGTTCTACGGTTTCACCAAGTGGTCGCCGTGGAGTTTCCATCTGAGTTTCTGGACCGGCCTGGGGCTCGGGGTCTTGCTTGCGGTTGGGCTGATTCCAGCAAGCTGGGCCATTGGCGATGGCAAATACGCCATGTTGCTGGGCGTGAACGCCTATGGCTTCCTGATCTGCACGGCTGGCTTCTTTACGCCTTTAGTGCTTCGTCGTCTTGCCGGACGGTCACTGGCGGCGGGGGAGGCCTGAGCCGATGAGCGAAGGCCGCAGCTGTCCGTTGGCGTACCGGTACTCTGCCGAATCGCTTTGCGAGGATCCCCGCACGGTTTCCGAGGACGTGCTGTATATCATTGGAGGGCTTTACGGGAATCCCTGGGCCCTCGATGAAATCGAGCAGATGGCGCTGGCGGAGGAGCGTCAGGGGCACCGGGTGAAGCTGGTGTTCAATGGTGACTTCAACTGGTTCAACGCCAGCGATCGCCTGTTCCGAACCATCAATAACCGGGTGTTGGATCACACGGTCAGTCTCGGGAATGTGGATTTCGAGCTGGCGAATCCCAGTGCCGGTGCCGGATGCGGTTGCGCCTACCCGGATTTTGTCGATCAGGGCGTAGTGGAGCGGTCGAACCTTATCATGGAGCGGCTTCAGGGGATTGCCGGGGAACATCCGGATATCCAGCGTCGCTTGTCCTTGCTGCCGCGGTATCGATGCCTGATCTTTGGAGGCCTAAAGGTTTTGGTGGTGCACGGGGATCTGGAGTCCCTGGCCGGATGGGGGTTGGCTCACGAAGCTTTTGTCGAGGGTAACGATGGCAAGCTCTCGCAATGGTTCCTGGCGTCGGGGGCCGATGTCATTGCCTCAACCCACACGTGCCTGCCGGTGCTCTGGTCGGGGTTGGTGGGTGAGCAGAATCGGGTGGTAGTGAACAATGGCTCCGCAGGCATGGGGAATCTGCAATCAGACCCGCGTGGGCTGATCACCCGGATTGGTCTGTCCAGCCCCGTCATTGAGCCGGTTGCCGGAATTGAGCGGCATGGGCTGCATGTGTCTCTGCTGCCTGTATCCTATGCACTTGAGGCCTGGTTGCCGGAGTTTGACCGGTTGTGGCCGGTCGGCTCGCCTGCCGCTGTGTCCTATCGGAACCGAATTCTGAAAGGCACCTCACTGAGTGCCGATGATGTGATTTTTCCTTCACTAATTTAACCATTTTGTCACTGGCGAATGCTTCAATCCGGTCTATTCTGAAAGAGTGAGCTGGAGCCTTGCCGTAGGCGGGTTTGAGCTGTACTTGAAATATATTTTGTGGTCTATATAATTCAACACTAACTTTTTGCCACGAATTGATCTCGTTATGACATCAGAAGGATCGAATACCACCGCCATCACGCTTCGCACACCGGTGAAAGATGATGGCTTCAGGCTCCACCAGCTGGTGGCAGAGTGCCCGCCGCTGGACCCCAACTCGATTTACTGCAACCTGTTGCAGTGCAGCCACTTTGCCGAAACCGGCGTGGCCGCGGAGAAGGACGGCGATCTGGTCGGCTTTATCTCCGGATACATCCCTCCCCAACAGCCCGAAACCATGTTTGTCTGGCAGGTGGCCGTGCATGAGAAAGGTCGTGGACAGGGCCTGGCCAAGCGGATGCTGAAAGAAATCGTTGGCCGTGATGCGTGCAAGAACGTCACCCATATGGAGACAACCATCACCGAGGACAACGAGGCCTCATGGGCGCTGTTCCGTTCATTCGCCCGTGATATGGGAGCCGAGCTCACCTACCACGAGCATTTCGAGAAAGAGACCCACTTTGGCGGCAAGCACGATTCCGAATTCTTGCTGCGCATAGGGCCTTTCACGAAGCCAGCCTGAGGGCCGCGGTCCTGGATCAGCCCTGCAACAAGATTGCGGCGCTGTGAACGACTGTAAAGCTGTGATTTGAATTAGCCGGCGGACCACTGAGGTAGGTCTGTCACAGGGCTTTAATCAACGCACGGTAGGCCTATCGCTACCCCATCAGCAGTTTTTGATAAGCCGCCGCGCATCTACCTCGAACCTGACATGCTAAGAGGCAAGACGATGGAAATTTTCAAGTCGACTGAATCCGAAGTACGTGTATACAGCCGTGCGTTTCCGGTTATCTTCAACCGCGCCAAGAACGCGCATCTGTACACCGAAGATGGCAAGGAATACCTGGATTTTCTCGCCGGCGCCGGGTCCCTGAACTACGGCCACAACAACGATACCCTGAAGAAGGCTTTGCTTGAGTACATCGAGGCAGACGGCGTGAGCCAGGGCCTGGATATGTTTACCACGGCCAAGCACGACTTCATGGAATCCTACAAGAAGCACATTCTGGATCCCCGTGGTCTGGATTACAAAATGCAGTTCACCGGTCCCACCGGCACCAACTGTGTGGAAGCGGCCCTGAAGCTGGCCCGTAAGGTGAAAGGCCGCAGCGGCATTATTTCCTTTACCAACGGTTTCCACGGCGTGACCATGGGCGCGGTTGCCACTACGGGTAACAAGCATCACCGCGGCGGTGTTGGCACGCCCCTGGGCAATGTCGACTTCATGTTCTATGACGGCTACCTGGGCGACGATGTCGATACCCTGGCGATCATGGATAAACTGCTGAGCGATGGTTCCTCCGGTTTTGAACTGCCAGCGGCGGTAATCGTCGAAGCGGTTCAGGGCGAAGGCGGTCTGAACGCCTGTCGCGCGGAATGGCTGAAAGGTCTGTCGGAGCTGTGCAAGAAGCACGATATTCTGCTGATCCTGGATGATATCCAGGCGGGCAATGGCCGCACCGGCGAGTTCTTCAGCTTTGAATTTGCCGGTATCAAGCCGGACATCGTAACGGTTTCCAAGTCCCTCAGCGGCTATGGCCTGCCGATGGCCCTGGTACTGTTCAAGCCGGAGCTGGACGTGTGGGATCCGGGCGAGCACAACGGTACCTTCCGCGGCAACAACATGGCGTTTATCACTGCCCGCGCTGCTGTCGAGAACTACTGGAAAGACGATGCCTTTGCCAATGAGGTGAAGGCCAAGACCAAGGTGCTGGGCGATGCCCTTCAGTCGATTTGCGACAAGTACCCCGGTCAGTTCAAAATGAAGGGGCGCGGTTTGATGCGTGGTATTGAAGCAAAACACGCAGACATCACAGGCCCGATCACCAAACGTGCCTTCGAGCACGGCCTGATCATCGAGACCAGTGGTCCGAATGATGAAGTCATCAAGTGCCTGATGCCGCTTACAACCAGCGAGGAAGACCTCAAGAAAGGGGCTGCTCTGCTGGCAAAAAGTGTGGACGAAATCATGCAGGAAGGGCTCAGCGAGGCGTCGTAAGACGCCTGCACCTCCGGACATTCATGCTGCAGGATAGCAAAGGCAAGATTATGACCAGCCAACTACATACCGTTGAAAAAATCGGCGGCACCTCGATGAGTAACTACGAGGCCGTTCGTGACAACATCATTATCGGTAATCGCAAGAAGGACAATCTGTACCAGCGCATTTTCGTGGTCTCTGCCTATGGCGGCGTGACCAATGAACTGCTGGAACACAAGAAGACCGGTGAGCCAGGCGTCTATGCCCTGTTTGCGGATGCAGAGTCTGACTGGGCCTGGGGTGACGATCTCACCAAGCTGGTCAAGTTCCTGACCGACATCAACGGCGAGCTGTTCGAAGACCCGATGCTGAAGCAGCAGGCGGATCAGTTTATCACCGACCGGATTGAAGGTGTTCGGGGCTGCCTCATCGACCTGCAGCGCCTGTGCTCCTATGGCCAGTTCCAGCTGGAAGAACATCTGCTGACGGTGCGTGAAATGCTGGCCGGTATTGGTGAGGCCCACAGTGCCTTCAATACCGCCCTGAAGCTCCAGCAGGAAGGCATCAATGCCCGCTTTGTGGATTTGACCGGCTGGCGCGATAACGAGTTGCTGCCGCTGGACGAAAAGCTCAAGCAGGCCTTCGATGCGGTGGACCTCACCCGTGAGCTGCCGATCGTGACCGGTTACGCCCAGTGCAAGGAAGGTCTGATGCGCACCTTCGACCGCGGTTACAGCGAGATGACCTTCAGTCGGGTGGCAGTGATCACCGAGGCCCGCGAAGCGATTATCCACAAGGAATACCACCTGAGCTCCGCCGACCCCAACATCGTTGGTGCAGACAAGGTGGTCCCCCTCGGTCGCACCAATTACGACGTGGCAGACCAGCTGGCCAACCTGGGTATGGAAGCGATTCATCCCCGTGCCGGTAAGGGTATGCGCCAGAACGAGATTCCGCTGCGTGTGATGAATACCTTCGAGCCGGAGCACACCGGCACCCTGATCACCGGCGATTATGTCAGTGAGAAGCCCCAGGTAGAGATCATTGCCGGCGCCAAGGGCGTGTTTGCCGTGGAAGTCTTCGATCAGGACATGCAGGGTGAGCCCGGTTCCGACCGGCGTATCCTGGACGTGCTGAGCCGTTTCAAGGTTCGGTTCATGTCCAAGGACACCAACGCCAACACCATTACCCACTATGTGGGCAGCACGCTGAAACACGTCAAGCGGGTGGTCAAAGCGCTGAAGGAAGAGTTCCCCAATGCCGAAATCAACACCCGGAAGGTGGCGGTTGTTTCGGCCATCGGCAGCGATATGAAGGTTCCGGGTATTCTGGCCCGTTCCGTGAAGGCGCTGGCCGATGAGGAAATCAGTATTCTTGCGCTGCACCAGTGCATGCGTCAGGTGGACATCCAGTTTGTGGTGGATGAGGACGACTATGAGAAAGCCATCGTTGCTCTGCATGGCGTTCTGATCGAGCCTCACAACCATGAGTATGCCATCGTCGCAGCCTGAGTTTCTGTAACTTCCCCGCACGATACCCACAGCCGACCGTCCGTGTCGCCTGTGGGTTTTTACTGACCCTGCCCCGGTAAATCCATCAGCTACAGCACGTCGTATTCTTTGGTGTAAATTCTGACCGGTACCTAAGCCATGCGAACGACCGAAAGGCTGGGACCGTCTCCGACAACGCCCAACGATGGTGAAAGGGATTCCCTGGTCGGGCTGTACTTCAGGGATGCGTCCCGGTATGAACTGCTGACAGATGAGGCCGAACGCCGCCTCTCCAGCAAACTGACACTGTGCTACCGAATTATCAGTACCGAACTGGCCCTGCCGGAGGAGACTCCGCAGACGTTCCGGGAAGTGATTGGTAGCCTCGGAGACGCCTGTGCGTTTTCATCTCGATGTCGCCGGGCCTTTCATCTGGCGACTGCCTGTCGGCGCAAGCTGATACAGAGCAATCTGCGTCTGGCGGTGCATATTGCCCGCCGTTACGGGCAGCACGGCATCCCTATGTCTGACCTCATCCAGGACGCCAACGTCGGTCTGATCAAGGCGGTAGAGCGTTTTGATCCCACCAAGGGCTTCCGATTCTCGACTTATGCCTACTGGTGGATAAGCGAGGAAGTCAAACGCTGCCTGCAGCGTGGGACGCGGCTGGTGCACACACCGGAAAATGTGGTGGATGAAATTCGACAGCTGCACAAGGTGTCGCTGCGAATGCATCAGAGCCTTGGGCGGACGCCTTCCCAATCGGAGCTTGCCAGCGAAATGGAGGCAAGCCCGTCGAGGATCGGCGAGTTAAGGGCGCTGGCGACCCGGGAGATATCAACCGATGTTCCCCTTGTTGAGGACGGGTCCGTCACCCTCGGAGACAGCCTGGACGCCGGCGACCAGATGGCGCCGGATCACCCGATGTCGGACAGGGACCGGCAGCGCACCCTGAAGTCGATGCTCAGCGAGCTGAATGATCGTGAGAAAGACATTCTGTCGCGTCGTTATGGTCTGGGACTGCCGGAACCGGAAACGCTGCAGGTGATTTCCGACGATCTTGGCATCAGCAGAGAGCGGGTGCGCCAGATCGAGAAAACTGCCCTGAAGAAGCTGCAGAGTCGTTACGAATCCCCCGAAGATGCGTTTGGAGCCTGATTTACGTCAGGCTCCCGCATTCCCCTTCAGAATTCAGTGAGCAGTGTGCAGCAGGAGAAACCAGGCTGCCGCTGTAAGCTGACAGACCAGGACGACTGAGGTGAGGACGAGTCTCAGGCGAAGATACCAGGCTGGCCAATAGACCTTCATCCAGCGGGCGTCCACCAGATAGAGGGCGAGATAGGCACTGGTATACAACACAATCTGGCCACTGACAGGCAGAAGTAGCCCTATCCCTGCGGCCACAAAGAAGACCTGGCTGAGTAGCATAGTCATCAGTGGAGACAACGGGTAGCAGCAGTTGTCCAGCTGCATGGCAATGGGCCAATAGACGCCAGCCATAAACGCCAGAATGCCTGCGCTGTACAGATAGAAGTAGCCGAGAAGCGCCACACTGTATTGCGGCATGAAAAACAGCCCCGCCAGGAGGCCGATAAACGGGATCAACCCCGCGATGCCAACAAGGATGGCTAGTCTCGCTACAGCAATCACGGTTTCTGCCTCTGCACCCGGATTCGCATCGGTTCAACGTCGGTCGGTTCCATTCCCACCATTTCGTGGTAAGCGGAGGGGTGGACCACCTGGGTCTCCCGAATGTCGAACGACGCCAGGGTGTCCTGGATCTGCCAGGCACCCCGGAAAAGGCTGGTGGTTCCGTTCTTTTCCGAGAGGAGCAGGGTCTGGTTGTCCATACTCAGGCGGGCCATGTAGTGCTGGCCCTCAAGCGAGAGGATCTCAAGCAGGTCGATAACCGGACTCTGCAGGCTTCTGAGTTGGTCAAGAGTGATTCGCACAGTAAAGCTCCGCGGTTTCAAACACTCCAGAACTTACGACCCCCCAGCCTATTGAGATCATTGGCTTAGTAAATAGCATTCCCGGTGTTGTGGGCACTGAACCAGATGATCATTCACCATGCCGGTCGCCTGCATGAAGGCGTACACAATGGTTGGGCCGACAAAGGTGAAACCGGACCGCTTCAGAGCTTTCGACATGGCCTCGGATTCTGCGGTTGTGGTCGGCACTTCGGAGAAGGCGCGCCAATGGTTCTGGATTGGTTTATCGCCAACAAACGACCAGAGAAAATCACTGAAACCGATACCTTGTTCCTGCAGATCCAGATAGCCCCGGGCATTCTTGATGATCGATCTGACTTTTAGCCGGTTGCGGATGATGCCCGGGTCGGACAGCAGTTCCTCGACCTTTGCCTCATCGTAACGGACGATCTTTTCCGGATTGAAGTCGTCGTAAGCGGCTCGGTAATTGTGCTGTTTTCGCAAGATGGTGATCCAGCTCAGGCCGGCCTGTTGGCCGTCCAGGCAGAGTTTTTCGAAAAGGGCGAGATCGTCGTACTCCGGGCGGCCCCAGACGGTGTCGTGATAGTGCACGTAAAGCGGATTATTTCCACACCAGGGGCAGCGTTCAGCGGTCTCCATACAATAGCCTGTGTTATTTATGTCTGGTTCGGGTTACGGGCTTTTTCGACGAATCGTGCGTTGGAACAGTGGCTCCCAGTAGGCCTCCATCGGCTCGGCATCCACCAGGGCGAAGTCCCGTGGCGGCGGCTCAAGTAGGGTGATTTCCGGCCATAGGGGTCGGCTTCCACGGTACACCACGGTCAACAGATAGCCTTCAATATAGCAACAGGCCGCCTGCCAGTCCTGCTCGGGCTGGTCGCCGTAGATCTCGAAATTCTTCCGCACCTCAAGCGTTTGCAGGTTGCCGGCAATGCCTCTGCCCGTGGCTTTCAGCCATGCTTCCTTCAGGGTCCAGACCTTGAGGAAGGTGTTGGAGTCGTCTTCGCGGAACAGCCACTCCTGCTCGACGGGGGAGAACCAGCGTTTTACTACTTTTTGCCATTGAGCATGGCGCTGGCAGGGTTCAAGATCCAGTCCAATGGGGGAGCCTGATAGAGTGGCGCAGGCAGACAGGCCCTGGCTGTGGCTGAGGGACAGTCGCCAGCCCTCGGGCGTGCCGGACGCATTGGGGCGCCCGGATACCGGGCAGCAGAGGTCCGGTGCCATCTGCGCTGACTTGCCGATGGCCTGACGAATCAGCCAGCGGCTGGAAAGGTATTCTCGTTCCCGGGGACCGCTGAACTTGCTCGCTGTCTGGCGTTCGTAGTCAGTCAGCCAGTGCGGGTGCGCAATTTCGGGCCCGTCGGTCTGGTGACACAGCCAGACCGACGGTCGGGATTCAGGGTTGAAGTCGCTGGATGAGCCAGCCATCGCCTTTCCTCACATATTCAAAACGGTCGTGAAGCCGGCTGGGCCTGCCCTGCCAGAATTCGATACGCTCCGGCACGATGCGATAGCCGCCCCAGAAGCTGGGAAGAGGCACTTCGCCCTCGCTGAATTTCCGCTTGATTTCGGCAACCTTCTGTTCGAGTAGGCCCCTGGACGTAATGGCCTTGCTCTGTTCGGAAACCCAGGCGCCGATCTGGCTGCCCCTGGGGCGCGATGCGAAGTACCGCAGGGATTCGGCCTTGCTGACTTTCTCAACGGCACCCTGGATCCTCACTTGTCGGTTCAATCCGATCCAGGGGAACAAAAGCGCCGCCTGCGGATTTTCCTCCATCTCCTTCGCTTTGCGACTGCCGTAGTTGGTGTAGAACACAAAGCCATGGTCGTCGAAGTACTTCAGCAATACCGTGCGTAGATCTGGCATGCCGTCCTGCCCCGTGGTCGCCAGCGACATGGCGTTGGGTTCCAGAATGCCTGCTTCCCGGGCATCCTCAAACCAGTTCTGGAACTGCTGCACCGGATTATTGTCCAGTGCATCGCGATCCAGCCCCTCGCTCTCGAAATCACGACGCATATCGCCGATGTCCATAACCTGTCCTCTTGCCTGCGCGTAAAACGACCCGGGAGAAATACGAGCCAGAAGCATATCGGGTTCAGGGTTCACTGTCAGCGCTGCTTATGTCTGAAACGGTTACATAAACCCAACAATAAAGTGAGACCCGGATCACAGCTGGCCCGTATCTCCTTCGACGCTGATGCGGGTCTGGTTTAGGCAAACTTCCTGGCTGGCCCGCGCGCACACACAAAACAAAGGTTTGCACAAATGATGTCCGAATATGATCTGCCCCTGGTTGTCGCCTCCTTTCTGGTTGCTGTATTGGCAGCTTATGCGGCTCTGTTTTTTGGTGCCAGACTCGTTAATGCGGAGTCTGGCGAACGTCGGAAATGGCTACTGGCCGGCGCCCTGCTGATGGGCACCGGAGTCTGGACGATGCATTTCGTCGGAATGCGGGCTATGCCGATGGGTGTTCCCATGTCGTTTGATGTGATGATGACGTTGGTTTCCTGGCTCGCAGCCGTGCTCGCTTCCGGTGTGGCTCTGCACATCATCGGGCGCAAACAATTGGGAGTCCCTCTGTTCGTCAGTGCGACCCTGTCCATGGCCAGCGGTATCGTAGTGATGCACTACCTGGGCATGTATGCCATGCGCATGTCAGCGCCGCCAACGTTTAACACCGTATTTTTGCTGATTTCGATCGCGATTGCCGTTGTGGCTTCGGGAGCTGCGCTTGCCCTCTGCCGGAAACTGCAGGGCATGGACGGATCCGGCACCCTGGCGGTACAGTTCGTGGCCGCCCTGGTGATGGCCGCTGCAATCTGTGGGATGCATTACACGGGCATGATGGCGATGACCTTTCCGGAGGGCGCCGTGCCTGCAGCTGACAACGGCCTGCGGGGGAACTGGATGGGAATACCCCTGGCAGTCTTCTGCATTGCGATGCTGGCCGTGGCCCTGGTTGTGACCGTTCTGGATGTAAAACATCAGCGGGCACTTGAGGCATTCAAGGCGGAAGAGGATAAACGGGTGGCAGAGCTTGCCTTTACCGATGCCGTTACCGGCCTGCCCAACCGGTCAGCGCTGGAACAACGCCTGCTGGATATCCTTGCCCGGGACAACGACCGCGGCAACCCGTTTGCCTTGATTTACCTCGACATCGCCAACTTCCGTGAACTGTCCACCGGAATGGGTGATGAGTCGTTGAACGCGGTCGTCAGGGAAATCAGCGAGGCATTGCGTGATCAGATGTCGGATCAGGTGTTTCTCGCCCGATACTCGGCCAGCGCCTTCTTTGCCCTGGTGCCAGATCATGAAGATAGCCAGCATGCCTTCATGTACAAGCGGTTGCGGCAGATTGATCAGCGTATCGGCACGCCTTCAATGCCGGTTACCTGGCGCGCCGGCCAGGCGGCCTATCCGAAAACCGGCAATTCGACCCGCAAGTTGGTGCGGGCTGCCATGGTACCCAGAGACCTCAATGAGATCGGCGAATTTGCGAACATGGCCGCCGACCCGGAGTTAGTGATGCCGGGTCATAACCGTCACAGCTGACAAACAGCCTCTGGGACGACTATCCTTGTGAACAGGCAGGTGGGCAAGATTGCCCCGGGAATCCGCCGTTTAGAAGGAGATGTCCGTGGCCCAGAGCCGTAAACGCAGTCATATGCCCAGGAATCTGTTGATCGGATTCCTGGTGCTTTTCATCCTCTATGCCCTGGCCGGTTTCCTGCTACTTCCCTGGTGGCTGGAGCGTCTGGTACCCGAGCAGCTGGACCAGCGTATGGGCTGGCAGGCAGAAATCACTGATATCCGAACCAACCCGTTCACCCTTCGAGTTGAGGCGCTGGGTCTGTCGGCCAACGATCCCCAGGGTGAGCAGGTGGTTGCCTTTGACCGGCTCATGTTGGACATGAACTTTTTCCAGCTGGTTCGGGGTATTGCCGGGTTTGAAGCCATCCAGCTGGATGAGCCCTATGTTCGGGTGGATCTGCTGGAGGACTACAGCGTCAATTTTGCGAGAGACTGGCAGGCGGCCAACCCGGGACCTGCAGAACCAGCGCCTGAAGCGTCGCAATCGGATGACGCGGCGGCGCCACCCCGGCTGTACTTCGGGAAAATTGAACTCAACGGCGGCGAAATGTTGTTCCGGGATTTTACCCAGGCGGACATGGCCGAGTTCCGGATTACCCCGATGGATCTTACCCTGAGTGATCTGGCCACCTGGCGTCGCGAGGGGCAGGACAGCGATTACTCCCTGCTGGCGGCGCTGGGCAGTCAGACCATCGAGTGGCAGGGTGATCTGAGCGTCGCCCCGTTCTACTCGAACGGCACGCTCAAGGTGTCATCGGTGGGCTATGAAACCCTGGCTCATTTCCTGGCTCCTTTCTTTCCCTATGATCTGCGTGGTGGCAGCGTCACCCTGAGCTCCGACTATGAAATCCAGGCCGGCGACGGCTTTTTCCTGGAGACGGCCAACGGTCAGCTGCAACTCGAGAATCTGGCCGTCGCTCTGGATGAACAGAGTGAGCAGGCGAGATTGACCAACGCTGAGCTTTCTTTGGATGCTGTCGGGTTCGACTTGAATGGCCGCGAAATCCGTATCGGCCAGGTCTCTCTGGACAAGCTCGATGTGGCCGTGGCCAGGAGCGCAAACGGAGAGATTGACTGGTTGGCGCCGCTGGCCACCAACAACGGTGAGACGGAGGGCGGCGGCGAAGCGTCTACCGGCGGCCAGCCATTCCGCTGGTCAGTGGCGGGCGTCGCGCTCTCCGGTGGGCGTATTCTCTGGCAGGACAGTCAACCGGCGACAGCGACTGAAATTGCCGTAGAGCAGCTTTCCGCATCCATCGGGCCACTGAGCCATCAACTTGAAGAACCGGTGTCTTACGAGATAACCGGAAGCCTGGCCAGTGGCGGCCAACTGTCACTGAACGGCCAGCTGACACCTGCACCGTTTACCCTGGAAGCCGCCATCTCCGGAAACGGCATCGCTCTGGCCGCCTTTGAGCCCTACGTTCAGGAAGGCGCCAACCTCGCCATTACCAGCGGCACGCTGGGCGTTGACGGCAACCTTGATCTGGATGGGCAGCAGGAGCCGCTCACAGGCACCTTCAGCGGCACCGCGGAAGTGGCCGGTCTGGATCTGAAGCTGCCCGACAGTTCTGGTTCGCTGGTTTCCTGGCAAACCCTGCGCCTGGCACCTATTGAATACAACGTGTATCCGGCACGCCTGGAAATAGGAACGGTGACCCTGGCCCAGCCGGTCATCAACGTTGTCCGCAATACCGACAATATCCACAACGTCGAGCGGATCGCCAAAGCGCCAGCGGCCGGTGGTCAGCAGGAGGCGACCGCAGATGCTCAGCAGGGGGAGGATTCCGAGCCGGGGTTCATTTTCCGTATTGGCCAGCTGATGCTCGAAAATGGCGAATTGGCATATACCGATCGCACTCTGGACCCGGCCTTCACCACGTCGTTTGATGAGCTGAATGGCAGCGTGACCGGGCTGAGCAACATTTCCCCGCAGCAGGGCAAGGTCTCTATCCGGGGTCGGGTAGGCGGCGTGGCCGATATGGACTTTGAAGGCACCATTGGCACACTCGGAACCGAGGACGTCAGCGACCTCCAGCTGATGATGCAGGATGTTTCGCTGCCGGCGCTCTCGCCGTATTTCGGTCGATACCTGGGCTATGGCGTGGACAGTGGCAAGCTGAACCTGAATCTGGATTACGAGATTGCCGGTTCACGGATTGATGCATCCAATCTGGTGGTGATGGATCGGCTTGAGCTGGGGTCCGCCATAGCCAGCGATCAGGCCGTCAATGCGCCGGTCAAGCTTGGTCTGGCCCTGCTGCGTGACAGCAAAGGGGTTATCGAAGTGGACCTGCCCATCAGTGGGGACCTGTCCGACCCGGAGTTCAGCGTCGGACAGGTAGTGATGCGGGCGTTTGTGAACCTGTTGGCGAAGGCGGCGGCGTCGCCGTTCAGTATGCTCGGCTCGATTGCCGAACTGGCCGGCCTGAGTGGCGAAGAGCTTGGCAAGGTGCGTTTCATTCCGGGCAGTGTCCAGTTGGCTGACGGCGAGGCGGAAAAGCTGGCCGCTCTGGCAGACGCGCTGCTGGACCGGCCGGACCTGTTGCTGAACATACGTGGCAACGTTGAGTCCCAGGCAGATGGCCTTGCCCTGTTGCGTGATGAACTGACTGCAAGTGGTGAGCAGGACCTGTCGGAGGAGGCATGGCAGGAGGCCCGGGAAGCCTACCTGGCCGGTGAGCGGTCACTTGCGCCGGAGGCATTGAGAAATCTGGCATCCTCGCGAGGCCAAAGCTTGCGTAACATCATGCAGCAAACCCACGGAGTCCCTGCCGATCAATTGTTCCTTCTGAGTCCGGCCCGCAATGCGGAAGTGGGTGATGAGGGCAACGTTATCGTGGCGTTCAACCTGGACGTGCGATGAAGTCAGGGTGCCTCGAAGCTGGTCAGAAAGCCCGCTGGCAACCGCAGGCCCCAGTTTTCAACGAGTTGCCGGTAGCGGCCGTCGTCCACCAGTGGCGCCAGTAGTCGAAGCATTTCGTCCGCACTCGGGGCGCCGCCCTTTCGGGCAATGATGCTGAGCTGGTAGCGTTGATCCGGCTCGTTCGAGATCAGCAATTTGTCCCGGTCTTGCGGGTGCTGGGCAAAATGTTTCTGCAGGTAAGAACGGCTGATGATGGCAACCTCGGCAACAGAAGGCCGGTCGGCCTTGATCAGATTCATGTTGCGCGTGTGGCTGTCGGAAAACTCGATATTGAATTTTTCTTCCAGCACGGAGTTGTCAGTTTCGTACCCGGTAAAACCATAGTAATAGCCGGAAATGGCCACAATAGATCGGTTGCGCAGGTCGTTAAAGAATGAGGAGTCTCTGCCGGGTTTCTTGAGAGCGACATAAAGTTCCTCGTCGGCCAGGATCGGGCGGGTAATGTCCACATCCTTCTCTGTCCAACCCCAGTCAGGGCTTTGAAAGAAGATGACGTCGTAGAGACCGGCATCGAAATCCAGGTGGCGGCGTTTGGGGGAGGTGTGGATGATATGGAATGAGACATCCGGGTGTATCTGCTCAAGCACCTCCAGCAGTCCCCCGAGGAAGCCCTCGACTTTGCCATCGGAATTGACACTGGCGATCGGGGGAAAGTGGTAAACGCCCACAGTGATTTCGGTTTCGTTTGCCCGAACCGGCGCCGTTGCCAGCATAATAGCCGCAACAAGAATGGCCATTAATCTTCGAATATGGGCTTCAGCGGACACGATATCCCCGGTTATGTAACAATTGAATACGCATTCAGAATAGCACGGGGATTTTGTGCACCTGAAGCAAAAGATTATGAACTTATGCAAAACAGGTCTGTAAGTGATGGGTAACGTTGCCAGCCATTTTTTCGCCTATGTTTCCCGCCTGCGCTGGATCAAGCGCTGGGGGCTGATGCGAAATGCCATTGAGGAAAATGTGGCCACCCATTCCTGGGAGGTGGCGACCCTCGCCCACGCCCTTGCCATCATCCGCAACCGGCATTTTGGCGGCCAGGTGAACGCCGACCGCATTGCAGCGGCAGCGCTTTACCATGATGCGACGGAAGTAATTACCGGGGATATGCCAACACCGGTGAAATACCATTCGAAGGTGATGCGTGAGGCGTTCGGGGACATCGAGCACAAGGCCGAGGCCGAGCTGCTGGCGCTGTTACCGGAGGATTTGCGGGAGGCTTTTTCGCCCTACGTTCGGGAGTCTCAGCTACCGGCCGAAGACCGGGAATTGATCAAGGCCGCCGACAGGCTCTCGGCGTGGCTCAAGTGCCAGGCGGAGATCCGGGCCGGCAACAAGGAATTCGAGCCGGCCGCCCGGCAGATCCGCCAGCGGTTGGACGCAGACGGGCTGTCAGAGGTTGCCTATTTCCTGAAGGTGTTTGCCCCCAGTTACGAGCAACCCCTGGACAACCTGCTGGGGTGAAAGCTTTCAGGGCTTAACTGTTACCGGCCGAGCCAACCAGTCCGCCACGCAAGCCATCGCGCTGCAAGTGCTGGCGAACGGTGTCTTCGGGGCTGCCGGCCAGTTCCCGGAACATGCCCATGGAACCCAGCAGCGCTGAGGATTCATAGGGCACGAACACCCGCTCTCCCTCTTTCGCCATATTTGGCAGAACCTTGATATAGCTCTGGCCCAGCAGGTAGCCAATGACGGTCTGTTTGTTTTCCTCGGAGTCACCCATGGCACTGAGTACCAGACGGATGGACTCCTGCTCGCCCTGGGCGCGGAGAATGGCTGATTCCTTGTCGCCCTGGGCGTTGAGAATGGCAGACTCCCGCTGGCCCTGGGCCATGGCGATGGCCGCCGACTTTTCACCCTCGGCCTCGGTAACCGTGGCCCGGCGTTTCCGCTCCGCAGCCATCTGCAATCGCATGGCTTCTTCCACTTCTTCCGGCATGCTGATGTCCTGAACCTCCACCCGGGTGAGTTTTACACCCCACTTGGAAGCGGCCTCTTCCATCTCGGCCTGGATCGCGTTATTCACCTCGCTGCGGGATTCAAACAGCTTGTCCAGTTCCATCTTGCCGACCACCGAGCGCAGGGTGGTCTTGGCCAGCACTTCCACCGCCTGGCTCATGTTGGCCACTTCGTACACGGCCCGGCGCGGGTCGATGATCTGGTAGTAGAGGGCGCCGTTGATCTTCACCGTCACGTTGTCGGTGGTCACGACCGGCTGGCCCGGGAAGTCCATAACCGTTTCCCGGCGGTCAATCCGGACCTCATCGCTCATCACCGGATGATAATCCTCGCCCATGCGCACGTAGCGGATCATGGTGATCGGCCGTGGCCGCTCGATGAAGGGAATGATGATGTTCACACCGCTTTCGAGGATCCGGTTGAACGAACCGAGGCGCTCAATGACCATAACCTCGGATTGGCGCACGATGACCAGACCCTTGGCGATGATGAAGATGCCAATAGCGACCAGAATCAGGCTGATGATCAGCCCGGGTGAAAGATACTGTTCCATGCTTACTGTTCCTTGTGTGTGATCGTCTCAACAACGGCGGTCGTGCCGTCAAACTGTTTGAAAATGACGTCGGTTCCTTCCGGAAGGTCGGTTTCTCCGGTGTCAGTCACTCGCAGGCGATAGAAATCGCCATTGACCTTGATGCCTGTGGCTCCATCGAAATCCCGCTTCAGGGTCTGATAACGCCGGCCTTGCTCCACGCCGGTACCGGTTGTGCCATATGCCACACCTTTGGGTGAGAAGCGCGGACGGATCCAGCGAATGGCGACAGGTACCAGAATTCCCGAGAACAGCCCCATACCGGCCAGCTGCCATTCGAATGGTGCTCCCAGAAAGGCCAGCAAGGCGGTCAGCGCGGCCGCAATGCCCAGGGCCAGAAGTAACAGGACACCTGAGGCCAGTTCAGCCAGGCCCAGCACCAGCGCCAGGATCAGCCAGAAATGCGTAAGACTCCATTCCATACAGAAAATCCACAGATTCGGGGGAGGTAGAGGGCCGGTGTCGTGCACCGGCCAACGGCAAGGGATTGTACCGGAAACCGGGTGCCGCGTCAGAGGGTGGCCGGAATGCCATGTGGCCTGGTTCACTAAAGCCATATCCCGCAAGCAGGCAATTGTTAGAGTATCTGCTTTAATTGATGTGCCTACAATTAAGAGGTCTGTGACCATGAAGAATCTGAAGAACAAAGTTGCCGTTGTTACCGGTGCCGGTTCGGGTATCGGCCGCGCGCTCGCCAAATCGCTGGCGGACCGGGGCTGCCGACTGGCGCTGTCCGACGTCAATGAGTCAGGCCTGGCCGAAACCGCTGCAGCGCTAAGCGGCGCTGATGTAAAAACCTACCGGCTGGACGTGTCTGATCGCGATGCCATCTTTGCCCATGCGGAGGAGGTTGTGAAAGATTTCGGTCAGGTCAATCTGGTCATCAACAACGCGGGCGTTGCCCTGTCTGCCACGGTCCGTGAGATGACCGACGAAGACTTCAAATGGGTCATGGACATTGATTTCTGGGGGGTTGCTCACGGTACCCGGGCCTTCCTGCCCCATCTGATTGCCTCGGGCGATGGCCATGTGGTGAACGTTTCCAGTGTATTTGGCCTGATTGGAGTGCCCAAGCAGAGCGCCTACAACGCCGCCAAGTTTGCGGTGCGAGGATTCACCGAAGCCCTGCGCCAGGAAATGAAGCTGGAGAACCAGCCGGTGGCGGTGAGTTGTGTGCATCCTGGTGGTATCCGCACTAACATTGTCAATGCAGCGCGCATGGGCAAGTCCGAGAACGCCGTCGCCCAGCGTAAAGGCTTCGATAAACTCGCCATGACCACGCCCGAGAAAGCCGCAGAAATCATTGTAAAAGGCATCCTCAAGAATGAGTCCCGCATATTGGTGGGCCCGGACGCCTGGGGTATTGATGCGATCAACCGCCTGCTGGGTTCTGCTTACCAGCCGCTGGTGGAGCGTTTCTCCCGCAAGAACCTCTATATCTGAAGACTCGATGCGTGCGGCGGGCCTGAAGCTTGGGCTCGCTGTACGTTTTACAAACAGTTTTTCGGGGCTATACTCGGAAGCTGATCCAAGGAAGAGTCAGCATGAATACGCCTCACCATTCTGACCTGGGGGCCACTCTGGAACAGAGCCGCTCGGGTCTGCGCGACAGCCATCGCCGCTCACTGATGCGGCTGCTTTTTCTGATCACCGGCTCGGCTCTGGTGATTTTTGCTTGCCTGCAGTTTCTCAATGGCTACCCATGGGTGGCGGTTGCTGAGCTGTTTGCCAGCACTTTGCTTTTTTTCGGCGTCTGGCGCCTGAAATCCACTCCTCATCTGCAGCAGTGGGTCTATGCCTATCTGGTGCCTTTGTTCGCGTTCTTCCTGGTGATCATGCTGTTACCGGAAGCCTCGGTGTCCGCTTTCGTCTGGGTGCTGATGATGCCGGTTCTCGCCTACCTGTTGCTTGGCAAGAAAGAAGGCATGATTCTCAGCGCACCCTTTATGCTCGTCGGGGGCGTTATCTATTACATTCACCTTGGCCAGGTCGGCAGCCCCCACGCGATGATCGATCTGCTCAACATGGTGTTGTGCGGTGCACTGATGCTGGCCTTCATTCACCTGTATGAGGTGCGCCGCGAAGAGTCCGAGCAGCGCCTGGTGGACATGGCCCAGACCGATGCGCTCACTGGTCTGGCCAATCGCAGCAACTTCCAGGGTACGTTGAATCGCACCATTGCCGAGTGCGATCGCAGTGGAGCCGGTTTTGCGCTGGTGGTGATGGATATTGACCACTTCAAGGTCGTTAACGACACTCTGGGCCATGAGGCCGGAGACTTTGTTCTGAAAAACATCAGCCGATGCATGACCGAACGGCTGAGGAGCACCGATTTTGTCGGCCGCCTGGGTGGCGAGGAGTTCGGCCTGATTCTGAGAGATGTGAAGCCGGCGGATGCCTTTGTCCTGATGGACGAGCTGCGCCAGCGGATATCTGACCTTGAACTGCCCTACGGGGAAGCCCGCATCCGGGTGACTGCCTCCTTCGGGATAGCCCAGTGGCCAGACCATGGTCGCGAGGCCGAAAGCCTGTTCCGGGTTGCCGATCGGTGGCTCTACAGTGGCAAGCGAGCGGGGCGAAATCGGGTTGTAGGGGCTGGCCATAACCCCCGTCAGCTTGAGATTCTGACTGTCGAAGCCGGCTGATTCCGGTATTCTTGAGACAATCATTCTCCTGCAAGATTGAAGTAACCCATGTGTGAACTGCTGGCCATGAGTGCCAATACGCCCACCGACCTGTGTTTCAGTTTCACCGGCCTGACCCGTCGGGGTGGGCAGACCGGCCCCCACAAGGACGGCTGGGGTGTGGCCTTCTACGAAGGCAAAGGCGTCCGGGCCTTCCACGACGCAGATGCCAGCGCCAATTCCCGAATCGCCGAAGTGGTCCAGACCCATCCGATCAAAAGCGAAGTGGCCATCTGCCACATTCGCCAGGCCAACGTCGGCGACATCTGCCTGGCCAACACCCATCCCTTCATGCGCGAACTCTGGGGTCGCTACTGGGTGTTCGCCCACAATGGCCAGCTCTCCGGCTTCGGTTCGACTCCAGGGTTCTATGAGCCGGTCGGAACCACCGACAGCGAGGCGCTGTTCTGCGATATTCTTAACCACCTTCGAACGCACTGCGATCGCAATAACGGAACCGATGAAATCATCGACCGCCTGGTCCGGTTGTCCGTCGCCTACGCCAGCCAGGGCGTTTTCAACCTCCTACTGAGTAACGGTGATTGGCTGTTCACTTACTGCACCACCAAAATGGCCAGCATCACCCGGAGAGCCCCGTTTGGTCCTGCCCGTCTGAAAGACGCCGATGTAACGGTGGATTTCGAATCGGAAACGACGCCCAACGACATCGTCAGCGTGATCGTTACTGAACCTCTGACCACAGATGAAAAGTGGGATGTTTACCAGCCAGGTGAATGGCGGTTATGGAAGAAAGGAGAGGTCATTAGATCCGGAGTGGCCAAAGCGGGCTGCTGATCTCTGCCAGATCAAGCGGATGAGTGGGTGGGGAGGCCTTTGTGCAGGGAAAAAGATGTCTGAGCGCAGCGAGTTGTTTTTCCCGGAACAAAGGCCTCCCCACCTGCTTGTCCGCGTAACTCCGAAGATTACTGCAGGGTTCGTCGATTACCCTTCTGATACTGCGGTGCAATATGCGCCTGGATTTCTTCCTTGAAGCGGGCAATCAGGTCGCTGTTGTCGTGATCCCAGGGATGGAAGCCCGGTTTGAAGTACTCCAGCCATGTGGGAATCAGGCTTGAGAAGGTGCCGTTTACGCCCCAGAGTCGCCAGAGGCCGGTAGCCGTGTCTTTCAAAGAGAAGTTCTTGCGGTCGTTCAGCATCATCCGGCAGGTGAAATAGGTGCTCATCACACCCAGGGCGGCGGTGCTGAACATTAGGTAAAAGGTTCGCTCGGCGTAGGTGCCGCCCGCCGCCTGGAACACGTCGTAGGCAACCGCCTTGTGCTCGGTTTCTTCAATCGCGTGCCAGACCCATAGCGGACGCATGGATTCATCCATGTCCTGGCGCACATCGTCACGCTCCAGCAGCATGTCGGCCATCATGGCGGTGAGGTGCTCAAGTGCACAGGTGATCGCCAGCTGGTGACGCTTGGGCAGCTTCTTGGCGATCCCCAGAACCACCTCGAGGTGTTTTTCCAGTTCTTCCACCGGCATGCCCTGGTCACGAACGTGCTGGTTCATGGCGATGTGCTCCAGGGAGTGCATGGCTTCCTGGCCAATGAATCCGCGTATCTCTTCCTTCAGCTTGGGATCGGAAATCTGGTCCCGGAACGCCCTTACTGAATCCACGAAGAACTGCTCGCCCTGAGGAAACAGCACCGAGAGCCCATTCATGATGTGGCTGATGGTGTAGCTGTTGTCGACCCAGTAACGGGGCGCTTGCTCACCAAACTCAAACCCCATGCGCTGGGCGGTGATGGTGACGTTGTCCGGTGTGTTGGAGGCCCGCGTAACGGGAGCCGTCTTCTTTTCTGCGGTTTTGCTGCTCAGCATGTGTGTACTCCTCACTCTGGCTGATGTCATGGCTCCAGTGTGTGGCAGTCAAGCCCGGGCAGGAATGCGCAAAGGGGACGGCCGTCGATCAGGATGGGACACGGGCCGGGATTTGATTGGCCAGGCTGACGGCGAGCAAGGTGTACCGGGCCCCACTGTAGCGGCGGGAGGCATCTGATAGAGTCAATTGACGTGCTTCAGCCAACCCAATAAGAAGGAATGCCAATGAGTGCAACCGGACCGGACAAAGAACGGCAGATGCTGGGATTGTTCCTGGTGCCGGGCGCTTACCTGCGGGTTCTGGCCGAAACCGTCCGGCAACTGGGCTATAACGACCGTCTACTCTATGAAGGCCTGGATGTCACCCCAGACGATCTCAAGTCCAACGACAGCCGGGTGTTTGTTACCGATGCCATCATCATGGCCAAACGGGCCGTGAACCTGGCCGGCCAGGACGGTCTCAGCTTCACGCTGGCCAGGGAGTTGCGGCTGACAATCCACGGCACCCTGGGCTTCGCGGCCCTCACCAGCCCCACCTTCGCCGATGCCCTGGATTCCGTGCGCCGTTACCTGCATCTGCGGGTGCCTTTTCTCGGCATGAGCCAGTCCGAAGCGGGCGATCAGGTGCTGGTAAAGCTGTGCACCGAATTCGAAGTGCCCGGCCTCTATCCGTTTCTGGCGGAGACCGTCAGCGCCACCCTGATCCTGCTCACCGAACAGCTCCTGGATCGGGAGGACGCAGCAAAACACGGCTTTGCCCTGGAAGACGGCAAACTGCCGGGTGTCACCGTTCGCCTGAGCGCTCCGGAGCCGCCCTGGTACCAGCGGTTTGCCGACCAGCTTCCGGTTCGGTTCGAGTACGGCCAGCCCGACGAAATGATGGTGTTCCCCCGGGAGCTTCTGGAGGTGCGCATGCGCCTGGCCGATGCCGAAGCCTCCCGAATGGCCCGTGACCAGTGCGAGTTCGAGCTGCAGAAGGCCCTGAAGGAACAGGGTGACATCGTCCTGGCGATCCGCAACATGCTCCGGATGATGCCCGGGCCGTTGCCGTCACTGGAAGCCATGGCCGAGCGTTTCTGCGTTTCGTCCAGAACCCTGAAACGCCGGCTGGCGGACCGGGACACCAGCTACCGGGAGATCCTCGAGTCGGTGCTGAAAGACCGGGCGATCCAGTTGCTCCGGTATACCAACCAGTCGGTCAGCGAGATTGCCTACGAATTGGGCTATGCGGACCTTTCCAACTTCAGCCGGGCGTTCCGGAAGTGGACCGGCAAGTCGGCCAGCGAGTTTCGCGAGGGTGGTCCGGATCCGGCGCCTGAGGTTGGGCCCTGATTTTTTGGGCTTCCTGGTTTGGAGCGTGGTCGCGGGGAGGGGCTTTATTTTTTCGGGTAAAAACAACTCGCTGCGCTCAGACATTTTTTCCCCGAAAAAATAAAGCCCCACCCCACGCCCTGCTGACAGAGAAGATTGCCGTCCGAGTTTTTATTGCTCTGCCTTAATTTGTTTTTCGTCTCCTATGCCACAATGTTTGGACGGACGGGGGGAAGGAATATTTTCCCGACAGGAAAAAGATGTCTGAGCGAAGCGAGTTGTTTTTCCCGAGGGAAAATATTCCTTCCCCCCGGCCAGCCCCCAGCACATGCAGGCTGGGTCTATAGTGAAAATCGGCTACGAATCCAGAAGGATGAGAACGGATATGACAGAACGCCCAGACACCCACAGCAAACTGATCGGCTACCTGCTCTGGATCTTCGGATTCCTGGGCTCACACCGGTTTTACTACGGCAAACCCGTTACCGGCACCATCTGGTTCTTTACCCTGGGGCTGCTGTTCATCGGCTGGATCATCGACCTGTTCCTGATCCCGGCCATGGACCGGGAGGCGGATCTTCGGTTCCGGGAAGGTGAGGTCAGCTACAACATCGGCTGGATTCTGCTGACCTTCCTGGGAGTGTTCGGGATTCATCGGATGTACATGGGCAAATGGATCACGGGCATCATCTACCTGTTTACCGGCGGCCTGTTCCTGATCGGTGTGCTGTATGATTTCTGGACTCTGAACAACCAGATTTCCATCCGCAACGAAGAGCGCCGCTTCGGCTGACCGATCGGATCACAGGCCGGCGGCGGTTTCCAGTTCGACCAGGGCCTCTTCAAGGTAGTCGAGCATCCGCTGCAGGCTGGGTAGCGTGCGGCGGCAGCCAATGAGACCGAACTCCACCTGGTCGCCGTAGCTGGTCAGGGTCATGTTCAGGGCCAGGCGGTCCATGGCGATGGAGACCGGGTACATGCCGTCCATCATGGCGCCGTTCCAGTAGCAGGTCTCCCGGGGCCCGGGGACGTTCGAAATGACCACGTTGAAGGTCTGCCATTTCGGTGCCATGCCAGTAAGCAGATGGAACGCCGCCGGCGCCAGGGTCAGGGCGGTGTAGTTGATAATTTCTTCCGCAGACATATGGGCGTATCGGTCCTTGGCCGCCTTTACATCCTCGTGGATCTGCTTCAGCCGGGTAACCGGGCTGGTGACGTCGGTGTGAAGCGACGCGAGGATAACACCTACCTGGTTGCCGCCTGAGCTGTCATCCTTGCGCAGGGACACCGGCACCATGGCGATCAACGCCTTTTCCGGCAGGGCGTCTTGGTTCATCAGGTAGCTGCGCAGCGCGGTGGCGCACATCGCCATCACCACATCATTGACCGTGGTTCCATAGGCCTTGCAAACACCCTTTATCCTGCGCAGGCAGTAAGACTGTGCCGCGAAGCGTCGGGACCCGGTGATCTTCTGGTTAAGAATGCTGCGGGGCGCGTGGAATATGGAGGAGTAGGCCGGGTCTTTGCGGGCGTCGTTGATGGTTCGCAGCAGTTCCCGGGCGACGGTGGGCACGGTGCCCAGTTGCTTGCCGGATTCACCCAGCAGGTGGCCAACGCTTCGCCACAGCGAAGGACCGCCATCATCCTTTTCACGGGATGGGTGGGGTGGCATGGCCCAGATCGGCGGCATGTCCCGCTCGCCGGTGTCCTGGCAGAGCATCTGGGTGACCATCCGCATTGCGGATACACCATCCACCAGGGCATGGTGCACCTTGATATACACCGCAAACTGCCGTTCCCCCAGGCCTTCAATCAGATGAAACTCCCACAGCGGACGTTCCCGGTCCATCAGGTGGGAATGTTCCGCCGAGACAAACGACAAGAGTTCCCTGACCCGCCCGGGTGTCGGCAGTGCCTCGAAGCGGAAGTGGTGTTCCAGGTCCAGGTGCTCGTCTTCCACCCAGACCGGCTGGCCGAAACGGTAATCCAGACGCTGATTAAACGGCGGAGTCACCTTCGTGTACTGCCTGAGCCGGTCGGCCAGCTGTGCGACGTAATCATCCGGTGCGTCGTCGGGAAAAGAGAACAGCTGAAGACCGCCCACGTGCATGGGCTGCTGCCGCTTTTCCAGCCAGAGAAAAAGCTGATCCGCAGGGCTAAGAGGTTTCACAGGGCGTCCTTGTTGTCGGTGTTGTGACAATAGTAGCGCAGATAGCTGGCAACGTGATTGACCACGGTTCGCATTCTCCGCACCGGCCAGGTCAAACGCGGGCCAAGGTCTGGACGGGGTTTTTCTTCGTAAGCCATGAACTAAGGTTAGTAATTGCATCCATCGAAATGAATCTTGGAGAAAAGGACGTGGCTACCCCCATGAAGAGCCTGCAGGGTGTTGTTCTGTTTTTGTGCAGCCTGTTTCCGGTGCTCACCGCTGCCCAGGACCTGCCTGGTGTTCAGCTGGAAACCGTCTCTTCAGAAGATATCGTTCAGGAAGTGACCCTGAATGGTACGGTGAATGCCCTTCGGGTATCTGGCATGTCGGCGGCGGTTGCGGGCCTGCTGGACGAGGTTCGGGTGGAAACCGGTGATCGTGTTGACCGGGGCGATGTGTTGGTCGAGCTGGATGACGAATTGGTTACCTGGGAGTTGGCCGCGGCAAGAGCCGAGGCAGAAGAGGCCCGCAGTCGCCTGGAGGAAGCCCGGCGTCGCCTGCGTGAGGCCAGATCCGTTGGCGCAGGCCGCAATATCGCGGCCACCGAAGTCAGTGCACGGGAAAGTGAAGTGGCCGCCAGCGAAGCGACCCTGGCTCGCCTGGAAGCCGCCCGCCGCCAGGTGGAAGTCCGGGCCGGGCGCCACCGCGTGACCGCGCCCTTCGACGGTGTGGTCAGCCAGCGCTCCCGGGATCTCGGGGAATGGGTTACCCCCGGTGACCAGCTGCTGACTCTGGTGGATACCGACAACCTTCGTCTGGATTTCCAGGTACCCCAGTCCTTCTACAAACGCATCGACGACAACAGCCGGCTGCTGGTGCAGGATGACCAGGCACTGAGCAGCGCCACCATCGATGTTCTGGTACCGGTCAACGATCCCCAGTCCAGAACCTTTCTCCTCCGCGCCATCAAGCCCGAATCCGTGAAGCTGCTCCCGGGGATGTCGGTACAGGCGGTACTGCGGGTCACTACCGGTGAACGTGGCCTGACGGTTTCCCGCGATGCCATCAACCGGTATCCCGAAGGACGAACCACCGTGTGGATCGCCGAACCGGGGGATGAAGACACCTGGACCGTGAGCGAAAAGCGGGTGCGCCTTGGCACCGGCTTCGAGGGCCGGGTAGAGGTTACCAGTGGTCTTGAGTCGGACCAGCAGGTGGTGGTCCGTGGCAACGAGTCCCTGAGCGAGGGCATCAGCGTGCGCATTGCCGAACGGGAGAGCCGCTGATGTTCGCCGGCATTATCCGTCATGGCACCCTGGTTACCGTTACCGCCCTGATCGTTGCCATTCTTGGAACCGCCGCGGCGCTCCGGATTCCGGTCCAGATGATTCCGGACCTGGAAGTGCGCACCGTCACCGTTGAAACCAGCTGGCCGGGTGCGACGCCCCAGGACATTGAGAAGGACATACTGATTGAGCAGGAACGGTTCCTGCGCAATGTTCCTAACCTGAGCCGGATGACTTCCACCGCATCCAGCGGAGCGGCGGAGATCGAGCTGGAGTTCCCGTTCGGGGTGAATATCACCGAGACCCTTATCCAGATCAACAATGCCCTGAGCCAGGTCCCTGACTACCCGAGAAACGTCGATGAGCCGCGCATAGTGGCGGCATCTTTCTCATCCAATGCGTTCATGTATTTCCGTGTCGCTACCCTGGAGGGCAATCCCCGCGAGCTGGACATCGAGCTTATGCGCGATTTCATCGAGGATCGCGTCCGGCCAAGGATGGAGAGTGTGCCGGGGGTTTCCGAGGTTACCGTTGGCGGTGGTGCCGACCGGCAGATGCAGATCATTGTGGACGAATCCGCCCTGGCCCAGCGCGGCCTGAGCCTGGTGGATCTGCGCAACGCAATCGTGGCCCGTAACCAGGACATTTCCGGCGGCGAGATCGACTCTGGCAAGCGCCGGTATCTGTTGCGCACGGTCGGGCGCTTTGACGACGTTGAATCCCTGGAACAGCTGGTGGTACGCCGGCAGGGTGACAGCGTGGTGCGCCTTGGTGAGGTGGCCCGGGTTCAGCAGGGCCATTCCCGGATCCGGGAGCTGTCCTTTATCGACGGCCAGCGGGTGATTGGCCTGCAGGTGCGCCGTGAAAGCGGCTCCAACGTCATAGATATCAAACGCGCGATGATGGACGAAGTGGCCGCCATCAACCAGGAGGTGCTGGAGCCGGCGGGCATGAGGCTGGGCCTGACCGCAGACGATGCCCGTTACGTGGAAGCCTCGGTGGCCAATGTCTGGACCAACCTGGGGATTGGTGCCGCCTTCGCAACCCTGGTGATGTTCCTGTTTCTGAGATCCGGCCGGGCCACGTTTGCCGGGGTGGTGGGCATACCGCTGTGTGCCATAGCCGCGTTTATCGGGCTGCTGATCACCGGCCGCACCATCAACGTGATCTCTCTGGCCGGTATCGCCTTTGCCATCGGCATGACGGTGGACAACAGCATCGTGGTGCTGGAGAACATCGAGCGACACCGGCGTTTGGGGCTGGACCGTTTCGAATCGGCCCTCAAGGGCGTGCGTGAAGTCTGGCCGGCGGTGCTGGCGTCCACCACCACAACCATTCTGGTGTTCTTGCCGATCCTGTTTATCGAGGAAGAGGCGGGCCAGTTGTATTCCGACGTAGCCATTGCCATCTCTGCCGCCATTCTCGCCTCCATGTTGGTGGCAATCACCATCATACCCACCCTCTGCGCCCGGCTGGATTTCGGCCGCCGGGGCGTGACCACCGATGAATACGGCAACGAAACCTCGGGTCGCTGGAGCGGGGCCGCCATGGGGGCGGTGCGATGGCTGGTGAATGGCACGGTGCGCCGGCTTCTGGTGATGGCAGCCACCGTCGGCTTCAGCCTGTGGGTGATTTTTGTGCTGACCCCACCCGCCGAATACCTGCCGGAAGGCGAGGAGCCCAAGACCTTTGCCGCTATGTCGGCGCCGCCGGGTTACAACCTGCAGGAGATGGAAGCCATTGCCCGCCAGGTGGAAGACTACTTCCTGCCCCACGTGAACGCGGACGGCCAGGCCTACGCCGCGGGCGAAACCAGCGTGCCGCCCATGGCCTATCTCAACATGCAGGTAACGCCCACCAGGATCCGGATCATCGCCGAGACCCTGAATCCAAGGCACATCGAAGCCCTGATGGACGAGATCACCCGGTTCTATGAACAGTTCCCGGGCATGCGCGCCTTCGCGGCCAAGGGCTCCATCATTTCCAGCAACGACGGCGGCACCCGCAGCATCAACCTGGACATCTCCGGCCCGGACCTGGTGTCGGTCTACAGCGCCGCCAATGCCGCTTACCAGCGGGCCGAGGAGATCTTCGACAACCCCCGCATCCAGAGCCAGCCCTCCACGCTGTCCCTGGCGCAACCGCTGATCCAGATTATGCCCGACTGGGATCGCGCGGCTGAACTGGGTCTGGGAGCAGAAAGCATTGGCTTCACCGTAGCCTCTCTGACCGAGGGCAGCTACGTCGACGATTTCTTCCTGGACGACGAAAAGATCGATATCTACGTCTACGGCAGCGAGGGTCGCAACCCGTCACTGGACAGCCTGCCGGATGTCATGGTGCACACCCCCCAGGGTGCTACCCTGCCGCTCTCCAGCCTGGCTACCATCGAGGAAACCGTCGATACCAGCACGGTCCGCCGGGTGGACGGTCGCCGCACGGTGACTCTGAACGTGATTCCCCCGGACGATGTGCCGCTCGAAGCCGGCGTTGAGAGGGTACGCACGGAACTGTTGCAGTTCATGCGGGACAGCGGCGCATTGCCCGCGAATGTGAACGTGGATATTTCCGGCGCCAGCGATCAGCTTAATGCCACACGGGAGGCTCTGACCGGCAATTTCATCATTGCCATTGCCATTGTCTACCTGCTGCTGGTGGCCATCTTCGCGCACTGGGGATTCCCGCTGCTGATCATGACCGCAATACCGCTTGGCGTGGCCGGTGGCATTGTGGGCCTGGCCCTGATGAACCTGGTCGGTGGCCTGCTGCCCATGATCGGCCTCCAGCCTCTGAGGCAGCCCTTTGACATGATTACCATGCTGGGCTTCCTGATACTGATGGGAACCGTGGTGAACAACCCGATCCTGGTGGTGGACCAGGCCCGGCAGAACCTGCGCCAGAAAGGCGTTACCGTAGTACAGGCCGTCACCGCCGCCGTCCAGACCCGCCTGCGCCCCATCGCCATGACCACCCTGACCACCATCTGCGGCCTCTCGCCCCTGGTGTTCCTGCCCGGCGAAGGCACCGAGCTGTATCGGGGCGTGGGCGCCATCGTTCTGTTTGGCCTGCTTGGGGCAGCGATCGTAACCGTGACTTTTCTGCCGTCACTGACCATCTTTGTTCTTGGCTGGCGGGAGCGTTGGCGTCGCTCCAGAGAGGTTTAGCCTCGGAGTATCGCCGTCACGCGCCATGGGAAGTCTTTCTTCCGGGGAAAAGCAACTCGCTTCGCTCAGACATCTTTTCCCCTGCACAAAGACTTCCCATACCACGCGCCGGCTTTCGCCGGCATTGTTAAGGGCCTAGGCCGCGATGGATTCTCGCTGGTTGGCCCGTACTTCCAAGCGGATCTGGTTGCCGTCCAGCAGGACAGGGTAGGTTTTGACCCGCACGGTATCGTCTTCCAGACAGACACCCGTAAGCAGACTGAAATGTTGCTTGTACAACGGCGACGCCACCACCGGCTCCCCTTTCAGATCCCCGGTAATCCCCCGGGCCAGCACATTGGCGCCGCTGAACGGGTCCGTATGGCTGATGGCAAACAACGCCGGCAGCCGGTGCGGCAGGTAAAACACCGCCACCGGCCCGTCCGGTGTCCAGACCGCGATGCCAGATTCCGGCACCAGGTCGTCAACGGTACAGACGGCTTCCCAACGAGTGCGTGGTTTCATGATATTTCTCCCAAACAGTCTGTGTTTGTCTCAACTAATGTTTGCCTCTGATACCACCGAAGCCCGGTGAGCGAGGTGGTATGGGGGTACTTTTCTGGCGGGGAAAAGATGTCTGAGCGAAGCGAGTTGCTTTTTCCCAGAAGAAAAGTACCCCCATGGCGCCTTGCTCTAACTCCAAATTCGAAAGCTACGCAGATTCCAACACAGGCCGCCGCTGCCCCCGCTCAACGGTCCACTCCTGCACCGGATCCGTCTGAGAAGGCGCATTAACAAACTCCCGGAACCGCTTCCGCTTCTCCGGATCCTCGACGGCCGTCTTCCACTCGCACTGGTAGGTCCCAACAATCCCCTCCATGTGCTCCTCCAGCTCAGCGCCGATCCCCAGACTGTCCTCAAGAACCACCTGCTTCAGGTACTCCAGGCCGCCCTCCAGATTTTCCATCCAGACACTGGTACGCTGCAGCCGGTCGGCCGTGCGCACATATAACATCACCACCCGGTCAATGGTCCGGATCAGCTCCTCGTCAGACAGATCCGTGGCAAACAGATCGGCGTGGCGGGGCCGCATGCCACCGTTGCCGCAGACATACAGGTTCCAGCCGTTCTCCGTGGCAATCACACCAAAGTCCTTGCTCTGGGCTTCCGCGCATTCCCGGGTACAGCCCGAGACCGCCATCTTCACCTTGTGGGGCGCCCGCAGCCCTTTGTAGCGGTCCTCCAGGCGAATCGCCATGCCTACGCTGTCCTGAACGCCGTAGCGACACCAGGTATTGCCAACGCAGGACTTCACGGTACGCAGTGACTTGCCATAGGCATGGCCGGTCTCGAACCCGGCGGCAATCAGCTTTTCCCAGATATCCGGCAGTTGGCTCAGGGTGGCGCCGAACAGGTCCACGCGCTGGCCGCCGGTGATCTTGGTGTAAAGATCGTATTCCTTCGCCACCTCACCCAGCACAATCAACTTGTCCGGGGTGATCTCGCCGCCGGGAATGCGCGGCACGATCGAGTAGGTGCCGTTCTTCTGCATGTTGGCCATGAAGGTGTCGTTGGTGTCCTGAAGCGGCACGTGGTCGGTGGCCAGGATGTGCTCGTTCCAGCAGGTGGCGAGAATCGACGCCACCGCCGGTTTGCAGATGTCGCAGCCGTGCCCCTTGCCGTGCTGACTGATCAGGGTGCGGAAGGTGCGGATGCCGTTCACCTTCACCAGGTGGAACAGCTCCTGGCGACTGTACGGGAAGTGCTCGCACAGATCCTTGCTGACCTCCACGCCGCGTTTTTCCAGCTCGCTGTCCACTACGTTCTTGAGCAGGGCGGTGCAGCCGCCACAGCCGGTGCTGGCCTTGGTTTCGGCCTTGACGCTGCCAAGGTCCGAGCAGCCGGCATCAATGGCGCCGCAGATATCGCCCTTGGTGACGTTGTGGCAGGAGCAAATGGAGGCAGTTTCCGGCAGGGCATCCGGGCCCAGGGCCGGCGCTCCGCCCTGGCTCTCCGGCAGGATCAGCGTTTCCGGATTCTCCGGCAGGGTGATGCCATTGAGGGCATATTGCAGCAGGGTGTCGTAGTGGCTGTTGTCGCCCACCAGAATTGCGCCCAGCAGGGTCTTGCCATCCTCGCTGATCACCATTCGTCGATAGTGGCCGGCCCGCTCATCGTTGAAGCGGATGTTGCGGGCGCCCGGGGTCTGGGCATGGGCGTCGCCGATGGAACCCACGTCCACGCCCAGCAATTTGAGCTTGGTGCTCATGTCGGCGCCGGTGAAAGCAGTCTCCCGATCACCGTTCAGGGCGGAAGACAAAGTGCGGGCCATGGTGTAGCCGGGGGCCACCAGGCCGAATATCTTCTGTTCCCAGAGCGCGCACTCGCCAATGGCGTGCACATGGGGGTCCGAAGTGGTGCAGTGGTTGTCGATGGCGATGCCGCCGCGCTCGCCGATCTCCAGTCCACTGGCCCGGGCCAGGGCGTCCTGGGGCCGAATGCCTGCGGAGAAGACGATCAGGTCTGTCTCGAGGAAGGATTCGTCGCTGAAATTCATGCGCAGACGGGCATCCTCGCCCTCGGTAATCGCTGTGGTGGCCTTCTCGGTGTGCACCTGAACGCCAAGCTCCTCAATCTTGTGGCGCAGCAGGGCGCCGCCATCGGCATCCAGCTGAACCGGCATCAGCCGGGGTGCAAATTCCACAACGTGGGCTTCCAGTCCCAGGCTCTTGAGCGCATTGGCAGCTTCAAGACCCAGCAGGCCGCCGCCTACCACCACGCCTGTGCGGGCACCTTCCGAGCTGGCGTGAATGGCATCCAGGTCATCCAGGGTCCGGTAAACCAGGCAGTGCGGGCGGTCATTGCCCTTGATAGGGGGTACAAACGGATAGGAGCCGGTGGACAGGACCAGTTCGTCGTACCGGTAGCTGCCACGGGGCGTTTCCAGAGTGCGATTTTCCCGGTTTATGCCGGTTACCTGTTCGTTCAGGTGCAGTTGAATCCCCTGCTCGGTGTACCACTCCAGGGTACCCATGGCGAGATCGGCATGGCTGGAGCCGCCGAAATACTCGGAAAGGTGGACCCGGTCATAGGCCAGCTGTTTTTCCTCGCCGAACACGATGATCTCGAAATCGGCAGCGGCCGGGCTGGCGCAGAATTGTTCCAGGAAATGATGGCCGACCATGCCGTTGCCGACGACTATCAGGGTTTTCTTGCTCATGGGTCTGTCCTCTTTCCGGAGCGGCTCATGCCGCCGCCTCGCAGTAGTTCTTGCCGAATGCAATGAAGTCCCGGTAGCGGGAAATATCGTCCTGCTGCTGAATGCGCTGGCTGTACCAGGGGCCGTCCCGGGTGTCGCCCAGCAGTACGGCGCCGGTCAGGCGCTGATTGCGGATCAGCAGCCGGCAATAGTGATTCTGTTCGTGGTCCTGCCAGACCACGGATTCGGTGTCCCCGTCGGGGCTGATCTGTCCGCAGGAGAAAATCGGAACGCCGCTGATCTTCAGGCGGGTCGGTGTGTCCACCGGCCGATACTCGGCGTCTGGAGTGTTTCCGTTGAGCACGCCTGCAAGCACCTCGGCCTGCTGGTACCCGGGTTCCACCAGTCCGAAGGTGGTGTTTCCACGCTGACAACACTCACCCAGCGCAGAGATTGCCGGATCGCTGGTGCTTAGCTGCCCGTCCACGAGAATGCCGCGATCGCATTCCAGGCCGGCAGTCCGGGCAAGCTCGGTAGCAGGCGTGATACCGGTGGCGAATAGCACCAGATCCGTGCTGACGAGAGTTTCGTCATCCAGCTGGACGGCCCGGACCATGGAACGCCCGAGCAGGGCTTTGGGAGCCGTTCCGGTGCGAATATTTACGCCCCGCTCTTCCATGTGCTGTTGCAGGAGCTGACCCCCGATTCTGTCCAACTGACGGTTCAGAAGATGGCCGCTGCGGTGCAGCAGGGTGACGGCCATACCACGCTGGCGGAGACCTTCAGCGGCTTCCAGGCCAAGAAAGCCTCCGCCGACGACCACCGCCCGCCGATGGCGGCCAGCAGACTCAATCAGGGTCCTGGTGTCTTCCAGGTCCCGGAAGGTCATGACACCCGGAAGGTCTGCGCCCGGTAGCCCCGGTTTTGCGGGCCTCGATCCGGTGGCCAGCACCAGATGGGTGTAGGGCTGTACCCGACCGGATCCGGTGGTCACCGTCTGATCTTCCCGATTGATGGTGACTACCGGTTCTCCGTTGCAGACTTCAATACCGCTGTTCCGAAACCACTCGTCCTGCTGCAAGGCCAGCGAAGCTTCGTTTGTTTCACCGGCGAGCAGCAGCGAGAGTTGTATCCGGTTGTAGGCAGCGGATGCTTCGCCGTTGAACACGATGATGCGGGTAAACGGTCTGACTCGCCCACGGCAGAGAGCTTCCAGCAGGCGTTGCGAAACCATGCCGTGCCCGCAGATCACCAGTGTCGATTCAGTGTTTCCTGTCATTTCGCTCGAACCCGTACTTTTCGACCAAACAAAAAAAGCCGGAGCATCTATTCCCGAGGGGAAGTCGATGGTCCGGCGCCAATGCCAACAACAATGATCTGATGGTCCGGCCTGATCCTTGGCCGAGACGTTCGTCCTTACCAATTGCAAAGCGATCTTCGTGCCAGTTCTACGAACCTTTAAAAATCAGATAATTAGAATTTTATAAGGCTGCTATCACCAGTACGAACACTTGAAAACTGCCCTGCGACGGGGCGGATTGCACGGTTTTGGGCCAGATGCGGTGGCGCGGTAATTGCTGCGCACTGGCAGGAGGTTGGTTACGCGAGTGACTGATCTGACCGTGATTGTCGCATTTGAGGCTGTCTGCCTCCGGAGTCTGTTATGAACACCAAACGTGCCCCCGCCTATAAATCGCCATCCGCGGGCGACTACCTGATTGCCTCGAAAAGCTGCGAGTTGATGAACCTCCAGTACTTCTTGCAGATGGGCAAACTGGTCCAGTGCATCAGCAATCTGGTACATGCACTGCAGTGCGAGCGGGGTGCGTCTAACGTGTTTCTTGGTTCTTCCGGCGAAAAGTTTGCCCAGGAGCGAAAACACCTGGTTGCGACGTCGGATCAGCTCCGTTCTGAGTTTGAGCAGGCCCTTGCCGAGATTCACCAGGAACTGACGGCGCATCCTGTCAGTAGCCGCCTGCTTAACCAGCTTGCGAGCGCCCTTCACGGCCTTGAGGGCTTGCCCGAACTGCGACGGTGTGTGGTGGCCCGGAAAGTAACCGCGGCCTCTGCCACCGAGGATTACAGTACCCTGATCCACAACCTGATTGCGGTGGTGTTTGAGGCCGCAGATACCGCGGTTGACCCCACCATAGCGGGGCTTCTGGTGGCCATGGTGCACCTGATGAACGGCAAAGAATTCTGTGGACAGGAGCGGGCTGTCGGTTCGGCGGGGTTTTCCAGTGGCCGGTTTGATCGTGCACTGTCAGAGCGCATGGCGCACCTGATTGAGGCGCAGGAACGCTGTTTCGAGGTGTTTAACAGCTTTGCCGATGAGGGTTCCCTGGACCTGTGGGAAAAACTGCGCGAAAACCCCCGTGAGTCCGAAATTGAAAACCTCCGCCAGCGGGGCACAGCCATTGGTCGTTATAAAGACCTGGACCCGGCCCTGGCCGATGAATGGTTCAGGCTCATGTCTGAGCGGATGGATGAGCTCAAAAAGATAGAGGATTCCGTGGAGGGCTGTTTTCACGCCCGTTGCACCGAGCGTTTTGCCGATGCCAGAAACTCGCTGGCCCACCAGGAAACCCTGATTACTTCCCTGGATGCCCAGGAACCGGCTTCTCAACCCATGTTGGTGCTGTGCGATTCCGGAAACGAACAACAGGCCGGTGAGTCCTGGGCCAGCGATGGTATTGGTCAGCAGTTTGGCCGCTCCATCTTCGATCTGGTCCAGGAGCAGACCCGGCGCCTGCAACAGATGACCGATGAACTGCAGAGTGCCAGGGAGGCTCTGGAAGACCGCAAAACCCAGGAAAAAGCCGTGCTACTGCTGATGGAGCATCGCAGGATCAGCAACGACGAAGCTCACCGGGTATTAAGGAAACTGGCCATGGACCAGGGCCGGAAGTTGCCCGAGGTAGCCCGGGCCCTGGTGTCCATGGCGGATGTGCTGAAGTAACCGAAACGTATCACGTCCTGGCGGCCCGGGCCTTCGGTTGCTCACCCTCGGAGGCTTCCGGCTTTCCCGAACGACGTGGCGAGATGTGCTCCAGCTTGCGCTGTTTCTCGTACAGGAAGCGCAAGACCTCCTGCCGGTAATGCACGTATTCCGGGTTATCGGCCAGAGTCACCCGGTTGCGCGGCCGGGGCAGGTCAATGTAGAGATCCTCGCCCACGGTGGCCTCGGGCCCGTTGGTCATCATGATGATCCGGTCTGACAGCAACACCGCCTCGTCCACATCGTGGGTGATCATGATTACCGTGTTGTTCAACTCCTGCTGAATCTCCATCAACGAGTCCTGTAAGTGGGCCCGCGTCAGTGCATCCAGCGCGCCGAACGGTTCGTCCATCAGCAGCACGCTGGGCTTCATGGCCAGGGCACGGGCAATCCCCACCCGCTGGGCCATACCACCCGATACCTCACCCGGTCGCTTGTCCGCCGCATGGGCCATATTCACCAGCTCCAGGTTGTGATGAATCCAGTCGCGTCGCTCCTGCTTGCCCATGGATTTTCGAAAAACCTGCTGCACTGCCAGCTCGACATTCTCGTACACCGTCAGCCAGGGCATCAGCGCATGGTTCTGAAACACCACCGCACGCTCCGGCCCCGGCGAATTCACCTCATGGCCATCCAGCACACAGCCGCCCCTGGTCGCCTGAAGCAGGCCAGCCACAATGTTCAGGACGGTGGACTTGCCACAACCGGAGTGGCCAATCAGGGAAACAAACTCGCCCTTCTGTATCTTCAGATTAATGTTGTCCAGGGCCACAAACGGTCCCTTCGGCGTATCAAACGCCATTTCAACACCGGTTAATTCAAGATGAGCCTTACTCATGGAAAGCACCTCGCGGTAATCGGAGCGCCGGGTGGGTCACGCCTCCCGAAACCCTCAAAAACATGGATGTTTTTGCGGAGCGTACAGGGATGTACTCGCCGCGTGTTTCGGGAGGCATGACCCACCCGGTGCGGCATGCTCCGTGGTAAAAGAACACTGTTGGAACTCGAAAGCTCGATGGGAGTACGTCACTCATTCCAGGCAACCTTGCGCTGGATCAGAAGCATCACCCGGTCCAGCACAAACCCGATAAACCCGATAGCCAGAACCGCCACCATGATCCTGCTCAGGGACTCACTGCTGCCGTTCTGGAATTCATCCCAGACGAATTTGCCCAACCCCGGGCTCTGGGCCAGCATCTCGGCCGCGATCAGCACCATCCAGGCAATGCCCAGCGACACCCGAAGGCCGGTGAAAATCATCGGCACCGAAGAAGGTAAAACCACCTTGCGGACATGGGTCCAGAACGACAGCCGCAGCACCCTGGAGACATTCAGCAGATCCGGATTGACCGCGGCCACACCGACGCTGGTATTGATCAACGTGGGCCATAGACTGCACAGAGTGACCGTGATCATGGAGGTCAGGAACGACTTCTCGAACATCGGGTCATCGCTCACGTAGGTTGCTGAGACCACCATGGTCACCAGCGGCAACCAGGCCAGCGGTGACACCGGCTTGAACACCTGGATCAGCGGGTTGACCGCCGCCTGGAAATGCCGGTTCAGGCCAACCACGATGCCCAGGGGCACGGCGATAGCGGTCGCCACGATGAATCCGGCCAGGACCGTAACCAGACTGGTCAGGATCTGGTCGGGAAAGGTGGGGGCACCGGGGTAATTCCGAATCCTGACCTCAGCCTCAGGGTTGTCCGCCAGAATCCGGGCGTTCCGCTCTTCCTGCATGGCAATGAACTTGTCGGCCCGCTCGCGCTGGTTGACGTGCTCCTGCCAGAGTTGCCCCGATTGTTCCCAGACCTGTGCCGGGCCCGGGAAGCTGCCCAGTGAGGTATCCACCTGCGGTGCCGCCAGATGCCAGAAACCGACGAATACCAGAATACCTATCAGTGGCAGCAACATCTGGCGCCCGGTGGCGGCGAGCTGGCCGGGTGTCAGCGACTCACCGAGGGACCTGAATCTCTGGCCCAGCCAGCGCGGCGGCTGGGAGGGTTTTTTGGCCGAAGTAATCGTAGTCATGGTTATCAAACCTCCTTGCAAACCCGGTTACGGGGTTTGCGTACCTTTCAGGCCGATCTCGAAACTGTCGATATAGGCGTTGGGTGTTCGGGGGGTGAAGGCGATACCGTCAATCAGCTCGCCCTGTTGCGGGCGCTGAAAGTTCTCGGCATCGAAGTCCGGAAAATCCTTGGCCTTCAGCGTGCCGTCGGCAATCAGTGAACGAGCTGCCTGCTGGTAGATGTCGGCCCGGTAAACCCGGGCTGCGGTTTCCATATACCAGTCGTCCGGCTTGGCCTCGGGTATCTGGCCCCAGCGGCGCATCTGGGTGAGATACCAGATGGCATCGGACGGATACGGGTAGGTGGCGTGATACCGGAAGAAGACATTGAAATCCGGGACTTCGCGAACGTCGCCTTTTTCATACTCGAAGGTGCCGGTCATGGAGTTGGCAATCACCGCCTCATCGGCACCTACATAGCTGGGCCGGGCCAGGATTTTCACGGCCTCGTCCCGGTTGGCATTGTTGTTCTCATCGAGCCAGTGGGCGGCGCGAATCATGGCGCGCAGCAGGCGCAGATGGGTGTTCGGGTAGTCCTCGGCCCACTGACGGGTTACGCCGAAGACCTTTTCCGGGTTATTCGGCCAGATCTCATAGTCAGTAATCACCGGAACGCCGATGCCCATGAACACGGCCTGCTGGTTCCAGGGCTCACCTACGCAGTAGCCCTGGATAGTGCCCGCCTCCATGGTGGCCGGCATCTGCGGCGGTGGCGTCACCGACAGGTGCACGTCGGCTTCCAGGGTGCCGCTGGTGTCGCCGCGCTGGGGGGCGTAGTAGCCGGGGTTCAGTCCGCCGGCTGCCAGCCAGTAACGAAGCTCATAGTTATGGGTGGACACGGGAAACACCATGCCCATTCTGAACCGTTCGCCCCGATCCCGGGCCGCTTCCACCACGGGCAGAAGTGCACTGGCGCTGATCGGGTGCTCGGGCTTGCCGTCGGCATTATCGGGGATATGCTGGCTCATGGTGTCCCAGACATCATTGGAAACCGTTATACCGTTGCCGTTCAGGTCCATGCTGAAGGCCGTGATGATATCGGCCCGGGTGCCGTAGCCAATGGAGGCGCCGAGAGGCTGGCCGGCGAGCATATGGGCGCCATCCAGTTCTCCGGTAATCACCCGGTCCAGCAGGACCTTCCAGTTCGCTTGCGCTTCCAGTTCAACAAACAGGCCTTCGTCCATAAAGAAGCCCTGTTCCCAGGCAATCGCCAGGGGCGCCATATCGGTCAGCTTGATAAAGCCGAGCTTGAGGTCCGGCTTCTCGGCCGGACCGATCTCCGCGTGAGCCCCCGTGCTGACTGTCCAGACGGTGGCTGTAAGCAGAATTCGAGTGAGCCAGCGGGCGGTTCTTCGTGTGAGCGTGTACATGGATATACCTCATTCTGTTTGGCCCAAACGCAAAAACGCCCGCTCTCCGTTGCCGGAAAGCAGGCGCCTGTGCCTGGGGATCAGTTTTCTGTTGAGTCGTAACGCGCGTCTCTGTTTATAGTCTTGCACGGGCCGTGCCATCTCGGCTGGTCTCAATAAAACAACGAGTTAGGAGAGCTCTTCGAGGAGGCGGCAGGTATGGTGAGCGGGCATTCGTCTGGTTTTAGTGCGTGGTAGGCCAGGTTTGCACCACTTTGATACCGGATTTGATGGTTGGCCCGGAGCCTTGGCGCATTGATGCGGGGCTGAAATCCTCGAGAGCCGCCATAGTCGGTGTCTGGCAGAGCCCGGAGCCGCCCTTGATCGGAATGGCCCTGTTATTGCAGCCGGTAATGCGACTGTTCAAGACAACCTGATTCCATTGGCAAAGAAGCCCGCCCCTGATGCGCCTCCAAGGCATCCGGATTGGCGGGCTTTTTTTATGAAACCCGAGGAGGTGCTGTGACCGGTACCAACAAAAAACCGGCGACGGTTCAAACCACCTGCCCGTATTGCGGTGTGGGTTGTGGAGTGAGCGCAACGCCATCTGCGACCCGCGGGGATGAGACACATCCGGCGAATCTGGGGCGCCTTTGCGTGAAGGGCTCTGCCTTACACGAAACGCTGACTCCTGATGGACGACTGTTGCGGCCTGTTGTTCACGGTCGTGAAAGTGCCTGGCCGCAGGCAGTGGCGGAAGTGGCCCGACGGATTCGTGAATCAGTGGCGCTTCATGGGCCCCGGTCTGTGGCCTTCTATCTCTCCGGTCAGTTATTGACGGAAGATTATTACGTGGCCAACAAACTCGCCAAGGGGTTTATCCGCACACCCAACGTGGATACCAATTCCCGCCTGTGCATGTCGTCTGCCGTTGCAGCCCATAAAAGGGCCTTTGGCGGGGATCTGGTTCCCGGCTGTTATGAAGACCTGGAGTTGGCCAACCTGTTGGTGCTGGCCGGCAGCAATGCGGCCTGGGCGCATCCGGTGCTCTATCAGAGAATGCAGGCTTCGGCGCGACCCGGTCGCCGGGTCGTAGTGATTGATCCCCGTAAAACCGCGACCAGCGATCTGGCGGATTTGCATCTGGCCATCCGCCCCGGGACCGATACGGTGCTGTTCAATGGCTTACTGGTCTGGCTGGCCGACCAGCAGGCTGTTGATAATGGCTATCTGGAGGACCATTGTGAGGGTTTCGACGCCAGCCTCAGCGCTGCCAGAATCGCGGCACCCTCTTCCGAAGCGGTGTCCAGGATCTGTGAACTGCCGGTAGAAGATGTCATTGCCTTTTACCGATGGTTCGCAGAAGAACAGCGCACGGTGACGGCGTTCTCCCAGGGCATCAACCAGTCCTCAGCCGGCACCGATAAAGGCAACGCCATTATCAACTGCCATCTGGCCACAGGCCGGGTGGGAAAGCCCGGCGCCAGCCCCTTTTCCCTGACCGGCCAACCCAATGCCATGGGTGGCCGGGAAGTGGGTGGGCTGGCCAACACCCTTGCCGCTCATATGGATTACGACAGACCGGATGCCCGGGACCGCGTGGCCCGGTTCTGGGAGACCGAGGCGGTCGCAGATGGACCGGGCATGAAAGCCGTCGACCTGTTCGATGCGGTTGAGCGGGGTGATATCAAGGTGTTGTGGATCATGGCCACCAACCCTGCGGTCAGTTTGCCGGAGACCCATCGTATTCGGCGGGCTCTGGACCTGTGCCCGACTGTCATTGTGTCTGATTGCGTCAGGGACACAGACACCGCTCGCCATGCGGACATCCTGTTGCCGGCGGCAGGTTGGGGTGAGAAAGACGGCACGGTTACCAATTCCGAACGCTGCATTTCCCGTCAGCGGCGCTTTTTGCCGTTGCCCGGAGAGGCCCGGCCCGACTGGTGGATCGTCAGTGCGGTGGCCCGCGCCCTGGGACACCAGGCGGGCTTTGACTATGGGAAGCCCGCGGACATTTTCCGGGAACATGCCCGGTTGTCGGGGTTCGAGAACGCCGGTCAGCGTTTCTTTGATATTTCCGGGCTGGCGGAGTTGAGCAATGAACAATACGAGTTGCTTGAGCCTGTCCAATGGCCGGTTACCGGGGCGGCGTCTGATTCCAGGCGACTGTTCACTGACGGTCGGTTCGCGACCGCCAACGGGCGCGCTCGACTGATGCCAGTTGCCTCTCGATTACCGGCCAGGAATCCGAATGAAGCGTTTCCGTTGATCGTGAATACCGGCCGTATCCGGGACCAGTGGCACACCATGACCCGGACAGCCCGGTCCAGCCGGTTGCTGGCCCATCGCCCCGAGCCGTTCATTGAGGTGCATCCCGAGGATATTCGGGCGCTTTCCCTCACCCCGGGGGCATTGGCAACACTGAAGAGTGCCCATGGGCACTTTGTCGGCCGGGTGCGCAGTGCGCCGGAGCAGCGGCGTGGTGAGGTGTTTGTGCCGATCCACTGGAACGATCAGTTCACCGGGCAGGGTCTGGCTACAGCGCTTACTGACAGCCTGGTAGACCCGATATCCGGGCAACCGGAAGCCAAGCACGGTCGTGCTACCCTCACCCACTGGCCTGCCCGTTGGTATGGACGTTTGCTGGTGCGACGGGATCGTCCAAAACGCTGGAAGGCAGACTACTGGGCCCAACAGGTTCTGCCCGATTGCGATAGCTGGATCGTGGCGGGGCAGTGCAAAATGGATTGGAAAAGTGCTGTGCCAGACTGGCTCGGCGGCCAGCCGCAGCTGGTGATGGAAGATGTCCGCGAAGGCCGCTTCCGGGCGGCGCGGTTGCGCAATGGTCAGTTGGAGGCGGTACTCATGGTGGATCGTGACGCGGCTGCCTTGCCATCCGTGGACTGGCTGGTCAGCTGCTTTAGTCAGCCAGAGCTCGACGAGGCGAGCCGGCGCGGCCTGCTGGCGGCAAAGGCCGTCGATGGGGATGATGCTGGCAACCTGGTTTGCAGCTGCTTCCAGGTTGGGGACCGACAGATTCAGCAGGCAATTGGGCGGGGTGCCAACAGCGTCGATGCCCTCGGCCGTGAGCTCAAGTGTGGCACCAACTGTGGGTCCTGTGTGCCGGAGATACGGAGCCTCCTGGTTGCCTCTACCGAGGTGGTGTAAGCGGGCTTAGCATCTGCACAGGCACTCTGTATCGCACCCCTTTCGAGTGCCCGATGCCGTCCACGGTGCAGGTCTTTCGATTGACCCGAATGATCTGCCCGTGCAGTTCCCGCCGGCCGGCACCAAAACGCACGGTATCGCCCACCTGCCAGTGGGCCATCTGTTGCCTTGTGTCCACAGGCTCGAAGGGCGTATCCGGTAGCGCCAGACCCTGTTCCCTCGCCTCATCTGCCAGGGCCTTACGGGTCGCTTGCGCCGCCCCGTTCTCGTGCAACTCATCCAGAATGGTATAGAAATGGCGGTTGTGCACAGAGCCCCGATATCGCTGGCCGGCACTTTGCTGCAGGAGATGGGCAAACTCGTGGCAGCAGGTGTGTGCCAACAGATTCAGAGTGCTCAGTTCCCCGCCAAAGTACCCCCGTTTCCGGATCTCTCGGCCTGACAGCCAGCCGCTCGCCGTCTCCGGCTGGTGCTTGGCGGCAATCATGCGGGCACCGTAGGTGATCAGGTGTTGCCGGTCTCGAGAATCGTAACGGTGATAGGTGGCCTGGCCGGACCCAACCCGGCAATGCAGGACGCTGCCCGGATTGCGTTCCCGGACCCATTGCTCCGCCGGTTGCCAGAGCCAGTCCCGGGTGACGGCGCACATGAGTTCGCCAAGGCTGATGGCGGTCTGGGTTGGTAGGGGCGTTTTCTGCAAACTTGGGTACCTGGCTACTTCACGGATGCGTAATACCAAACAAGCTTAACGTTCGAATTTACGGTTTGCTATGGTCTGGCTCGGCAATATTATGCGGTGGTACTGATTATCGACCTTGGGAAAGGTCCAGCAAAGCCGACACTTGAATGACCTATGCCATTCAGACAAACTGTCACCATATATAAATAAGTGGTGACGATTTGTCTGGCTCCGACTCCGCCCGATCTTCCAGGGCAAAACTCCAAACCATGTTCCGTCAACGCGGCGGTCAGCTCCGCCTGACAGAAGCGCTGGCTCGGGGCTTTAGCCGGTACCAGTTCTATCAGCTTCGGGACGAGGGGCTGATTGAGCCGGTCAGCCGTGGCATTTACCGGCTGGCGGACCTGCCCTCAATAGAGAACCCGGATCTGGTGGCTGCCGCTACCCGTTTTCCCAATGCGGTGCTTTGCCTGATTTCCGCGCTGGCCTGGCACGACATTACTACACAGATTCCCCATCAGGTGCATCTGGCGGTGGAGCGGGATGCCCGTTTGCCGGTGCTGGATTATCCGCCGGTAGCCGGGTACCGGTTCTCCGGGCGGGCCTTTAGTGAAGGCATTGAACAGGTTGACGTGGATGCCATCACCCTGAACGTCTACAACCCGGAGAAAACCCTGGCCGACTGTTTCAAGTTCCGGAATCGAATCGGCATGGATGTGGTTCTGGAGGCGTTGGATCTATACCGCACCCGCAAAAACTTCCGTCCAGGAAAACTGATGGAATATGCCAGAATCTGCAGGGTCGCCAATGTCATGGCACCCTACTTGGAAGCCAAGCTGTGAACAGAATCATCCTGGCGATGGAATAAAAAGAGTGAAAGGAGATCACGGTGGCACAAAACACTGCTGCGTCCGTTCGGCAGAGATTGCTGAATAAGTCCCGGGAAGAAAAGCGTCGCTTTGATGAACTGCTGCAGTATTACGCCATGGAGCGGTTTCTTTACCGGTTGAGTCAGTCGCCCCATAACCGCTGCTTTACCCTCAAAGGTGCGCTGATGTTCTGGGCAATGCAGGGGCCGAACAGCAGACCGACACGGGATATCGATATGTCGGGCCAGACCAGCAATGATCCAGAGGCTATTCTGGCCCAGGTGGGCGAGATTATTGCGACTGAGGTGCCGGATGATGGCTTGCGATTTGATCCGGATACCCTGAAGGCGGAGACCATTACCGAAGATGCAGACTATCAGGGGCTAAGGGTGACCTTCAGCGGTTTTCTCGACAACGCCAGGATTCCAATGCAACTGGACATTGGCTTTGGCGATCCCATATTTCCGTTCCCATCCTGGCTGGAGTTCCCGGGCTTGCTGGATTTTCCAACTGCACGGATTAAGTGCTACACCCCGGAATCGTCGATTGCTGAGAAGTTCCAGGCGATGGTCAACCTTGGCGAACTGAACAGCCGGATGAAGGACTTTTACGATATCTGGCTGCTTTCGCGTCAGCACGAGTTCCGGTTGGAAAATCTCGAGGGGGCGGTTGAGGGCACCTTCCGAAAGCGTGGGACAGCAATCCCTGAAACCAGTCCCTTTTCTGCCGCTTTTATGGACAGCAAGCAACCACAGTGGCGGGCTTTCCGTAAGCGCCTTGGCCAAGAACATGTGCCAGAGGCTTTTTCGGAGGTAGTAGAGGCGGTGGTTGAGTTCCTCGGCCCTTTGATGCTGAGCAGAGACGTGGACGCGCCCAAGGAAATTTGGTGCCCACCCGGTCCATGGAGTCGGCAGGCTTATGGCTAGTCTTATTTCGGAAGACAGTATCAAGCAAGAACTTTTGCAGCGCTTGCAGCATATTTACGGCTCCAATGGGCTGGACCGTCATACCGAAAAGCTGGAAAACCTGACATAGACAGCATAGATCATTCGCGTGTTTTACTGACAGACAAAGAAGATAGAACTTCGCCGAACACGTCATCCTGAGTACTAATGGTAATCCATGAAGAAGGGTGTTCCGAGGTCGCGATAAATGCAGTGGTGTAGCCTTTGACGGTGACCGAGAAGCCGTAGGCGCTGCCACCCAAATCCAACTTTTTGACCTTACCAGAGTATTGTTGCGTTTCGTTAGATCCTTGCCGAACTTCGTCAACGGCCGTTTCAAAATCTGGGCTGGTTTCCATAGTCCTCAACGAACCAACGATTGCTGAATCAAGCCAAAGTTGTGTTTCGAAAGGCTGCACTTCGATAGCATCAAACCGACTCTTACTGAGTTCGAACGTCAGATCGTTGGAGGTGCGAAACTCAATGGATGCCTGGTCAGTTACAGCACAACCTGAGACCAGGCTGGCCAAAACAATCCTTAAAATTATGAATCTTCTCATTACCGGTTGTATTTCGACGTAAAGCTGCTGGAAGGCTGCTGAATTCGGGACTCGGGTGAGTGGTAGCTATGCATTATTCTGAAATCTTCGCGCCATTTATCCGCAATGACGTTGAGCTTTCAACTGGGCCCTGGAAGGTAATAAGCGATTGAGCTTGGCCGTTCGGTACAATAAATACGGTTCTAAAGTCCCCCTGAACTACTCCAAATACCTGAGCTTCGGGAATTTGCTCCATCCAAATTGGTTTACTTGAACCCTGATTGGCACTCTCAAAAAGCGTCGTTGAGGTGTCAATCGCTGAACTTGAGCTTACTGTACTTGGAATCTCCTCCGATCTGACAAAACCTACGACCCGGTTGTTTCTCAAAAATACAAGCTCGCCATCCCTCATCTTCACAGAGGAGAACATCTTTTCTGGTACTTCTATAGCTAGTTCGCTGTATGGTTGAATGACCAATGAAGATTGGGATGCGCAGCCGGAGAGAAGAAGTAAAAATGATAAAGCTAGGGCTATCCTTGCCATGGTGGGAGTCTCATCTCAATGTCGTTTCGATAGAGGATCTGAACTGGCCAGAACGAACAGTTCGGCAAATCCAGCTTACCTTCACTTCGTTCTGCAAAAAAGGTTTCCCTGCCTCGCGAATCAGGCGTAAAGCCCATTTTGTGATCCTGCGTGTTGGTCGTAGTAGGTCCTGTGGAGAAGGAACAGCATCAACCCATCTACTACAATCGACGGTTTCCACGAGCATATGGGCGATAGCGCGCACGGTTTCTTCGGTTACGCTGCTTTCAGTGAATCCTGAAGCAACAGAATGGCCGTAGAACGCCTTCATGATGGCTCTGATTTTATCAATGTCTTCGGCCGACAATTGACTATCCATTTTTTTCATCCCTGCAAAGGCAGAAGGACCCCTGCGGGGCCCTTCTGGCGTGATTACGCCTCGATCGGCGAACGCCAGTCGTCAGCACCGGAAGTACCGGCAACGGCGTGCTCCCAGGTTACCTTGCGGTAGGACAGGGAAACGGTGACCAGCTGGGTGAAGTCGGCGTTGCCGGCGTCCTGGCAGTGGGGCATGTTGCAGTTGATGTCGATAATGGTCGCATCTTCGAGGATGGTGGAGAAGAAGTGCTCCTGCTTGCCCTCAACGGAGGTGCGGTACCACTTCAGCTCGACCTTGGGCAGCATCTCGCCGGAGGCCAGGGCGTTGTACATCAGCGGGGTGGCCTTGTTCAGGGCGGAGGTGAACTTGAACGGTTTGTGCACGCGCTGGCCGGAAGGCTGACCGGACTGGGGATCGGTCGGTACGGTAACGACGTGGCTGAATTCCTGAACCAGCACTTCGTCTTCGTGGCCTTCCACGTAGATGTTACCGACGGAATCGGAAGTGAATGCGCCGGCAGTAATGTTGCCCTGGGTCTGGCCTTCGATGCTGATATAACAAGGAGTTGGCATAGTCTGCTCCATGACTTGTGAATGAATAGTGTCCCCGGGGTGTTCCCTGGACGCGGACTTTCATTACAAAGCCTGTGCCAGAAGAGGAAATAGTTTTTAAAACAGTGGGTTATCTTTTTTCTCGGAGATGTCCCCGGCGGGCCAGGCAACCGCGCGCCCGAACGCCGGGCGAAGGATTGCTGGTGGGGCAAAAACTTGCTCGGGCAATACCCGCTTCAGCCCAGGCCGAGGGCTGCCAGCAACGCCAGGAGCAATAACGCGGATACACCCTGCCAGAAGGCCACGGGATTGCGCTCCATTAACGGCGGCCGATGACGCTTGTGCCAGTCGACGGATGGGTGTCGCAGCTTGTACAGGTATTCCGAGAGCGCCGGGTAACGTCTGTGGGCCTGAGGGTGAACCGCTTTTTCAATTGTATCGTCGACCCAGGCGGGAAGATTCTCACGTAAGTGTCTCGCGGGCCGGTAGTTCAGCCCGCGAAGCTGGTTCCGGCTATGGATTTTCGGTACTTCCGCGCCATAGGGAAGCTGGCCGGTGAGCAACTGGTAGGTAATCACGCCCAGGGAGAACTGGTCTGATAGCCAGCTGCCGGGCTCGCCGAGAAAGGTCTCAGGGGCACTGTAAAGGGCGGCCCCCCGAGGAACCGCCTGTTCGCCGATCTCAGAGTCCTCAAGGCCGGCGACCCGGGTGGCACCGAAATCAATCAGCGTGACAGTGCCATGGGGATCCACCAGCACGTTTTCCGGCTTCAGGTCCTGGTGCACCATTTCAAGCCGGTGGAATGCCCTCAAGCCTTTACCAATCTGCTCAACGAGATCACGCACGGTATCAAGTGTCGGAGCCGGGTTGTCCAGCATCCATTGCCGCAAGGTACAGCCTTCCACGAACTCTGTGGCCTGGTAGAGAAAGCTGGGTCGTTGGCTGGACTGGAACGGTCTTGCGACATGAGCGCTGCTGATTCGCCTGGCAATCCACTGCTCGGTGGAAAACTGTTCCAGGTAGACCGGATCGTGTCTCTGTTCCAGTGAGGGCATCTTCAGCACCACCCGGGTATCGGTTTCCTCATCCACCGCCAGGTAGACATGGCTGCGGCTGCTGGCGTGAATCTGTCTCAGAATCCGGTAACCGTCCAGATGTTGGCCCGGCTGAAGTTCCGGCGCAAACGGTAACCCGGCCAGCTCGTAGCACACGCTGGGCGGACTGTTTCACCGACCAGCTTTCCGGAGTGGAAAAGTAGTCGCTGAGGAAACCCGCGACGGCGGACTCGCTGGCAATCTGGCTGACATTGCTGGAGCTGATGCCGTCGGCGATGGCAACGGCGATGCCTTTGGTGATCAGCTGGTGGCCCTTTGGCACCAGTAAACCGTGGAAGTCCTGGTTGACTGGTTTGACGCCAGCGTCGGAGTACTGGCCGGCGGAAACGGAAAGGGAGCTGGTCATTGGGAAACGGCATTTCCTCGATCAAGGAAAACGCAACTCCGGCGGGTGCGGCAGCCGGAGTTGCAGGACGCCCCGACTCAGTTGGTACGGGCCAGGGCAGCGTCGTTGTAGGTTTCCGCAACCTTGCGCTTGGGCGCGGTGCGCACATGGGTGGTGTAGAGGGTCAGGCCGGTAAAGGCGAGGCCGCCAACCAGGTTACCCAGAACGGTGGGAATCTCGTTCCACCACAGGTAGTCCATCACCGAGAACTCGCCGCCCATGATGATGGCAGACGGGAACAGGAACATGTTCACGATGGAGTGCTCGAAACCCATGAAGAAGAACAGCATGATGGGCATCCACATAGCCAGTACCTTGCCACTGACGCTGGTGGAAATCATGGCGCCAACCACGCCCATGGAGACCATCCAGTTGCACAGCATGCCGCGAATGAAAATGGTGGCCCAGCCGGCAGCACCGAACTCCGCGTACCCAAGCGTGCGCGCTTCACCAACACTGGCGATCTTCGCGCCAACGGCACCGGGATCGGTATTGAAACCGTAGGTGAAGATAAACGCCATCATGAAGGCGACGGTCAGTGCGCCGCCCAGGTTGCCAAGGAATACCCAACCCCAGTTGCGCAGTATGGCTGCCGGGGTCACTCCGGGGCGTTTATCAAGCAATGCCAGGGGCGTGAGCATGAACACCCCGGTTAGCAGGTCAAAGCCCATCAGGTAGAGCATGCAAAACCCGATAGGGAACAGGATAGCGCCGATCAGAAAGACTCCGGTCTCGACCGCTACAGTGATGGCAAACGCTGCAGCCAGCGCCAGAATGGCGCCGGCCATAAAAGCCCGGATCAGGGTGTCCCGGGTAGACATGTAGATCTTGGATTCGCCGGCGTCGACCATAGAGGCGACCTCCGCTCTCACGCACCCGATCGGTGCGTCACCATTCAACGCTGCTGCAACCTGGCGCAGCGGGGCCGCGGCTCAGCGAAGGCTGAACCGCACGGGCAAGGCGTAGCGGAATTTCTGTCCTGCAATCGCTTCCGGCACTGATGGCAGAGGCGCCGCCTGTTCGAGCATGGCCAGCGCTGACTCGTCCAGAAGCTGATGTCCGGAGCTGGTTCTCAGGCTGTGGGCCACCAGGGACCCGTCCCTTTGAAACTCGAACACAATCACGGGTGTGCCCTCCTGGCCAAGGCGCCTCGCCCTGCGCGGATATTCATAATATCGGGCAAGATGGCGACTGAGTTTGGACAGGTAATTATCCACTTCTGATTTAACGCCAGCGTTCTGCAGTGGAACGGTTGCCTGTGATTGCTCCTCAGTTGCAGTCTCTGCCGGATCACCGCTCGGTGTTTCCGCTTCCATGACCTCTTCGGCAACCTCTGGCTCGGGCGTTGGTTCCGTTACCGGCTCGGGTTCCGGTTCTGGCTCAGGTTCCGGCTCAGGTTCGGGCTCAGGTTCTGGCTCGGGTTCGGGTTCAGGTTCGGGTTCAGGTTCAGGTTCAGGTTCAGGTTCAGGTTCAGGTTCAGGTTCAGGCTTTGGCTCTGGCTCTGGCGCAGCGTCGGGTTTCGGCGCGGGTTCGCCAGCCAGCTTGATTCGGATGGCCGGCGCTGTGTTGACCGCGGATTCGCCCAGGGTGTTGAGCTCCACCGTCTCTTCGGGAGAGGCGATCGCCAGGGCGACGAAGGTCACTACCGTTGCGAGCAGCAGAAGTGCCCAACGGAAGGGCGGCTTTTGCGGCATCATTGGCCAGGCTCCGTCAACAGCAGAATATCCTGATACCCGGCCTTTTCCAGCAAACGGAAGAGTGTTTCCAGATCTGCCATGGTGATGCTCTCGGCAGCGGCGATTTTCAGGGGCTGCTGGCCATCAGGCTCCGGCAGCCGGGCAACCAGGGATTCTTTACTGAGCAGCTCACCGTCAACTTTCCATTCTCCGTCGGCGCTTACAATCATGTCCGCATGGGGCGACTGCCGGTCCTCTGCCTGCCGGGTGGCGGGCAATTCTGGCAGCGGGTCATCGGCAAGTTGGCCGGCAACGATGAAAAACATCAGCAGCAGGAACACCAGATTAATCAACGGCAGAAGTGCATCTTCCACGCGTTCCATCAAGGTTTTGCCGGAGGTAAACGGAGGTGGAACCAGATCGCTCATGGTGTCGTTGCGTTTGTCCGCTTCCAGTGGGTATCGATACCTCTGTCAGTCAAGCCGCTCAGAACCGTGGTGAAAGCGCCAAGCGGGGCGTCGCCCGTTGTCGACAGATTGACTTCGGTGACACCGGCTTCTGACAGTTCGCTGACCAGCCGCTCCAGGGGTAACGTCTGGCCCTGCCACCTTACGTCGCCATTGGCCGTGACCGTCAGTTCCGGCAGAGGCTCTCCGGTGACCGGGCTGCGGCTCGAAGTGTTGTTGGCCAACTCCAGGTAGTCCACGGGCAATAGCCGGGTGGTCAGCATAAAGAACACCAGCAGAATGAAGACCACATCGATCAGGGGCGTGATCCGGATTGGAATCGGACGGTTTGGCCTCGGCTCAACCAGTTGCATGGGCGAATCGCTGACCCCTGGCGGTTGAATAACGGTCGGGCTCGTCCACGGCTGTCCTGGCGTTACGCTGGCTTTCCGGCAATTGGTCGTCTGCTTCAACGGCGTCCAGAGTCTGCTCCGGCACGATATGCAGAATCGAAACCAGTGTGCTGTTGATGATTTTGTGGATGCGTCGCAGCCGGAACTCGATCCATGCAGCCAGCGCCGCAAACGGTATGGCCACAACCAGGCCCGCCGCTGTGGTGGTCAGTGCTTCGTAGATGCCGCCACTGAGCTGGGTGGCATTGGCACGGCCTTCGGTGGCCGCCATGGCACTGAACGCTTCCATCATGCCCAGCACTGTGCCGAGCAGGCCGAGAAGAGGTGCCAGGGCTGCGATGACTTCGATAATCTTCAGCGGTGCCTCGAACGGCTCCAGGGAATGCTGCGCATCCCGTGCGGCGGTTTCCCGGATCTGCCGGTCGTCCTGGCCGTTCTGGATTGCCTCAATCGTATCGGTGACCAGATGCTGCAGCGGATTCATCCGCCCCCAGCGACCTGCCTGATGACGGACGTTGGACGGTCGCACCGATGCCGGAACCTTCTGCCAGTTCATTACGGTTTTTTTAAGCCGGCCGGACAAACGCGGTGCATAGAGGGCCCCCAGGAGCATCAGATACACGAAGGTAACGAAGCCGATAACGGCGAGCATTACCAGCACAATCATCACAGGTCCGCCCATATCAATAAGTTGCGCGAGCGGGCCGGTATTCAGGGGCAAAGAGAGGTCCGTCATGAGAAGGTTTCTCAATGTGCAAAAATGGAACTAAATAATAACGATTATCATTGAATTTGCAAGCGTGTAATCTGACTTCAGCACCCCCTCTGTTAGACTTAACCCAGAGATAAGAGCCACAAAAAAGCGTGAGAACGGAGGTTAGGTCATTACTGGTTGTCGAACCCGCTGCGGAGTCTGGATGTCATGCTGATCAAGCGATGGTTGGGCAGCCTGGCGAATCGGGCCGTTGCGCTGGTGGTTGTCGCGATCATCCTGACAGCCTTGCTGGTAACCGTCGCCGGTTTCCTGCTTAGCCGTTCTGAGCTGGAACAGCAGGCCCGTAACCAGGTGGAAACGATTGCCACCCTGATTGCCGGGGAGCTGGACGACAAGCTCGCCCTGCGTCTTGAAGCACTCAATCACGTGGCCCAGAACCTGACCATGTCCAGCGATGTTCTGGACGCAAGAGCCCGGGTTCTGATCCGCCGGCAAACAGCCCTGGGTCACCTGTTCGATGCGGTCTACCTGATGGATGAAAAGGGCCTGGTTATTGCCGAGCATCCAGAGGATTACCACCAGGCGGGGTTGAATGTCAGTGACCGGGAGTATTTTCGCCGGATTTCCTCCACGCTCACACCAGTGATCAGCGAGCCCTACATCTCCAACTATCAGGACAAGCCGGCCATCATGGTGGCCGCGCCGATCTTCGACCACCGCCAGCGTTTCATTGGTGTGATTGGTGGCGCCATCGCCCTGGATGGCAACAATTTTCTTGATCAGTTTATCAATATCCGCATAGGAACTTCCGGTTATCTGGGAGTGGCAACCCGGAGTGGTTTTGTGGTCGTCAATCAGCGGGGTGACGAAGCCATGACGCCGGTGCGGGTAGCGAATCCTGTGCTCCGGGATGCCATGGAGGGCTTTGAAGGCACGCTGGAGACTCGCAGCAGCGACGGGGAAAGAACCATCATGTCGGTACAGCAGCTGACCCAGGTGCCCTGGTTTGTCTCCGCTTCCTGGCCGGCCCGCGAAGCCCTGGCGCCGATCACCCGCACCGTGGACGCGTTTGTCTGGATTCTGCTGCTGGTCATCCTTTTGATTGCGCCTCTGGCGCTCTGGCGTTTCCGGCGATTGATGGCGCCGCTGAAAACATTAGGCATGCAGATTCAGGAACGCCACTTTGGTATGCGTTCCGATCCGGTGGATGTCTCCGGAGGCAAGGAAATCCGCCGGGTCGCGGAGATTTTTAATACGGTGACCGATGAGCGGGACGAGGTACTGATATCCCTGGCCGAAAGAGAGGCGTTTTTCCGCTCCCTCACCCAGAGTGCGCCTATCGGTATCGTCCAGACAGACGTTCTGGGCCGTATCGAATTCGCCAATCCGGCCTTTGAGGCTATCGTCAGCCAGCCGGCGGAAGATCTCACCTACAGTTACCTGGCTAATCGCGTCCATGAGACCGACAGGCAGGAGGCGATTGCCGGTTGGAGAAACGCGATCAGGAATCAAAGTGTTTTCCGGGGCCGGTTAAGGCTGGCGTCGCCTGCTCCGGATCAGGTGATCTGGGGGGATGTGATGACGGCAGCAATTCAGACGCCGGAAAAGGCCCTCGGTACCATCACCGTAGTCCGCGACATTTCCCATGAACTGGAGGTGGAAGAGGCGCTCAGGACAGAGCAGCAGCGCGCCGAGACGATACTTCGCGTCCTCCAGGAAGGGGTTCTCATGGTGGACGTCGAGGGTGTGATACGGTTTGCCAACGATGCCGCCTGTCGGCTTCTGGGAACAGAGGGTGAGTGCTTACTCAGGAACTTTTTCCAGCTGGTCACCATTGAAGCTGAAGAGCGGGAATTGACAGCGCAGGAGTTCCTTTCTGGAGAAGATCTGGACAGTCTTTACGTGACTCTGCGGAACTCGCTGGGTGTGCCCTTCCCGATTGATCTCACTATGTTGCACATTCGTCAGGGTCGCGAGGATGAGCGCCTGGTGTTCGTGTTACGGGATGACAGCGACCGCCGCCGGCAGGAGGAGCTGCTGTCCTGGGAGGCAACCCACGACAGTCTGACCCAGTTGCTGAATCGGCGCGCGTTCAATGCGTCGCTGGTCCGCTGCCTTGGGGAGTCCGGTCGCCAGGAAGTCCGTTCGGTACTGATGCTCATTGATCTCGACTACTTCAAACCGGTAAACGATGAAGGTGGTCATCTGCTCGGCGACGATCTGCTCAAACGGCTGGCGGACCTGTTCAAGGACTCGGTTCGCCAGTCCGATACCGTGGCCAGGCTCGGCGGGGATGAGTTTGGCATTATTTTGCCCGCCTGTGGCATGGCAAGGGCGCAGGCTCTGGCGGAACGGATCCGCGCTGATGTTGAGGCTCTTCGCCTTGAGCATGACGGCCGGTCATTCGGTGTAACCACGAGTATCGGCCTGACGGAACTGACACCGGAAGACAGCGGCCCCCGGGAGGTTATGGCCCGGGCGGATGAGGGTAGCTACATCGCCAAATCCCGGGGACGTAACAGGGTTGTTGTGGTGCCGTCACCACCAGCCGGCTGAGAGACTGGCCTGCCAGAGCAGGCGAATCGCCAGCGCGGTCAGCACGATATTAAAGATCAACGTGAACTTGCTGTTGCTCAGGGAACGGAGCACATGCAGCCCAAGCCAGGTCCCGGCAAAGCCGCAGGCAATCATGGCGAGAATGAAGGGCAGCCACTCGAAGAACATGAAGCCCGCCGCCCCGAACACCAGCGCCTTGGGCGCATGCTGCAGTGTCATGGCAGTGGCAAACGTGGCGACGGTTCTGAACCGGTCGGTATGAATCTGCTTGATGAACGCTGCAACGAGTGGCCCGGTGGCGCCCACGAACAAACTGACGAAACTGGTCAGCGCCGACGCCAGGAATACCCCAGGGGCACCAAATGCACCTTTGGGCAACGCCGGCCCCCAGCACAGGTAGAGAACGAAAAGCGCGATGGTCAGCTGCCAGATATGGGCCGGAAGATTCACCAGCAACCAGGCGCCCAGGGCCGCGCCTACCATGACGCCGGGCAGGAACGCGGCAATGACCCGCCAGTCCACGTGTCGCCAGGTCAGTGCTGCCCGACCAACATTGGAACCCAGCTGGATCATGCCGTGAACCGGAATAATGGCGGCGGGCGGCATCCAGCTGGCCATAAGTACCAGCAGCAGAACCCCGCCACCCGCGCCGAGACTGGCAGTGATCATCGAGGTGATGGTGGAACTGGCTAGCAGGAAAACGGCGACTGGAAGGCTCAGGCTTTCGGGTATCAGTTGGTGGAGTACTTCCATTCGCAGAATTCCGTTGATTTCAGTTTGGCCGTGCGACACAGGGCCTCGGTTGCCAGTTGAACGTCGGCCACATAGTAGAGCGACGCAAGACCGAGGCGGTCCCGCCCCAGATTGTGAAAAATCAGGCCGAAGGCAATATCGCCGGCGGTAAAGCGTTCATGGTTGGCGGCAAAATACTCTGCTGGTTGCGACAGCACTGGATCGTCCAACAACGCCTGAACCCGTCCGGCGCCGCCATGATACGCCTGAACCAATAGAAGGGTGAACAGACGGTCCCTCTTGGCTTCTGGCAGATGACCAAACCGTTGCTCGAAAACCGGTGCCAGATTGCGGGCATTCTGGTTCATCAGCCGCAGGGCGCAGTCGATCTGTGCCAGCCGATGCCAGAAATTGTTGGGGGCAATCTGGCAGTCGGACAGAGCCGCAGGTGACAGCTGCAGGATGCCCCTGGCGTTTGCCCGGGAATGGGCTCTTGCCTGTGCGCCACTCTCAATCAGGATCTGGCCCGCCAGGTAGCGGGGCAAGGCTTGTGGCAGAGTCAGGCGGTTCTGGTTGCTGCGGTGTTCGTACACGTAGATCAGTGCATCATGAAGGCTTTCCGGAGCACTGCTGTCGGCAAAGTTGAGGTCGTCCCAGGCGCCCCAGATCCGGTCTGCCGGCAGGGTGCCAAGATAACGGGCAACGGCTTCATCAACGTTTACATGGGGTTGGTCGCAGGAAAGGGCGAACGGATAGCCGGTCTGGCCGGTCTCGCCGGCAACCCAGTCTTCCACCTTGTCATTCTCATACAGTGATTTTCGGGTGGTGTTCAGCAGGCGCTGGGTGGCCTCGCGGTCTTCGCCATCACTGATCCAGGCCAGAAAGCGCCCCCGCATATCGTAGAGGACGTGGCGCTCGGCACTGGCGCAATAGCCGGATTCTTTTAATACCCAGCGCCGGATGGTGAGGATGTTTTCAAATACCCCCTGGCTGACCCAGTAGGGCGAGGACCGGACCACGCGAGTCCAGTCGCTGTCTTCACTGGCCGCTGGCGGCGGGTCCTGGGCGGCAACGGCAACCGGCGCTGCCAGGATGAAAATCACGGCAAGCTGGCGTAAGCTCTTGAGAATTCTGACCATAGACGATATACCCGTGACCTTCCTCAAAACAGAATAACAAAGGGAACCTGCCATGAAGCAATCTGAATATCTTCGTTACGATGCTACCGCACTCGCTGATCTTGTCCGTCGGGGTGAGGTCACTTCAAGGGAAGTATGCGAGGCAGCGGTTGAGCGGGCAACCCGCGTGAACAGCACACTTAATGCGATCTGCTATCCGCAGTTCTCCGAGGCGCCAGCACAGCACTTCCCCGAGCAGGCGGTTTTTGCCGGCGTGCCCCTGCTGCTCAAGGACCTCGCCCAGGAGCAGGCGGGTCACCCGTGTACCTACGGCAGCCGGGGGCTGATAAAGAATATTGCGCCCCAGGATTCGGAATTTGTCCGCCGGGCACGGGACGGTGGGCTGGTTTTCCTGGGGCGAACCGCCACGCCGGAGTTTGGTCTGAAAGCGGTGACCGAGTCTGAGCTCTGGGGGCCAACCCGCAACCCCTGGAACACGGAGCTGACCCCGGGTGGCTCAAGTGGCGGCTCCGGCGCGGCGGTGGCGGCCGGCATTGTACCCATGGCCGGCGCCAACGATGGCGGCGGCTCCATCCGCATTCCAGCTGCCTACAATGGCCTGTTTGGCCTCAAGCCGTCCCGGGGACGCATTTCCTCGGGTCCCTTTATGGGTGAAGCCTGGACCGGTGCGTCTACCGACCATGTGGTCAGCCGGACGGTGAGAGACAGTGCGGCGATGCTGGATGTGCTCAGTGGGCCGGCTCCGGGCGACCCGTTCGAGATTCCCGGGCCGTCTGCGGCCTACTCCGAGCTCATGCAGCGGTCTCCGGGCAAGCTAAGAATCGGCGTGTTCACGTCTTCACCCTACAATACGGAGGTAGCACCGGAGTGCGTTGCAGCCGTGGAGGAAACGGCCCGGGTTCTCGAGAATCTGGGTCACAGGGTTGAGTATGCTGCGCCGGAATTCGACGGCATGGCCCTGGCCCGCTGCTACCTCGGCCTGTATTTCGGTGAAGTGTCGGCGCTGATGGCGAAGGCGAAAGAGCAGTTCGGCGCCACCGACAGCGATTTCGAGCTGGATACCCGGCTGATTGGCATGCTTGGTGAGACGATGCCGCTGTCCGACTATGTCCGGCGGCGCCAGCAGTGGAACGAGTTTGCCAGGGCGCTGGGTGCGTTTTTCGGGAGTTACGATCTCTACCTCAGCCCGACCACCGGGCAGTTGCCGGCCGCCATCGGCGAACTGGAAACGCCGGCCCACCTCAAATTCGCTGCCCGTCTGATGCTGAAATTGAAGGCCGGTAAACTGGTTCATCGCTCTGGACAGGTGGATCAGATGGCCCTGGAAAGCCTGGCCCGGACGCCGTTTACCCAGTTGGCAAACCTGACCGGGACACCGGCCATGTCTGTGCCGATGCACTGGACTGCCGAAGGGTTACCGGTCGGGGTCCAGTTTGGCGGTCCCCACGGCGCCGAAGCGACCCTGCTTCAGCTGGCGGGCCAACTGGAAGAGGCCAATCCCTGGTTCAGCAACTACGAAAGGCTTGAGGACGCGTTCTGAGGTATCCGGGGTTGTGATCCGGCTGGGGAAACTCCACGTTTATCTTTGTAGCCGGAACAGGCTATGCTGTTAGTCAGGAAGACCCCTTCTTCCTGAACGACCCTGATGGCATCGAGGAGGCGAGCGTATTATGAACCAACCGATGGCAATCGACGAACTGGTATCAGTAGCACAGGCCGAGGCCATGGGGGAGTTAGACGCCCCCATGATGGCCATCGTCCTGTCCAGCGAACAAAGCTATGACTTGCCCATCAATTCCCTTGAAACCGATGCCGACAAGGCCCGCTGGGGGTTGATCCTCCGCGCCGCCCGCGAGCATGTTGAAGCGGATGCCGTGGCCGTGCTGTACCCGGCCTGGACCACCATCCGTCACAAGAAACCCGAAGTGGAAGCCGAAGCGGCCCCGGAAGCCATTGAGGAAGAAGCCGAGGGTGCCGACGATTCAGACGGCCCCATCGACACCCTGTTCGTGCAACTGCACACCAGGGATCACGTCTACTGGCGGGGTTTTGAACAGATTCGGGATCCCAAACACCAGCGCATCATCGGCTTCCGCCGGATCAAGGCGCTGTCCACCGATTACAAACGGGACGAAGCACCCTCCGTAGCCTCCTGGCTGAGCACCCTGTTCGAGCCGTTGCCGGAAGAAGGTGAAGAGACTAACGTAGACCGCGAGCTGGCCGACCTGCTGGAAGAGCCGGAAGTCAGCGCCGCACTTTATCCGCGTCAGATGCGGGCCCTGCATTAAGGTCATCCGGTGCGCGCTCAGGACAGGGGCGCGCGCTGGACAACCCAGAACAGGCTGATAGCACCTATGCCGGCCAGCATCACTGGCACGGCGCCCTTTTGATACATCCGATTTTTACCCAGGTAATACAGCACCGGGAATCCCACGACCAGCAGCGCCAGTTGACCGAGTTCCACACCGAGGTTGAAACCTGCCAGCGCCACCGCCAGCCCGGATACGCCACTGGTGAGATCGCCCAGAACACTGGCGAAGCCAAAACCGTGCACCAGACCGAATCCGAACGCGAGCTTCCAGGTTTTGTGCCCGAGAATCGGCCAGGCCACGTTCAATGCTGCCAAGCCAATGGAAAGCGCGATAACCGTTTCCACCCATGCGATGGGGAGTGAAACGATATCGAGGGCGGCCAGCGCCAGCGTGATGGAGTGCGCCAAGGTAAAGGCCGTGATAATGCCGGCCAGTTCAAGCAGACGGCCCCGCAAGGCTCGTGACTGGCCGCTGGATGCCTGGTTTTTGGCAGTGGACAGCGTTGCCGGAATGACCAGAACCAGCAGAAACAGGATGTGGTCCAGGCCGATAAGTAGGTGGATAACGCCCTCGTAAACGAAGGTGGTAAACACACCGAAATAGCCCGGGGTGTCCGTGCCTGTCAGATCCAGCGTTCGGGAATCGGGCCCCAGTACGGTCAGACGTTTCTGCCCATCATGGTCAAGGCTCACCAGGCCCCGATGCAGTGCATCCTGTTCAAACAGTAGGTTGTACTCAAGCGCTCTCGGCGGCTCACCATCGGGGCACTGGATAGCGTAACGGGCAGCGGAATAGAATCCGTCACTGTGCTCGCTGATACCCCAAGTCTTACCGGCCAGACCGCAGTTGCCACTGCTGTTCGAAAAGGTGAGCGCGGATTCGATGGTCCGCGTAATTTCTGGTCTTGCCTGTCGCAGTTCCTGACCGGATATTTCGTTATCTCCGTTGCTATCAATGCTCACGAGCAGCGCGAGGTCCCGTAGTGCAACATCCATTCGAAGTTCCGTCGGACCGCTGTTCAGGTAAAGAAAGCTGTCGCTTGCTTTGTGTGCTGCTGCCATCCCACTGGCTGACATCAGCGCTATTGTGGTCAAGGCGAGCCAGATTCTTATTGTTATCCTCATTGTTTGAACTCCGGATAGCGGGCATCGATCTGACCCTGCTGACTGAGCCATTCGCTCACTCTTTGATGCTGGGCCCTGTCACCTGAAGCCAGAGCAGCTCTGAGCGAAAGCCGGGTGTCCAGGGGCTCCCTCTGACTCTCCCAGTTTTCGATCGCCAGTCTCAGGGCATCGTGCGGCTGGTTCTCTACATCCAGCAGGAAACGGGCAACATCTCTGGCGTGCAGTAAAGTGCCTCGCCACCGGGCCTCTTCAAATCGTTGCCGTAAACGACCGATCAGTTCGTCACTGCCCGGGTGGCCGGAGCGTTTCATGGCGATGGCCCGAATCACGGCCAGTGTGTCAACGGCCTCGAATCCCAGGGTGAGTGTCAAAACGCGCTCGAACTGGTCCTGCTCAAGGTGCCAGTCGGCAAGTTGGGCTCGGATATACAGGTCGCTCGGAGATGCCTGCAGAACCCTTCGCCAATGCAGTTCGGCTTCGGGCAGGCCTGCCTGGGCCGCGATATCGCCAAGTGTGCCTTCGGTCCAGAGTCGACTGGTGGAATCAGCAGGCTGGCGGCCTGTCGCCTCGGCGAGTTGTTGCGCAAGATTCCGGTAGGCTTTTTGAGGGTCGGCTGTCCTCGCCTGCACGGAAGCCAGGCAGCTCTTCGCTATCAGGCCGGGATAGTCCGACTGAAGTGCCTGACAATTCCGCCCGGCCTCGGTGTAACGACCTTGAACCAGCTCGAGATTGGCAAGGGTCAGGCGAGCCTGGATACGCTGTTGATTGTCCGAAGAGCTTGAAAGTACCTGTTCAAGATCGGCGCGGGCGGAATCAAATTGATGCAGGCTCTGGCGCAGGGTTGCCCGGAGCACTCGCAGCCGGTCGGTCAGCTGCTCGTCCGGCCAGCGGTTAATCAATGTCTGGGCGTACCCCATGTATCTCGGATCACCACTGGCCCTGGCCTGTGTGATCAGCATTTGCAGACGGTCCCCAACCACTTCGGGGGAATCCGTCTCCCGTAAGAGCTCGTTAGCGGCGCCGGGTAACTCGGTCAGTATTTCATTGTCATTGAACTCCGTGATGATGGGATCCGGGGCGGCGTGTATCTGGCAGGGCGCGAAAATCGCGATCAACCAAAAAATCCTGCCCCGAAGGGCAGGCAAGGATAAGGCCGGCCCGAAACAACGGGGAAACCGGCCAAGTGGAGTGTTATTGAAGCAGGTCATCGAATGCCTGTGGATTATTCTGGTCATTGAAACTCAGGTCGATGCCGTTGACGTTCGCCGGCTGGGCGTCGTCGCTTGTCCGGGCGAACTGGGTTTTAACAAACGTTGTAAAGTCGACGGTCACAGCCGGCCTTTCCGATCGGCTGTTGGAGCCGTCGAAGCAACCTGCCATCAATAACGCAATCGCGCAGACGGCCGTAAGTTTTGTGAGGGACCTCATGGCTACCTCCCGGTTATTCGTTGGGTGAACCGGCGATGGGTGTCGCCAGGTAAGGGAACGACTCATAGTCTGCGGGCAGGCTGGTAGGATCCGCTGCCAGCTGGACGCCGTCGGTGTACTCGAGGCTGCCATCAGGCGCATCGGCGGGGTCTGCCAGTACACCCATGGCGACGCGAAGCGCAATGTCGACGGTGTCATCGTAGGGCCGACGGCCATTCGGGAAGCCGGCGTTGTCACCCGCCAGAACACCGAGATCGTTCTGGCTGTTCAGCGGCGTTGGTGCAACGGCGGGCGTCAGTCGCAACATTTCGGAGGCAGTTACGCCCTCAGGCATGTTGACTCCCGGTACGCCGGTGAGGAATGCCGTGACAAGATCGTTGCGCGGGAAGTTGTTCGGTGCAGTTACGGGGAACAGCACTTCCAGAAGCTCCGGCAGTGTCGGGTGTGTGACATAGGTGGCGAACTGCCCATCATCCTTGGGTTCACTGGCGTTGAAACGGTCTTTGTCCTTGAGCCCGATAACCACCTCATTTACCAGTGGCATGCCCAGACGCGAAACCTGGGTATAGGCACCACCTTCAACGGTTGCGCCCCGGCCTGCGGTGCTGGGAGCAGGGTTGATGATACGTGCCTGCCGGACGCTCGCTGTAGTCCAGGCACCGATTACGGGCTGGCCGTTGGAGTTCATGGCGGTGCCGGTCAGGCAATCGGTAGGCACCTCAAGGGCAAAGGAGGTGACGTTCTTGTCAGCCAGATCACCGGGGCCTTCACCATTCCGGGGGCCAAGCGGGTTGGTGTTAACCAGGTCGAAGATTTCACCCAGGTTCACCGCAAACGCCTCCTGGCGCTGCCCGACAAATACCCGACCGTTGGTTCCGCAGCCGGGAATGGCGATGTTAAACACGTGCTGGCTGGCGTAGCCGGCGTAATCACCAAAGGACTTTGCACCGATGTTATCCAGGGGTTTGTCAAAGACTTCGGTACCGGTGTTCACGTTGGTGGCTGCCTGCACGGAACCGGTGCGACGATCCCCGGAAATGACATCCACTGTGTAGGTTTGTCGCAATTGAACGTTGGCCCCGTCACTTGCATCGCCAATGTTTTTGAGGGGCACAGATACCATCCGCTGGTCGCCATCCGGCCCGACCGGCAACTGAATGTCGTTCAGGTTGTCTTCCAGCTGGAAACGGAACGTCAGGTCCTCAACGGCATCGCCGTCGTTGTCGACGTGAATTTCATAGATGGCGTCGTCATCCAGATCAAAATAATTGGGACCGCCATAGGCATCCTGCAGTGGCAGGTAATTGGCAATCAGGGTTACGAAGTCGCTTCTGCCACTTTCGTAGCTCCGGAACATATAAAAGTCAGTGCCGTCGACCTTGGGGATTTCGGTGATGAAGGGCGCTTCACGGTGACTCGAAGCCTGGGCCAGGCCGGTGGCGAGGCAGGTTCCGGCCACGGCGATAGCGAGGCTGGACCGCTTCAGAATTGTTTTCATGTTGTTTTCCTCTCTGTGTTTGGGTGCGTCGGGGGAAGGAACGGGTGGTGGACGTCAAAAGTTGCAGCTGTTGCAAAAAAACTTTCTTGGTAGACACGCAACTTCCGCGTTCCCGCGCTCGTACCTTTTGCAGTTACCAGAAAAATGAGGGTGTTTATGGCTTATGCCGAGGTGAATCAGGACGAGTTGATGCGCTTGCTGCGGTCAGTGGCAAGGAAGGACCGGAAAGCGTTTCAAGAACTCTATAGCAAGGTCGCGGCGAGGATGTTCGGCCTTTGCATCAAGCTGGCAAACCATCGTGAGCTGGCCGAGGAAGCAATGCAGGAGAGCTTTATTCAGATCTGGCATCACGCGGGCGAGTACCATCGGGACAGGGGTGCGCCGCTCGGTTGGATGATGACCATTGCGCGCTACCGGACCCTGGACCTGATGCGAGCCCGCAAAGTACGGCAGACGACCGGAGATGAGCACCTTGACAAGGTTGAGGACAACCGTGGTGGACCTCTGGATGACTCCTTGCGGATCTCCGGGTCGGCCCAGCTCACGGGGTGCCTTGAAGAGCTCAGTGATGTTCAGCGTGACAGCATTCTGCTCGCCTACTACCGGGGTTTCACTCACGATGAGCTGTCGAAAACCCTGAGCTCACCCGTTGGGACGGTGAAAAGCTGGATTCGAAGGGGGCTTATGGCATTGAAGAGGTGTCTTGAGCGATGAAAAAAACACCCGAGCGCGTAGAGATTCTTGCGGCGGAATATGTTCTGGGTTCTTTGAAAGGCCCTGCTCGCCTCCGCTTCGAGGGATGGATGATGGAATCCGGTCGGGTTCGTCAGGAAGTCTGGTTCTGGGAGCAGCAGCTCGGCGCCCTGTCGACGATCGCCATCCCGGAGACGCCCCCGCCAAGCATCTGGTCGGGCATCCAGCAACGGTTGTGGCCCGAACACTCCAAACCGAAAGCCCCGGTTTCCTCAAGAGCCGGATGGTTTTGGCCAGGCTGGGGATTGACGGCAACCGCAGCGGCGGTCTTTTTCGCCGTTCTGTTAGTTTTACAGCCGTCTCCCGTTCCAGAAAGGCCCATGTTAGCCGGGGCGATCATCGAGGCCGAACTTGGCGACCCGCTGTGGCTGTTAAGTGAGACGGATCGTGGCAACCTGCTGAAATTGCGCGCTGTTGCCGCAGGCTCCGCGGAGTCCGGTAAGGATTATGAGCTCTGGGTTGTACCAGAGGAGGGGCGGCCTCTTTCGCTAGGGGTCCTGCCGGCGAGTGAAACTCACCAGGTGGGGCTGTCGGATGAAGCTCAGAGCTCATTGAGCGGCAGCCGGACCCTTGCGATCAGTCTCGAACCCGAAGGTGGCTCACCGACTGGGGCTCCAACCGGGCCGATTCTGCACGTCACCAAGCTCTACGAGCTGTGAACGAGCGTTAATGTGTAGAGATCAGGTTCAGGCAGAGCTGCGCATTCTGGATAAAGTGGCCAAACGCTGATAACTGCTCTTTTGAGGGTAGGTAAGCGCCGGCTGCATTGTCCGCGTAAAACAGGCCGATCAGACGACCATTCGCCTTGATCGGCCCGATAAGCGCCGGCACTTTGCCAAGCCACTGATCGTAAGGTACGCCTTCCGAGTTCCGTTTGGGTTCGTAGATGCTGCAATGGGCATGGGGCAGAAGCGAGCCCAGTGGCCCGCTGCCATCCTTACGGATTACAAAATGCTGTCGCCATTCTTCGGTGCCGCGGCCTCCGAGCTTTCGGGGCACCAGTTCGTTGCCGGTTCGGTCACTCATCAGCAGAGCGACTCGCTGCATACCGACAGCCCTGTGGATGCCCTCAATGATCAACTGGCATACTTCGTTGATGTCCGGTTTCTCCGCCAGGCAATGGCTCAATTCACGCAGAATTTCCAGCTGAAGTTCCGGGTCCATTTCCGGAGCCGTCGCCCCGCTGTCGCCGGCCTTGCCTTCGGCGCCCGGCATCATGGCGGTTACCTGGGGGATGCCGAGGGAGACTGCCACCCGAGTCGCCTCCGAGGCGTTTACCTTGAGCCGGTCGCGAACCACGGCCGGGCTCTCGCCAATGTCCTTGCCCAGGCGTTCGAGTAGCTGATCCATTTCCGGACCGCTCCAGCCCTGTTCCGACAGACGGGCCATTTCCACGGAATTCCGGACCAGGCTCGAGGCCATGGAATTGGCCTGCCCCGGCGAGACGACATCCTTGATGAATGGTCCCAGGGACCAGGCATCCACGAGGCCCCGGGTAATTTCGGTAAAGGTAGAGTGCAGCACGGCCTTTTGCGCCTCTACCGGGGGCTCTTCAAGGCGCAGCCGTTCTTCCAGTTCGGCGGCCTGGTCGGTTTCGCAGGACCAGAAGGCCAATTCACCAATGTTCATCAGCAAGGCCCCGATAAACACCTCTTCAAGCGCGGTCTCGTTGCGTTTCGGCATCAGACACCTGGCCTGAACCGCGGCGTGAATTGCACGGGCCAGACAGCGCAACAGATGAGGACGGTCGTTGCGTTTCAACAGCGTGTCGACAATCAGGGAGGAGATGGCCATGGATTTCACGGCATCGAAGCCGATCAATGTAATGGCGCGGCTGACGGTGCTGACCTGGGTGCGGGTCTGGTTGTAAAAGACGGTATTCGACAGCCGCAGAACCTGAGAGGTGAGCTGGGCATCGTTGAGGATGACGTTGGCCAGTTCGTTAACCGTGCTGTTTCGGCTGTCCGTCAACTCATTGATACGCTTGAGAGTGTTGGCCAGAACCGGCAGCTCGACCTTGCTGAGATAAGTGACCCATGCCTGGGTGGAGTTCATCCGTGAGGGCGTTGGCTGTTTTTCAATGGTCACGTTTTGGCATCTCTGGGTGGCGCGGCTCTCGAAACGGAGGGAAATTAAGGTTCTTGTGACATCCAAGTTTAGTTCAGGGCTGTGGCGGATGTCAGGTAACCGTTTGTGTAGGGATATCTACCCACACTGAGAATCATTCCGGAATTCGGGTTTGCCAACCGAATGGGCTATAATCGCCGGTTTTTAACGCTGCACCCACAAGGCGCTGACCGTGATTGTATTTGACCAGGTACAGAAGTCGTATCAGGTAGGCGGCCGGGCGATCCCCGCGCTTCATCCCACCGATATGACCATTGAAACCGGCGAGGTATTCGGCATCGTTGGCCATTCCGGCGCCGGTAAATCGACGCTGGTGCGTCTGATCAACCTGCTGGAACCACCCACCGGCGGTCGTATTCTGATCGACGACGAGAACATCACCGACTACGACGCTGCCGAACTCCGTGCCTTTCGCCGCAAGGTGGGAATGATCTTCCAGCACTTCAACCTGCTGTCGTCGAAAACCGTGGCGGACAACATTGCCTTCCCCATGAAGCTGGCGGGCATCTACTCGAAGACCGAGATCCGTGACCGGGTTGAGGAACTGCTGGCCCGGGTGAGCCTTACCGATCACGCCAACAAATACCCGTCGCAGCTCTCCGGCGGGCAGAAACAGCGAGTGGGCATTGCCCGCGCCCTGGCCTGCCGGCCCACGATCCTGCTGTGCGACGAAGCGACCAGCGCCCTCGACCCGCAAACGACCCAGTCGGTGCTGAAGCTACTTGCCGACATCAACCGTGAGCTGGGCCTGACCATCGTACTGATCACCCATGAAATGGACGTGGTGCGCCGGGTCTGCGATCGCGTGGCAGTGATGGACGCTGGTGAAGTGGTCGAAATGGGACCGGTCAGCGAGGTGTTCCTGCACCCGAAGCACCCGACCACACGAGACTTTGTCTTCGAGAGCGAAAGCATTGACCGGGACGAACTCCAGGAAGACCTGAGCAAGGCCAGCGGCCGGATCCTCCGCCTGACCTTCAAGGGCGAATCCACCTATAAACCGCTGCTGGGCAGCGTTGCCCGGGAATCCGGCGTGGATTTCAGCATTCTTTCCGGCCGAATCGACCACATCAAGGACACACCCTACGGCCAGCTGACCCTGTCACTGGTGGGCGGTGATCTTGAGGTGGCCATGCAGGCGCTCAAGGCTGCCGACGTTCACGTGGAGGTGCTGCGCTGATGGAAGACCTGTTAAGCAATGTAGACTGGACCGAAATCGGCTGGGCCAGCTGGGATACCCTGGTCATGGTGGGTATGTCCCTGCTGTTCAGCGTCCTGATCGGCCTGCCCATCGGCGTTCTTTTGTTCCTGTTCGGCAAACGCCAGCTGCTGGAACAGCCCGTGGCCTATGCGGTGCTGTCGTTCGTCGTGAACGTGCTACGTTCCGTGCCGTTCATCATCCTGCTGATCGTTATGATCCCCTTCACCGTAATGCTGATCGGCACGTCCCTGGGCGTGGCCGGAGCAATCCCGCCGCTGGTGGCTGGCGGTGCGCCGTTCTTTGCACGGTTGGTGGAAACTTCCCTGCGAGAAGTGGACCGCGGCATCATCGAGGCCACACAGGCCATGGGCGCCAGCGTTAAACAGATCATCTTCGGTGCTCTGTTACCGGAAGCGCTTCCGGGCATCATCGCCGGTATCACCGTTACTGCGATCACTCTGGTTTCCTACGCGGCCATGTCCGGCGTTATTGGTGGCGGTGGCTTGGGCGACCTCGCCATCCGCTTCGGCTATCAACGATTCCAGACCGACGTAATGGTCATTACAGTCGCGCTACTGGTTATTTTCGTACAGGTGCTGCAGATGGTCGGCGACCGTCTGGTTCTGTACTTCAGCAGAAAGTAGAAAAGCTGGATATAGGCCGGTGGGCGGTCGGAGTACCCTTCCGAAAACGTGGAGCGCCAGGGATGGCGCGACCGAGCCCTACACGGACGTATTCACGGGCGTTTTTCGGAAGGGTACTCCGACCGACCGCCGGCCGTACTCCGATCCCGAACTCATTTGTTCAAGATGCTCAACAGGAGAATCGATCTATGAATCTGAAGAAAACACTCGCAGCATTGGCTGCCGCAGCTACGTTCTCCGGCGCCGTTGCTGCCGAAGAACTCTCTGTCGCTGCAACACCGGTTCCCCATGCCGAGATCCTGGAATTCGTGAAGCCGCAGCTGGCCGAGCAGGGCGTGGAACTGGACGTGAAGGTATTCACCGATTACATCCAGCCGAATATCCAGGTGGACCAGAAGCGGATGGACGCCAACTTCTTCCAGCACCAGCCGTACCTGGATGAATTCAACGAAGGCCGTGGTACCAACCTGGTAACCGTGACCGGCGTTCACGTTGAGCCGTTTGGCGCCTACTCCAGCAAGATTGAGTCGCTGGACGAGCTGAAAGAAGGTGCTGTGGTTGCCATTCCGAACGACCCCACCAACGGTGGCCGTGCGCTGCTGCTCCTGCAGAAGGCCGGCGTGATCACCCTGAAAGACGAGAGCAAGATCACTGCAACACCCCGTGATATCGCCGATAACCCGAAAGATCTCGACTTCAAGGAACTGGAAGCTGCCACCCTGCCCCGTATCCTTAACCAGGTCGACCTGGCGCTGATCAATACCAACTATGCGCTGGAAGCCGGCCTGAACCCGTCTGAAGATGCATTGGTAATTGAGGGCTCCGAGTCACCTTATGTGAACATCCTGGTGGCCCGTCCGGACAACAAGGACAGCGAGGCTATGCAGAAACTGGCTGCGGCTCTGAAGTCTGATGCGGTTCGCGACTTCATCATGGAAAAGTATGAGGGTGCAGTGGTTCCGGCATTCTGATTGCCTGATCCACGACCATGAAAAAGGCCGGACAGCGAATGCTGCCCGGCCTTTTTTATAGGCTTAAGAGGCTAGTGATCAGTCACCGCTCCAGTTGGCTTTAGGGTCTGGTGTCATCCGCAGGTAGGATTTCACCGCCTTGTAGCCTTTCGGGAAGCGTTGCTTGATTTCTTCCTCGTCCTGAAGGGACGGAACGATAACCACATCGCCACCACGCTCCCAGTTGCCCGGGGTCGCGACCTTGTGTTCGTCGGTCAGCTGCAGCGAATCGATCACCCGCAGAACTTCGTTGAAGTTACGACCGGTGCTGGCCGGGTAGGTGATCATCAAGCGAACCTTCTTGTTCGGGTCGATCACGAACAGCGAGCGCACGGTGAGGCTGCTGTCGGCATTCGGGTGAATCATGTCGTACAGCTGGGACACCTTGCGATCATGGTCTGCAATGATCGGGAAATTTACCGCGCAGCCCTGGGTTTCATTGATGTCTTTGATCCACTCGTGGTGGGAATCGACCGGATCAACGCTCAGTGCGATGGCCTTGACGCCGCGCTTGGCGAACTCGTCCTTCAGTTTGGCGGTCAGGCCCAGCTCGGTGGTGCAGACCGGGGTAAAATCCGCCGGGTGTGAAAACAGCACGCCCCAGCTGTCGCCGAGCCAGTCGTAAAACGAAATCTTCCCTTCACTGGAGTCCTGCTCAAAATCGGGTGCGGTATCTCCGAGACGTAAAGTCATGTGTACTCTCCTTCGATCATGGTAGTGACAATTTCGTTTGTTATACCGGCAAGAAAGCTGCCGGGTTGTATTCTGCCTATATACCTCAAACCTTGGTGCCATATGAGGCAATTACAAGGGGCTCAAACCCCCAATGCCTTCTCTTTCTCAAAGTGCTCCCGGGTAAGCTTGAACACGACCGGGCTCAGCATCAGCAGGGCGATCAGGTTTGGCAGCGCCATCATGGCATTCAGGGTGTCTGCCACCAGCCAGACGAAGCCCAGGTTGAGGGTGGCGCCAACAGGGATGGCCAGAATCCATGCAACGCGGTAAGGCACAATTGCCTTTACGCCGAACAGGAACTCGATACAGCGCTCGCCGTAGAACGACCAGCCAAGAATGGTTGTAAAGGCAAAAACCGCCAGGGCGATAGCTACAAGATAGTTGCCAACGCCGGGTAGCGCCTCCTGGAAGGCCATGGACGTCAGGGCAGCGCCGGACTCCCCGGAGGTCCAGGTGCCGGAGGTGATAATTACCAGGCCGGTGATGGTGCAGATAATAATGGTGTCAATGAAGGTGCCAAGCATGGCCACCATACCCTGGTTGATCGGGTTACGGGTTTGCGCCGCGGCGTGGGCAATGGGCGCGGAGCCGAGGCCCGCTTCATTGGAAAAGATGCCTCGCGCCACACCGAAACGGATTGCGGCCCACACGGCTGCACCGGCAAATCCACCCTCGGCGGCGATGGGGCTGAAGGCGTGCTTGATCACCAGGGAAAAGGCGGCAGGGATGTCGGCGGCGTTAATCGCCAGCACCACCAGCCCGGCAATCAGATAGGAAACCGCCATCAACGGCACCAGGGCACTGGCAACATGGCCGATCCTGCGGATGCCACCAATCAGGACCATGCCCACCAGGACCATGAGCACCAGGCCAGTCAGCCAGTGTGGCAGTCCGAAGTTGGTTTCCATGACATCCGCCACCGAATTGGCCTGAACCGTGTTGCCGATGCCGAAGCCGGCAATGGCGGCAAAGACGGCAAACAGGACGCCAAGCCAGGCCCACTTGCGACCCAGGCCGTTGCGGATGTAATACATCGGGCCGCCCACGTGGGCACCGCGTTCGTCGACTTCGCGGAAACGCACCGCCAGGACCGCCTCGGAGTACTTGGTGGCCATGCCCACAAGGGCCGTAAGCCACATCCAGAAAAGCGCGCCGGGGCCCCCAAGGAACACGGCTGTGGCAACCCCGGCAATGTTGCCTGTGCCAACGGTGGCTGAGAGCGCTGTCATCAACGCCTGGAACGGCGGGATTTCACCCTCGGATTCAGATCCCGCGGCGGAGCGGCCTTTCCACATCAACCGGAAACCGGCGCCCAGCTTCAGCACCGGCATCAGCTTCAGGCCCAGGCTGAGGAATAGCCCGACGCCCAGAATCAGAACCAGCATGGGTGGGCCCCAGACCAGTCCGTTTATCTGTCCTACAAATTCAGAAATAGCTTCCATGGGATCTCCCTCTGTCTGCCATGGATTGGTTTGGATTTTTGACCCGGATTGGGTATAACCGGCTGAGTTTAGTCAGAAATTTTCCCATGTAAACCGATGGCCCGGTAAAAGTGGTGGATTCAGGGGTGATTGCCTATGCTCATTACAATGGCGACCATCCACCGAGGAGAGAGATTCTGCCCATGCGTTCACTCAAAGTTTCAGATGTCATGTGGAACCACATCGAGCCGGTCCGCTGTGGCACGCAGCTCACCAAGGTGGTAAAGACGCTGCTCCACAACCACGTAACCGGTCTTCCGGTTGTTGATGACCAGCGCCATGTTATCGGATTCATCTCCGAGCAGGACTGTATCCATGCCCTGCTGGTCAGCGGCTATCACCGTGAGGGCGATCCACTTGTTGACGACGTCATGTTCCGGAAACCGGTGACGATTTCGGCAGAGATGGCCGTTGTGGATCTTGCCCAGAACCTCGGTGCGGGCAAGCCAAAGGTGTACCCGGTTGTGGATCACGGCAAACTGATTGGTATTGTCACCCGTACTGCTATCCTGGCCGAGTTGGCGCGCACCGGTTTCGGTCTGGAGCCGCCAAAGCACGCCAGTGCCCTGGACTGAAACACACTTATTTTCTGAATTGAGGACACTATGGAACTCCTATCCACGAACGTCTGTTTCGAAGGCGAGCACCGCCGCTACCGGCATACTTCCGCTACCCTCGAATGCGACATGGAGTTTGCGGTGTACCTGCCGCCCGTGGCTGTGGGCTCCAACCCGAAGAAGGTGCCGGTTCTCTACTGGCTATCAGGGCTGACCTGCACCGACCAGAATTTCATGCAAAAGGCGGGTGCCCAGAAACGGGCCGCTCAGCTGGGGATGGCCATCGTTTGTCCTGACACCAGCCCCCGTGGAGTGAACCTGCCGGGCGAGGATGACAGTTATGACTTTGGCTCCGGCGCCGGCTTCTACATCAACGCCACAGAGCAACCCTGGGCACCCCATTACCGGATGTACGACTACGTGGTGAAGGAATTGCCGCAGTTGATCGAGAATGAATTGCCGGTAACAGACAAGCGCTCCGTCAGCGGCCACTCCATGGGCGGCCACGGCGCTCTGATCTGCGCCCTGAAGAATCCGGGCCGCTACGCCTCGGTGTCGGCGTTTGCGCCCATCGCCAACCCAACCGAGTGCCCCTGGGGCCAGAAAGCCTTCAAGGGCTATCTTGGAGACGATCCGCGAAGTTGGGAAGAATGGGATGCCACATTGCTCATTCCCACCGCTCGGGAGCGGTTGCCGCTACTGGTGGACCAGGGCACGGCGGACGAGTTTCTGGACAGCCAGCTGAACCCGGATGCGCTGGCGGACGCCTGTGAGAAGTTCCACCATCACATCAACCTGCGCATGCACCGGGGCTATGATCACAGCTATTTCTTCATTGCCTCATTCATTGATGATCACCTTGATCATCATGCAAAAGCACTGGGTTTATAGCATGGTGACATTGGTCAGGAGCGGAAGCCCCAGACCAGGCTGAAGTCCATGGAAGGCATGACTTCCGGCTCTTCCAGGGACTGGATGCCGAAATCCGGCTCGCTGGTGTCCCGCTCGAAGGTGCCGGTGTAACGGTTGCCACGGGGACCGAAAATGGCTTTGACGAAAGGTCCCCGGGCTCTGACTGGCCGGCGGGTAACCACGCCCACTTCGTTGTTTTCCAGACGAACCAGAATGCCGGGCGGATACTCCCCGAGAATCTGCAGCAGGGCCTTGGGGATGGCCGGTCGGAACTTGCCGTCGGCCAGGTTGGCAATCAGCTTCCGGGCGTCGGCCACATTCATGCGCTGCCGGTAGGCCCGTTTGGTGATCATGGCCACGTAACGCTCTGCCAGCGCCAGGATCTCCGCTTCCGGCCGTATTTCGGTGCCACTCAGACCTTTCGGATAGCCGCTTCCGTCGGCTTGCTCATGGTGTTGCGCAATGATGGTCAGCAGGAGCTTGTTATCGATGCCCGCGGCCTGCAGGGCCTGGATGCTGCGTTCGGGGTGTTTGCGAATGACGCCGCGCTGTTCATCGTTAAGCACTGTATTGGACGCATTCAGCTTGTCGGCGATGGGCACGAGGGCAAGATTGGCGGTAAGGGCGGCAGCAGTCAGTACTGCAACTCGTTTCTCCTCCAGGCCGAATTGCCGGCCAATAAACTGGCAAAGAATGGCGTAAAACAGGATCTGTTCGTGAATGACCGGGCCGATTGAGTAGAGGTGAACCAGTGCCAGGGTTGCATCGGGTGATTCCGTGCATGTGCGCTCGATCATCCGGGCCAGACCGAGGAGCCGTTTTTGGGCCGAAGGATCAGAATCGGTAATGGCTTTCAGGGTAGCTTCAAGGGAGTGGAGCAGGTCCGGGTAATCGGCAAACGGGTTCCTGTCCCGGTTATCCTCGAACACTTCTTCCTGAGGGCGTTCGATCTTGCGAGGTTTGAATCGGCCGCGCTCGAACAATTGCTCCAGCTGGGAATCTGTCTGAATCACATAGCCCTGGCGCAGAAGGATATTACCGTCTGCATCGTAGACGTCCCAGGGCAGGGGCCGGCCGATGGTCAGCGCCCCGGGCGCAATTCGGACAAGTTCGGTCAAATCAGCTGTCTCTGGTACAGGTTAATTGTGTCGCCAGTGTAACCCCGAATGCGGCTGGGGCTCCACTGGCGCGGGCTGGCTCTGGCCAGGAAGCAGTGTGGTTTTACCTGATTTTACCGCTGCCCCTGTTTCGGGAGGAAGAAAAAATGAGCAAGCGTTCACACTTTGTCTTTTTTGATAGAGAATATGTAAAGAATCGTTGTCCTTTAACGATCATTCAAATTGGTTGAGCTATTCTGGGATTCTGGATAGTACTTTTGTCGGACGAAAACGCTAAGGAAGGTCTGAATAACTGCTGATATTTGCCCATCTTGGGTTTAAACGGCAAAAAATCGAAGATTCAGACACTATTTTCCCTTTATTTGTGTGTTTTTTGCCCGTTTCCCGCCATTTTGGCGGAAAACAGGCGCACTGGCCCTACGCCAGCATGTATTTTTCACCGATCAGCAGGTTGCTAAACGCGGCCAGCAAATGCAACCGGTTGCTGTTCTTGGCAAGGCCGCGATAGCGGACCTTGCCATAACCAAAGACCCGCTTGATGTACCGGAAGGGATGCTCGACCTTGGCACGAACACTGGCTTTGATCTTCTCTGCTTTCAGTTTGTCGGCATCCAGCGTCTTCCGGGTGCCAGGCCGTTTGGCAATGAACCAGGAGACGTTTTTGCGGTGCTTATGCTCATCCCGCTTCTGAATGCCAAGGTAACCGGCGTCGCCGAAGACTCGTTGCTCTTCACCATGCAGCAGCTTGTCGGTGGGCACGATGTCGTGAACATTGGCAGCGGTGGTATCAATGCTATGAATCAGACCGAACGTGTCGTCGACACCAATGTGCATTTTCATGCCGAAGTGCCATTCGTTGCCCTTTCTGGTCTGGTGCATCTCCGGATCACGCTTGCCAGTTTGGTTCTTGGTGGAGCTGGGAGCAGAGATGATGGTGGCATCTACGATGCTTCCTTCACGCAACATCAAGCCGTTTTTCTCCAGGTGTTTGTTCACCTCTTTAAACAGCGCCTTGCCAAGACCGTGCTGCTCCAGGAAATGCCGGAAGTTGAGAATCGTCGTCTCATCTGGCAAACGGTCCAGCTTCAGACCCGCGAAGTGCCGCATGGATTCGATCTCGTACAGCGCGTCTTCCATGGCCGGATCGCTCAAGTTATAGAACAACTGCATGCAGTGAACCCGCAGCATGGCAGGCAGCGGATAAGGGGGCCGTCCGTTCCGGCCCTTCGGGTAATAACGGGCTACCTTCTTCTCCAACTGCTTCCACGGAATCAGCTTGTCCATCCGTTCCAGAAAGATCTCGCGACGGGTCTTGCGCTTCTTGGTCTGGTATTCGGCTTCGGAGAAGGTGATCTGATCCATGCTGGCAACGATCCTATGCGATTGACGATGGCCGTATTATCGCTGATTTTGGAGACTTATTCAGAGCCTCC
>NZ_FONF01000041.1:0-12766 GCF_900112835.1 Marinobacter sp. DSM 26671 | reverse complement strand
AGAAACCGGAATGACAATGACATTACTCTCGTCCTTCGTACCGGTGGAGACTACGGACAACTGAAGAAAATGCTTTGATCACGCAGGCATAAATTGCAATTTTTTTTGGAGCCGGTCAGACAATGGCCGGCTGCGAGAAGAAGCGAAGGTTCATGAAATGGAGCAAAACCAGAGGTTATGAATCAGCTCATGAATGTCATGCATACAGCAATTAATTAAGCTACTGAAATACCGCGTTATTCATAATTTTCCATATCATCGGTGATCGCCGGGTCGGAATAGTTATTCCACTTTATCGTTAGTGCATCCGATTAAGCGGTACCAGCCTTCAAAATTGAATCGAAAGCCGATTCGAAGCTGAGAGCTGCAAATGTCCGCTTTTGTTTAGTAGTGCCCTGGATGCGGCTAGATTGCAAAGCGGACATTCTGGTACGACGCCTGGAAAGCCGCTCGCATGCCTGGCGTATCGACAAACCGACCATCAATCTCTTCAACGGTCCGGCCGTGGCAGTCTGGGTAGCATGGCCTCCACGTCAATCGTGTAGGTAGAGAAAAAAGCTTCCGCCGCTTCAATTAAAGCTGTCTCGTTTTCAAGTATCCCAAGATAGACCGGCCACTCGGCGTCTATCAGTTCCGTGCTATAAGGTTCCGGATCTACGTCCCCCAGCTGTGCAAGAAACCGGAACTCCGTTTCGTTCATGACGATGTAATCGCACCGTTTGCGCAAAAACATTTGCAGCATCTGCTGGGCATTGTAGCCGTCATGGCGCACCAGATGGCTCCCGATCCGCCCCTCAAGCCCATCACTGTAGACAAACCATCTGCGAAGACAGATACCTCCCTTGAGGTCATCGAAGGAGTCCGGGCGCCGGCCAGGTTGCGCGAACACGCGGTCACGCCAGGTTAACAACGGCCCTACGGCGTGCATTTGGTCCGGCAAAGGCATCCATAGCGGGTTGGCGAAAACCGCGTTGGCCAGTCCTCGTTCCAGAGCCCAGGCCTGGCGTTTACGCGCCATCGGGACGAAATCGGCTGCGATACCGGTCTGTTTGGTGAATTCATTGATCACCTCGACCAGAATGCCCTCGCTGAGATCATTGCCGTAATAAAACGGGAGAAAGCTCTCGTCCGAACCCATAATCTTGAGCGTTTGGGACGAAACTGGAAGGAACCAGAATGCCATGATGATAAACAGGACTGCTCTCATTCGGTCCTCGTTGGAGTGATCAACCGGGTAAGGCCGTCGCTTGCCCGACTCTGCCTTTCGAGTTACAGACAGTTTGGCTCGAATTCTGGCTACATACCATAAGAAAGTCGATGTCGCTGCAAAGTCAGCTTTACCCACAAAAACTGTGGATAACTTTGTGGGAACAGCTCGGATAGGTGTCTTCAGCCCTGCAATGGCAGGGCCTCAGCCATTGTGGCGTTTTAATGACCGGCCAGCGAATAAACAGCCTTATCAGGCTAGCGAATACCCTTCGACTGCAGCCATTGGCTGATCTGCGCCTGATTCATGGCGCCGCTCTGGCGGGCCACTTCCCGGCCATTCTGGAACAGGATCATGGTAGGGATGCTGCGAATGCCAAACTGGCTGGCCGGGCCTTGGGCCTGTTCCGTATTTAGCTTGGCAAAACGTACCTTGCCCCGCCAGTCTCTCGCGGCCTGTTCGAACTGAGGCGCCATCATTTTGCAGGGGCCACACCAGCTCGCCCAGAAGTCCACCAGCACCGGCAGATCACTGCGCCCGGTATGATTAGCAAAGCTCTGGTCTGTAAGTTCCAGAACCTGATCCGGCCACAACGGCTGTTTGCAGGCGCCGCAATTGCCGCCAGATGACAATTTATCCGCAGGCACGCGATTTACCTTGTGGCAGTGGGGACAGACCAGGTGTCGGATATCAGTCATGATTGATTGCCCTCAGATTGTGTACTGAGATAAATGATCAGGGCAGACCAGACGAAATCAAGCAGCGCTTCATATTACTCGTCTCGCCAAAGCGGCCAGGCGATGAAAACTGTACTAGAAATCAGACATTACGTCCTGAAGATCCTGCTTGAGCTCTGCCGGTTCGGTGATCCATACCGTTTTATCAGGGCCGGGAAATACACCCACATCGAGGCCATCCTTCGTTAAACCGGGGACCCATTTCCGGAAGAAGTCCGGCAGTGAAATACTGCGGGGCGTCAGCTCATCGCCGCCGTTGGCGTACTCGGCGGCAAACGCCGAAGCCGGCCACACGGGCAGGTATTCCACATCGCCATCGTCCGAGGCGATCTTGAGGAATTGGCTCTGGCCGTTAACCAGGATCCAGATTTCCCGTTCCTCGGCCACTTGGCTCAGGAAGTAGTCGTACCGCTCTTCACCATCCATTTCCATTACTTGATTGAGGTCTTCACTGCTCATGTCAGGTACGCCACTCCAGTCGTTTGCTTTTCGGTATTCGGCGGAGCCTAACACGTATTTGGCGGAGACTGGCGGCCGCTTATCCAAAACATTATCAGCAACGCTGCAAGGGCCAGGTTGCCTAAGAGCATAAAGGGATACATTTCCGGGGAGATTCGCAACCATTCACCAGTAAAGTTCATCTTGGCGTGGAAAATCAGCACCGCTAGAACCATGCTGAACCGCAAGACACTATTCACGCGTAAAAGGAGCATCACTGAGGTCAGACCTCGAAACGGCGTCTAATTCAGAATAATCGGAGCATCCGAATGAAAAAGTACCTCGCCCTCCCGATCCTGTGCATCGCGTTGCCTGTATTCGCCCAACCGGCGCCTCCGCAAAAGGGATTCAGTGGTGAAGTCTCGCTAAATGCGGGGATCATCTCTTCAACGTCCAACTTTAACGTCGATGGCAGCGCCAGCACGTTGTTCAATAAAAGCGTTCTGATGATGAGCTCAGCCTGCTTGCAGCTTACGAGTACCCGCAATTCATGGGCTGGAAGGACTGGTCGTTTATTTCTTTTGCCGGCTTTGGCGACACCCAATCCAACCTGACCTTCTACGATGAATCCTCGTACCTGTTTGCGGTGGGGCTAAATTATAAGTTCTGATCTCGCCTGGCCTTCAAGCGCTCAACCAAGGCTCAGTTTTCAACCACTCGGGCTCGAAGCCTGGGTAGCTGAGCCGGGTAGTGTTCCTGAATGAAGGTTACCATGCCCTCCCGGATCGCACATCTGAGGTCCCAGTTCTTGCTGGAATTGGCGGCGCTCATCAAAAAACGCACCTGAATGGCCTGATCACTGGAATCGGTCACCTGCACCGAGGAAAATTCGCCATCCCAGAGCCCCGATTCATTGAGCAAACGAGTGAACTCCTGCCTGAGCGGTTCAACCGGCATGGTGTAGTCCACCCAGATAAAAACTGTTCCCAGCAACTCTGCGGTATTCCTGGACCAGTTCTGGAACGGGTTCTCGATAAACCATTGCAGTGGCACTACAAGGCGACGCAGATCCCAGACCCGCAAAACCACATAGGTGGCTGTCACTTCCTCTACCCAGCACCACTCGCCCTGCACATACAGCACGTCGTCTATACGGAAAGGTTGGGTCAGAGCGATCTGCATACCGGCCAGCAGGTTGCTCAACACAGGACGGGCCGCGAACCCGAGAATAAGGCCGCCGACACCCGCGGAGGCAAGAAGGCTGGCGCCCATGTGCTGAACCGATTCAAAGGTCATCAGGGCAGCGCCCAGGCCGATGATCACGATGAGAATATTAAGTGCGCGGACCAGGAATCGGGTCTGGGTCTCGACCTTGCGCGCCCGCTTCCAATGCCCTTCCAGCACTGGATTGAGCGCGACAATGACCTCGCCAATGGCCGATGTCAGTCGAACGGCCGCCCAGGTGATGGCAAGGATGAGTAGAAGGGTGGTGATTTGCTGAATCGCCGCCATCAACGGGAGATCCGGTGGTGCGGCCGCCAGCGAACCTGCAAGGGTGAGCAGACAGAAAACAACACCGAGCGCCCGGGCAGCCGCATCGAGGAACAGGCGAATGACCGTCCTGGACCCTGAAAAATGCCGAAAGACTGCCAGAGCCAGTCGGTACACGACATAGGTCGCAGCAACTGCGAGAATCGCCGTAAAACCCGGCCACAACCATGCCTTGAAACCGGCTTCAAACGATTCCAGCATCTGCCCTCCCCGAGCTTTCAATCAGAAAAGTGGGCAGGCGAACACATCCCTGTATTCCGCTCAGCCCCGTAAAAGCCTAGACCAGCCCTTGCTCCCGTGCCATCGCCATGGCAGCTTTCGGTCCGGTCCAGAGCGAGGGGAGGATAACCAGTGAAACCGGAATCGCTGTCAGCACGATGAACTGCTGGAGTACGCCAATCTGGCCGGCGCCCATATACAGAAGAATGGCCGCCATCAATGCCATGGCACCGCCCCAGAACACACGGATCCAAGGGCTTGGTTCGTCGTGGCCAGCTCCGACCATAGCAATCGAATAGCTCATGGAGTCGCCGGTGGTGGCAACGAAAATGGTTGTCAGCAACAGAATCGCCGCCGCCATCCAGGTGCCGCCGGGCAAAGCCTGAGCCACGGTCAGTGTGGCGACATCAAAGCGAAAGTTGTTCAGAGCTTCAGTCAGGTCGAAAGTACCGGCTAGCTGGTGATAGATACCGGAGCCACCGAGCAGGGTGAACCAGATGGTGGTCGCGATGGGGGCCAATACGGCCACCGCCAGAACCATTTCACGAACTGTCCGGCCCCGGGAGATTCTGGCAACAAACACTGCCATCAACGGCGTATAACCAATGAACCAGGCAAAGAAAAACACCGTCCACCATTTCATCCACCAGGCCGGTGCCGTTTCTGCGGTCATGGTTGCCATGGCAAAGAACGAGGTGACGTATTCACCCATCGACTGGGTGTAGGTATTCGCCAGGAACAGCGTGGGGCCGAAGACAAAGATAACCCCGGCAATAACCAACGCCAATATCACGTTGAAACGGCTCAGCAACTGAATGCCCTTATGCAGACCGGTCATGGCAGAAGTCATGTACACCCCGGCCAGAACCACCAGAACGCTCAGCTGGGTACCGTAGCCGTCTGGCACTCCGAACAGCTCATGCAACCCAAAGCTCATCTGGGTGGCGAGAAAACCGATGGGCCCGACGGTGCCGGCCACCACGGCAATCACACAGAAGGCATCGATGACACCACCGAGGCGCCCCTGAATGACTTTCTCACCGAATACCGGGTACAACAGCGTTCTTGGTTGCAAAGGTTTGCCCTGTCCGTAGTGGGCCCGCGTCAGGACCAGGGCTGTCAGGGAGCCGAGCACGGCCCATGCCAGGAATCCCCAGTGCGTGAACGACTGGGCCATGGCGGGAGCGACCGCTGCGGCGGAGCCAGCTTCGGTATTAAAAGCCGGAGGCGTAACAACAAAGTGGTAAACCGGTTCACCAGCGGCAAAAAACACCCCGCCTCCGGCCAACAAGGTACACATGATCATCGACAGCCACCGGAAACGGCCGATTTCTGGTCGATCCAGTCCGCCTATCCGAGCGGCGCCGGCCCGGCTCAGGGCTGTTCCAATGGCGATGAAGAATGTGAGTAGCAGCAGTAACTGGAAAAAGGAGCCCAGATAGGTGGCGGTCCACGCAAACCCGCTACCGATGAGTTCCGCCACGTAGCTACTGTCGAATATTGAGGCCCCTACGAACAGAAGTATGAAGCCGATAGTGAGCACCAGAACAACGGGATCGCTGTCTGTCAGCGGCCCACTTCTGGCTCGCGGGAGAGATTCGGATTGCACGGTCATAAGGTCTGCCTCTGGAAGAAAAAGCCGCGCAGGCTGCAGGAAGTGAGCGGTTCATGCACGGGGATTTCTGAAAATACGCATGCTCCGATGAAAACCGCCGCCCGGCTGTTCGGCCTCATTGGGCTGATCATGTTCATAGCGCCCGCTGCAGCACCCTCGCTGGGGTCACTCATGTTGGCGCTTGGCGAGTGGCAGTGGATACTTCTCATGCTGGCGGGCTATGCCGCGTTTCTTGTCCTGACGCTGCAGGTTGCGCTTTTCCCGAAGCTCCAGCCTCGAATCCCGACCACCACACCGATTCGGTCCCTGGTGACCAACTACCTGCTGGTGCTCAGACATAAAACCACCATGCGTTTTATCGGCATTCAGGTTCTGTGTTTCAGCACCATGCTGTTGTTCATCACCCATTCCCCGTTCATCTACCAGGAATGGTCTGGCCTCTCCAACAGCACGTTTGCCATTCTATTCGCCGCCAACATTGCGTTCATGGCTGCCCTGAACCTGATCAACCGTCCGTTACTACGGCGATTCTCCTCGGTGCAGCTAGTGCGCGCCCCGGACAGTCGCCCTGGCGAAAGAAGCTGGCGTGTAACATTTTGACCACAGGGAAGCTCTAAACGGTTTGCAGGGAGAATTGAACCATCCCTGACCATCGAAACGTATGCATGTGGGTAAAAAAACAAAGGACGTGTTCGACAATGACAGTGCCAATACCGGAAACCGCCTTCTCATCCAGAGCGGCGTGCCGCACGACAGGTTTGCTGAGGACGCCGGATACTTCCAGAAGTCGATCCCTCTGAGACACCCCCTCATTTTCTACCTTGGCCACACCGCACCATTCTTCGTTAACAAGCTGGTTCTGGCCAAGCTGCTACCCGAGCGCATCGATCCGCGCATGGAGTCGATTTTTGCAGTGGGTGTCGATGAGATGAGTTGGGACGATCTGGACGAGGACCATTACGACTGGCCTACCGTCGCCGAAGTCATGGATTACCGGGCCAAAGTCCGGGCCACCGTTCTCGAGTTGATCGAAACACTGCCGCTCAGCCTGCCAATCAATTGGGAGAGCCCCTGGTGGCCCATCGTCATGGGCGTCGAGCACGAGCGTATCCATCTGGAGACCTCGTCTGTACTGATCCGCCAGCATGATCTGGCAATGGTCCGCCCGCAGCCGGAAGGGGCCCCGATTCGTGAAACCGGTGAAGCGCCGGAAAACGAGCTGATCACCGTGCCAGCCGGCACAGTTTCAATCGGCAAACCCTACGATGACGCCTACTACGGCTGTGACAATGAATACGGCGAGCATGAAGCCGAGGTCGATGAGTTCAGGGCCAGTCAGTATCTGGTCAGCAATCAGGAATTCCTGGCGTTTGTTGAAGCTGGCGGTTACCAGGAAGACCGGTTCTGGAGTGAAGAAGGTTGCGCCTGGCGCCAATTCGCCAAGGCCAGGCATCCAACGTTCTGGCGCTGGCAGAATGGGTGGCACCTGCGACTGATGACCGAGGAAGTGGAGATGCCGTGGGACTGGCCGGTGGAAGTCAATTACCACGAAGCAAAAGCCTTTTGCGAGTGGAAACGGGAGGAAACCGGTATCAAAGAGGTGGACAACGACCCTGCCAACGCCAACCTGCACCTGGACCATGGAGCATCTTCCTGCCCGGCTTCCGCTACATCGACTCGGAAAGCGAAGCGGTGCAACCCAATGCCTACTACGAAAGCGACCGGTTGCTGACTGAATACGCGGAGCTCCACTTCGGTGACACCTGGTTTGGCGTGGAAAACTTTCCGAAGGCCCTGGCGGATCTGGCCCTGGGTGCCATGAATGGCAAGCCCACCGGCAAAGCAGTGGATCTGGGCTGCGCCTGTGGCCGGTCCAGTTTCGAGCTGGCAAGGCGCTTTGACCAGGTGGAAGGCGTCGATTTCTCAGCCAACTTTATCAGGCTGGGCGTGGAAATGGCCGAGCAAGGCTCCATTCGCTATGCACTTGCAGAGGAAGGCGAACTGGTCAGCTATCACACCCGAACGCTCAAAGAACTTGGCCTCGAGGAATGTTCTGAGAACGTGAGCTTCTACCAGGGGGATGCCTGTAACCTGAAACCGCAGTACTCGGGCTACGACCTTGTTCTGGCGGCCAACCTTATTGATCGCCTCTACCGCCCAAGGCGTTTTCTGGACAGCATTCACGAGCGAATCAACGACGGTGGGCTGTTGGTTATTGCTTCACCCTACACCTGGCTGGAGGAACACACGCCGAAGGAAGAGTGGATTGGCGGTTTCAAAAAGGATGGTGAGAACCACACCACGCTGGATGGCCTGAAAGAGCACCTCTCACAGCATTTCAGGCTAGTCAGTCAGCCGAGAAAGGTGCCTTTCGTTATCCGCGAAACCCAGCACAAGTTCCAGCATACCCTGTCGGAAGTAACTATCTGGGAGCGGTTGCCGCGCTGATCAGCGCGGTAATCTCTCCTCTGAAAGGGCTGAACCAGGTCGTTTAACTCTTGCGTCCCGCAAAGCTCATTCTCTGGTTCGCGAGCTTTTCAGGTGTCCCCGTCCAGGCGTAGGCCAGGAGCGTAGGCTCAAAGTCCCCGGTGGTCATACGGTGGGCTTTTTCCGGCGGGTTGAAGAACAGGGAGCCCGGCGTAAATACGCTGTAGTTGCTGTCAGAGACCGAACCACTCAAACAGATGTACGACTCGCTGATGCCGTCGTGACTGTGTTCCGGGTAGGTACATTTTGGGCCGAATAGCACCAGGCCCAGTATGACGTTTTTGCTGAGCACAGGTCCGTTCGGGCCCATCAGCTCAGCGTACGCGTATTTACGGGCCAGGCTTTTATGCATCCTTTCATAGCCATAGCGCCACGTAAGCTGGCCAGAGACTCGCGTCAGGACTCTAACAACTGGTGCGGTCCGCTCACTCAATCCCTGGTCCAGAGCCCGCCCGAGCCATGCGCATACTGGAAGCTGCACAGGTTGGTCAAACTCAACAACAGGATTGGACTCAAGTTCAGCGTTAAGTCGATTTCGGACATCTTTGAGATGCGAACGAATGACCGGGTTTCCACCCGCAGAACCAAATCTATAGAGGTGCCAGTACTCCCGAAACACATATTGCCAATCCACATGATCTGAGAGTCTGGCCATATCCGCTCTTCTCCTGCGCGTATCCGGAAGTTCGGGATTCAGGATAGGTGATTTTGTGTTTCACAAACAATGCCGCGCCCCGGAGGCCGCGGCAAAAACGGCTTCAACCAGATTACTGAACCTGCTCGAAGTAACCCTTCAGCCGATCCTTATTCGTGGCGGCAGCAGCGGTCAGCTTGTCCACCGCGGCTTTGGCAGCGTCGTAGTTGACCGGGTCGCCGGGCTCAGCCTTCACAAATCCTGGCTCAAAGACCATTGCGCCGTCAGCGCCAGAGTTTTTCATTTCAACGACATGCTCTGCTGCCATAGCGAGGCTGGACGCAAGGGTCAGTGCAACTGCGGCTAAACCATTCTTGAAAGTTAATTTCATAGTAACTTCACCTCATTGGTCGGACCTTAAAAGCACTAGGAATTACGCACCCCACTCACATCAGGATTGTTTTCGGAGCTACGGGCATATCCCTATGGGAATGACGGTCGTGTTTCGCCGACTGACAGGCCTGAGAACCAAAGACGGTCTGTGTCGTACACACTTTTATGATGTTTACAGACCTCGTAGGCGTCGTCTCCAAAGCAGCAGTCCAGTTTGCTCGACTGATCTGATAATCCCCATAGAGCCGAACAGGGTTTTATGCAACAAAAGACGATCACTGACGAAACCTTGAAAATGGGCGTTGACGTCCTCGCTGAGAAAGATCCCGATCTTTACGAGGTGCGAGCCCGACTGGGATACCCTCCAATCTGGACTCGCGAACCGGGGTTTGCATCATTGATCCACATCATCCTTGAACAACAGGTCTCGCTCAAAGCCGCAGCTACGATGTTCCAGCGGCTAGCGTCCCACCTTGGATCGGTAACCCCGGAACTGGTCCAGAGGGCTGGCGAGCCTGAGCTAAGACGAGTCGGGCTTACCCGACAGAAATCCAGGTATTGTGTCGAGCTGGCCAACCGCATAACCGACGGCAAACTCGACCTCGCGCAAGTCGAAAAGCTTGACGATGTGCAGGGCCGAAGCCACCTTTTAGAAGTACCCGGTTTGGGGCCCTGGACCGTCGACATCTATTACATGATGGCGCTACGACGGCCGGATGTCTGGCCCCAAGGCGACCTGGCACTGGCATCCGCAATACAGGACATCAAAAATCTGGATGCCCGACCGACAAAAGAAGAGCAACTGGCCTTTGCCGAACAGTGGGCGCCCTGGCGAGCACTGCCCGATGTGCGCGGCTGCTCATGGCTGGGTCGGTCTTGGGCGAATCGTTTATGCAAGCTCGTCAGAGCAGCTTTCAAGCTGGCTGGACGAACTGCACGTGGCGCCACCGCCCGTGGCAACGCTTCCGATCAATCAGGTCGTTCCGGGCGTTCCCACTGAGGGCCCCTTTCCCGCTCTTGCTGACGCCCTGAGAGAGCTTCACGAGCGCTACGCTTTGGCCGGTCGGAACAAAACATAATTGCCCAGCAGTGCCAGCGTGGCACCCAGTACCGCCGTTGTTGTCCACTCAAAACCCTCGAGCCAGGTCGAAACGCTCAGGGCAACCACGGGGAAAAGTACCGTCGCGTAGCCTGCTTTGTCGGCGCCGAGCGTCTGAATCACCGTGATGTAGCAATAGAACGCGATGATTGAGCCGGGAACGGCCAGAAAGACGGTTGCGCCCCAGAAAGTCGCTGAGGTGGGGACTACCCACTCAACACCAAGCAACAGGCACCAGATGCCAAGAATCACCGCGCCGTAAACCATGGCCCAGGCATTGGCCAGTAACAGCGGCACCTGAGACATCCGCACCTTGATGCTTACCAGGTTACCCATGGAAAACCAGAAGGTGCCGCCAATGGCGAAAAGAATGCTGGTGGCTGTGGCATTCCCCAGTTGCAGATCGTGCCAGAACAGCAGTGCCACACCTGTGATCCCCAGAGAGATCGCCGGATAAAGCCGGGCGGTAGGCCGGAGCCGTAACCAGAGCCAGCCATTCAAAGCGTTAAACAGAGCGGCCAGCGAAAACACCACCGCCAGCAGACCGCTTGTCATCGATTCTGCAGCACGATAAATCAGCAGAAAGTTCAGGCTGTACAGGGTTGCCCCCTGCAGCACCAGCCAACCGTGCTGTTTCAGGGTCAACTTCTCCAGCCTGCGCACCATGGCAAGAACCACCAGTGTCACGACAGAAGCCATAAAGAATCGGTAAAACACGGATATGTCGACCGGCGCCGCTTCAACCTGCAGACGAATCGCTGTCCAGGTGAGACCCCAGATCAGTACCGTCAAACCATAGTGAACAGAGATGGGCATGCCAGTGGGGTCCTGTAGCTATCGGGAACAATGGTTGATCGGGGGTCAGAGTAGAACCAGGACAGCACCAAAACTTGTCAGATCCTGCTGAACCATGGATGATTCTTGAGGCGGCCTCTCGTCCAGACTGATCCTACATCCCTATACCAACGCCGTACAACTCATGCAAAAGTGCCGTTTAACCACTCACTTGGGAGACCTATGCGCATTCGCGTAACGCATCAAAGGGTTACTCTTGCTCTGCAATTGATACTGCTTGGTGAAGCAGTGTTTGCGATCTGGGGCCAACGATGGTTCACCGCATTTCTGACGGCCATGATTATCGCCATCACCTTCTTCCCGTTGCTGTTTGAACGCCGTTTCCGAATCCACATTCCGCCGGAACTGCAACTGGCCGCCATAGGGTTTGTGTTTGCTTCCCTGTTTCTCGGGGAGATCCGTGATTACTACACGCGCTTCTGGTGGTGGGACATGGCGCTGCACACCACATCGGGATTCTTGTTAGGTATTTTGGGGTTCCTCTTGGTGCACATCATGAACGAGACCGAAAAGATTCACGTGCACATGAACCCCGGCTTTGTCGCATTTTTCGCGTTCATGTTTGCACTGGGCGTGGGCGCACTATGGGAGGTTTTCGAGTTCACCATGGATTCCCTGTTTGGCATGAATATGCAAAAACCCATGCTTGGTGATCCTTCCGGACTGACGGATACCATGTGGGACCTGATCGTGGATGCGACGGGGGCATTGGTCATTTCAATATTGGGATGGCGCTACCTGAAGAACCCTGACAAACGTTCCTTTCTGGAGCGCTGGATTGACTCTTTTATTGAAAGAAATCCGCGATTTTTCAAACGTTAATGATTTTAAGGAAATGACATGCAAGCATGATGGCCCCGTCAGAGAGGGCGTGGCGTCATGACCTGTCAAATGGGATAATGCGTGCAAATTCAAAGCCGTCGAACGAAGCCATTCATGTTTTTATCGTGTAAGAAAATCTCAGACTCACACGGTTTTACCCTGATCGAGCTGGTTCTCGTCGTTGTCATTCTTGGAGTTCTGGCCGCCTTTGCACTGCCACGATTTTCGGACCTCTCAACCGATGCCCGCCTGGCGGCATTGGATTCACTGGAAGGCACGATGAAAAGCACAATAGGAATAGTGAGAAGCAAAGCCTATGCACAGGGGCTGTCCCCAGCAGCCAGCAATCCCGGCGGAATACAGACTAACTAGTGCCCATCCAGAAATTAGCAAGCCTCTGATTTCCAGATAAAATTCTGAGAATAGATAAAAAAATCCTCTTGGCTTTGGTATGTTTTAAGTGCGACCAAAAAACATCAAACAACCAAGAGGATCCAGCATGCGAGAGATCCGCAATGCTCAGGTCAGTATATTCGAACATTACTCGAATCACGAGTATGGCGTCCGACTCCGGAAGCTGTCGGAGGTCCTGGACAGGCAGCCCGAGATTCTTGAGCTGGTGGCGGCAGATTTAATCGATGCTTCCGTTTCAGCCGTTGGGCGATCCGGTCTCAGCGCAGAGACTGTTCTGCGTTGCATGGTATTAAGG
>NZ_FONF01000070.1:0-1431 GCF_900112835.1 Marinobacter sp. DSM 26671 | reverse complement strand
TGCGTATTCCAGACCAAAGTTGCCACTGATTCCAGACGAAGCCTGCCACCCATTCCACGCGAAAGCTGCCACTGATTCCACGGCAAAGCTGCCACCCCGGCAGGCTGCCTGACTTCCCCATCAAAACGTTCGACGCGGGATAACTAACGGTACTCTGACCCTTTTCATCCGGAGAGGGTCAGATGCCAGCGAAGAGGTTATCCATGCGTAAGATCAAAGAAGTCCTTCGCCTCAAGTGGGAGCGAGGGCTGAGCAACCGTCAGGTTGCGGCGGCCTGCGGTATCAGCCGTCCCACCGTGAGCGAATACCTGCGCCGTATGTCTGAAGCCGGTCTGAGCTGGCCGTTGCCAGCGGACCTGGATGAGGCGCATCTGGAGCAGTTGCTGTTCCCGCCACCACCGGACCTGCCGGCACAGGCCAGGGGTATACCCAACTGGCAACACATCCGTGACGAACTTGCGGGCAAGAATGTCACTCTATTCCTACTCTGGCAGGAGTACCGGCAAGCCAACCCGGACGGCTATCAGTACAGTTGGTTCTGCGAGCACTACCGGGCCTGGCGGGGCAAGCTGGACCTGGTGATGCGCCAGGATCACCGGGCGGGTGAGAAGCTGTTCGTGGACTATGCAGGTCAGACGGTGCCCATCATTGACCGCACCACCGGAGAGATCCACGAGGCGCAGGTCTTTGTGGCGGTGATGGGCGCATCCAATTACACCTATGCCGAAGCCACCTGGAGCCAGACGTTGCCAGACTGGATCGGCTCTCACACCCGGGCCTTCCAATACCTTAATGGGGTTCCGGAACTCGTGGTTCCGGACAACTTGAAATCGGGGGTTACCAAGGCTCACCGCTACGAGCCGGACCTCAATCCCACCTACCAGGATATGGCTGCCCATTATGGGATTGCCATCGTCCCCACGCGGGTTCGCAAGCCCCGCGACAAGGCCAAGGTGGAAGGCGGTGTATTGATCGTCGAGCGCTGGATACTGGCAGCGTTGCGCCATCGTCAGCACTTCTCCCTGGGACAACTCAACGCCACCATTCGTGAACTGCTGGAGAAGCTCAATAGCCGCCCCTTCCGCAAGTTACCCGGTTGCCGGCGCGAGCACTTCGAACAGTTGGATAAACCGGTTCTACAACCATTGCCGGCAGAGCCGTATGTCTACGCCGAATGGAAGAAGGCCCGGGTCCACATCGACTACCACGTCGCCATTGAGGGGCATTACTACTCGGTACCCTACACCCTGATCAAAAAAGAGGTGGAAGTCCGCATCACTCACAACACCATCGAGTGCTTCTATCGGGGCAACCGGATCGCCAGTCATCGGCGCTCTGACCAGAAGGGTCGGCACACCACCATCGCTGCTCATATGCCCGAGTCCCATCGCCATGCCGGTGAGTGGTCGCCGGAACGGCTGATCGCCTGGG
>NZ_FONF01000017.1:0-96643 GCF_900112835.1 Marinobacter sp. DSM 26671 | reverse complement strand
GCTATCGGCTGAAGCAGAAAACGACAGGCTAGACTATGAAAGGTGGGTCAATTTTATTGGCCAAAGGTGGGTCAAAATAAATGGCCATTGACAGGTTCCCGTCGTCTTCGCCGGTCGCCCAACCTGGCCTACGAAACCGACCTGCCGAATTCATCCTCGCTGCGGTCCGTCGACCAGAAAGACATGTACAACGGTGCGCCTAACCAATACGACTGGGAGCTGAAAGGCAAGCGCGAGCTGTTCGTGCCCTACAATGCCTACAAGCTTCACGGGCCAGAAATCGAAGCCGACGACGTGATTCGTCCGGGCCATATCAATCAGCAGCTTACCCGCTACGAACTTCATCGGGTTTGGGTAGTCGAAGCGAAACGCCGTACCGGTATCAGCCACATTTATGATCGCCGCGTGTTTTACGTGGATGAAGACAGCTGGCAGATCCTCGCGTCCGAGGAATACGATGCAGAGGGGAATCTGTGGCGTGTGTCGGAAGCTCACAACATCAGCTATTACAGTGAGCCGGTATTCTGGACTACCATGGAAATGACTTACGACCTGAAGGCGGAGCGTTATTACGTTGATGGGCTGGATAATGGATTCCCGGCGTACGATTTCGCCCCGGGGTTCCGTGGCAACGAATTTACTGCCTCCGCCGCCCGTCGTGCCGCTCGCCGCTGATTTCCAAGGAGACTGACATGGCAGACCCGCAAGCCCACCTGGACCACCTGGATCGACTGATGGCGGATCTCGGTCGCGCCCTGGCCGAAAAGGACTGGGACGCGATGGCGGGGCTGAACGAGCAGGTGAAGCCGGCAGTCGAGCCGCTGATGGCTGCCCTGGAAGCGGGAGAGGTTGATGCGGAGCCGGTAAGGCTCCGCCTGCAGGAACTACAGCAGTTTATTGACGCCGCCGATGAATCGGCCCGAATGGCCCGCAAGGAGGCGGAGGATGGCCTGAAGGGTGTAAACAGGAACCGGAGTGCGGCGAAGGCCTACCAGAACGTTTCTTCGAACCGACCAAAATAGCGTCATAAAATTGACTCTGGGGTTCTTACAGTCTTAAATACCGCACAAATCCCCCAAGAGATTCGGTTGAATGTCTAAAAATAACAAAGTGCTGGTGCTGAGCGAGGATGATTCAAGATTGCGGGACATAGTCACCATTCTTGAGTTCATTGGCGAGGAGCAGGTCCTTGCCGGCGATGAAGCCAGGGCACTTTTGAGCAGTGGTGATGAGGAAAGCCTTTCAGATATCGCAGTCGCGGTGGTGAATGGCGAGGATGCAGGAACCACCGAGGCGATCACCGCTGTGTGTGATGCCGTTCAGGGCGTACCGTTTCTGGTTGTTGGTCACCCTGAGCTCAAGGGTCTGTCCGATGAGACCAGCGGTCGCATCATTGCTCGCATGGAATGGCCGCTCAATTACACCAAGTTCGTTGATTCGCTCTACCGGGCCCAGATCTATCGGGATCAGTTCAGCCGCTCCCGGGAGCGTGGCCAGCAGCGCGGTTTGCAGCTCTTCCGGAGTCTTGTGGGAACCAGCCGAAAAGTCCAGCAGGTACGCCAGCTGATGGAGCAGGTGGCGGATAAGGACGTCAGCGTTCTCATTACCGGTGAGTCCGGTACCGGCAAGGAGGTGGTCGCCCGCAACCTGCATTACCATTCTTCCCGTCGTGATAAACCATTTGTTCCGGTCAACTGTGGCGCCATTCCGGCGGAGCTGCTGGAAAGCGAGCTGTTCGGCCATGAAAAAGGGGCCTTTACCGGAGCCATCACGGCCCGGGTAGGGCGCTTCGAGATGGCCGAGGGGGGCACTCTGTTTCTCGATGAGATCGGAGACATGCCGCTCAACATGCAGGTCAAGATTCTCCGGGTTCTGCAGGAGCGCACTTTCGAGCGGGTGGGAAGCAATCGCACCCAGTCTGCAGATGTGCGGGTAATCGCCGCCACACACAAGCACCTGGAAGACATGATTGAATCCGGGGATTTCAGGGAAGACCTCTATTATCGCCTGAATGTGTTCCCCATCGAGATGCCGGCCCTGCGTGACCGGGTGGAAGACATTCCCCTCCTGATTAATGAACTCATTTCCCGGATGGAAAAAGAGAAGCGTGGATCGCTGCGGATGAATTCAGCGGCCATCATGAGCCTTTGCCGGCACGACTGGCCCGGCAATGTGCGCGAACTGGCGAATCTTGTCGAACGCCTGTCGATCATGCATCCCTATGGTGTAATCGGCGTGCAGGAGCTGCCCAAGAAGTTCCGCTACGTTGACGACTATGATGAGAATCGCCCGGTGGAGGACACCGGTATGCCTTCCGGTATTCCTGGCCTGGTGGGCCTGGATGCCCCGGCATTGCTGCCGGTGAACGGTATCGACCTGAAGGATTACCTCTCCAACCTCGAGAAACAGCTGATCCAGCAGGCGCTCGACGAGGCCGGCGGCGTTGTGGCCAGGGCTGCCGAGAAGTTGCGGATCCGACGCACTACTCTGGTAGAGAAGGTTCGAAAATACGGGCTGCGGGAAGAGGAATCCGAGGAGTCCTGAGCAGGATCGCCCGGAATTTAGAGCTCCCTGAACGGCGTCAAAGGTTCGTAACCTGAGGCGCCGTTTCCGTTTCTGACCGACGTAAAATTGTCATTCTCCTCTTTCAAGAATCTCCTTTCCTTTGAAATATATAGAAAAAATCAAGTTGGCACGTTGCTGGCTTACAAACCTGCAAACGAAGTATCCGAACTATGAGGTCCGAACCGACGGGCCGATCGGGGAGTCAGGTTATGAGTCAGGCACAATTTGTTCTTCAGTCCGGCGCGGGCGGTACAAAGACCAACGCTGCGGCGGACGTCAATGACAAGGTTACCGCCCTGTTTCCGGAACAGGACGATGAGGCGGTGGATACCGCCCTGGAATTGTTTAACCGGATGTCGCGGCAGATCACTGACTCCTACCGGACCCTCGAATCCCGGGTCAACCAGCTTTCCGGCGAGCTGAACCAGGAATCGCTCCAGCGTCAGCAGGAGCTCGAAGAAAAAGAGCAGCTGGCAGATCGTCTGTCCACCTTGCTGAACGCACTGCCTGCCGGCGTTGTCGTTCTGGATAGCCAGGGCGTGGTAACGCAGACCAACCCGGCAGCCATTGCGCTTCTGGGGGAGCCCCTCGACGGTGCCCGCTGGGTTGATGTCATCCATCGCTGTTTTGCGCCCCGGCGGGACGATGGTCACGAAGTGTCTCTGAAGGATGGTCGCAGGGTCAGCATCGAGATCCGGACCATGGAAAACCAGCCCGGCCAGTTGATTCTGCTGACAGACCTCACCGAAACCCGGCACCTTCAGGCGCAGCTGGCTCACGCCCAGCGTCTGTCTGCCATGGGCAAGATGGTTGCGTCTCTCGCTCACCAGATCCGTACTCCGCTGTCCGCGGCCATTCTTTACGGTGGTCATCTGAGCCAGGAGGACCTGGACGAAGAAATGCGCCAGCGCTGTGCTTCCCGCCTGATGTCGCGCCTGACCCACCTGGAACAGCAGGTGCGGGATATGCTCATTTTCGCCCGGGGCGAAACCCGGCTGGCCGAGGAGTTATCTGCCGACAAACTGGTCTCGGCACTGGCATCGGCAGTCGAGGGGCTGAAGCCGGCTCCGGGCGCGACAGTGAAGCTTGAGAACAAAATCTCCAGCGACTGCCGGCTGATGTGTAATCGGGATGCCCTAGTTGGCGCCTGTACCAATCTGGTGAATAACAGCCTGGAGGCCGGCGCTCGCCATGTGGCGGTTCGGGTAACCGAGGAAACCGGGGAACTGGTCATCCGGGTTGTGGACAACGGCCCAGGTTTTGAGCTCTCGGACGCTGCCCGGCTGACCGAAGCTTTTTATACAACCAAGTCCCATGGCACGGGTCTCGGCCTTGCAGTGGTTCAGGCCGTTATCAAGGCGCATCAGGGACGGTTTTCCATTGAATCGCCGGAGCAGGGCGGTGCTGTAGCCACCCTGCGTTTGCCGCAATTACGTAACAGACACTGATCGGAGGCAACCATGGCCAAGGCCCAGATTCTGATTGTTGAGGACGACCATGACCTGCGTGAAGCGCTGGTAACCACCCTCGAACTGGCAAAATTCCGGGTTCGGGAAGCATGCAATGCCAGCGAAGCCCTTGAGCGACTGGCCGAGGCTCCGGTGGATATGGTGGTCAGTGATGTCAACATGCCGGGTCTGTCAGGGCACCAGCTTCTGGCAGAGGTGCAGCGGCTGTACCCGGGCCTGCCAATGATGCTGATCACGGCCTATGGCCAGATCAGCGATGCGGTATCCGCCATGCAGGCCGGCGCTATCGATTATCTGGTGAAGCCATTCGAACCGCGTTTCCTGGTGGATGCCGTCAGCAAGGTTGTTGGCGGCGGGCGTGAGAAAGCCAGTGATGAACCGGTGGCAGAAGACCCGATCAGCAAGCGGATGTTCCAGCTGGCGACCAAAGTGGCCGGCAGCGATTCCACCGTCATGATCTCGGGGGAAAGCGGAACTGGCAAGGAAGTCCTTGCCCGGTTCATTCACCAGCAGTCCCCGCGGTCAGAGCAGCCATTCGTGGCGATCAACTGTGCTGCAATACCGGAAAACATGCTGGAGGCTATCCTGTTCGGTCACGAGAAAGGTGCCTTTACCGGTGCCGTCGCCTCCTCGCCCGGCAAATTCGAGCAGGCCAACGGCGGAACCATTCTGCTGGACGAGATTTCGGAGATGGATCTGGGGCTTCAGTCCAAGCTCTTGCGGGTATTGCAGGAGCGGGAAGTGGAGCGGGTTGGTGGTCGCAAGACCATCAGCCTGGATGTCCGTGTTGTAGCGACCACCAACCGGGATCTGGCGGATTACGTTCGCGAAGGCAAGTTCCGGGAAGACCTCTATTACCGTCTGACAGTGTTCCCGATGCACTGGCATCCGCTCCGGGAGCGGCCGCTGGATATCATGCCACTGGCTACTTCGCTGCTTAAAAAGCATTGCCGCAAAATGAAGCTGACCGGGATTACCTTTGCCCAGGACGCAAAAAGTGCGCTTATGAATCATCAATGGCCGGGGAATGTGCGGGAGCTGGACAATGCCATCCAGCGAGCGCTGGTGCTGCACCAGGGAAATGTCATTCACTCTGGCGATCTGTGTCTGGAGCTGGGCATCACCGGCCGGCCGGACCTTCGCAGCGCGGCGCCGGTTTCGATGACCGAAACCGTTGCCAACATAGCAGCGGGCGAGCCGGATATTTCAGACTCTGGCTTTTCCCCCCTAGACGAACCTTCTCATTTGCGCAGTGACGAGCCGGAGGGCGCGGTTTCGCTGGGAGATGATCTGAGGCAGCAGGAATTCCGTATTATTATTCAGACACTCCGGAAAGAGCGTGGGCGTCGCAACAGGGCCGCGGAGCAATTGGGGATCAGCCCCCGCACGCTCAGGTACAAGCTGGCCCAGATGCGCGACGCCGGAATCGATCTGGACGCCGAAATGGCCTTGGTCTGACCCCCTGCAAGACGAACTCCTTCATTGGCACCCCTCGGGGTGCCGTTTTTTTATCTTCGATTCCCCATGCCGGTGGGGGCACCCTGCCCGTCGTCAAAAGTCCGTCATGGAACTTTCACGACTCCGTCCTTTTATCCGTAACCTTCTGATATTTATATCTAAAAACTACTTGGCCTGCCAATTGCTTCACCGGAGCTAAGATTATCCCAAGAGCAATTCCGTCCCTGGGAGGGCGGAGCCAGGAGAGAGTTATGGTTCAGCGTGCCGACATCAACAGTGTTTTGTCCGATATCCGGTCCCTGCGTTCACAGATGATGCAGAACCAGCGGGTCGAGCAGGATCAATCGGTTCGTGGTCGCATAGACGGCCCTCGCCAGGTTCAGGAAACCCAGGAGACGCCCAGCTTCAATGACATGCTTAGCAACGCGGTGAACAACGTGAACGACCTCCAGAAAACGGCTGGGGATCTGCGAACCGCCTACGACATGGGCGATCCGAACGTAGACATCACCCGTGTGATGATTGCCGCCCAGAAATCCTCTGTCTCCTTCGAAGCGCTGACCCAGGTACGTAACCGGGTGGTTCGGGCCTACGAAGACATTATGAACATGCCGATCTGATAACGGAGCAGAGTCATGGCCAGCGTACCTGCAGAAACCAATGCCTCCAACATGCCCGCAGCCCGGGAGGGAGACGCGCCAGAGAGCCGTAGCGACCTGTTCATGGGGTTCAACCGGCTCAACCTGCTGCGCCAGATCGGGCTTATGGTGGGGCTTGCCGCCAGCGTGGCGCTGGGGCTGGCGGTCGTGCTCTGGGCTCAGGAGCCGAACTATCAGCCGGTGGTGGGTGATCTTTCATCCTACAATCCCCAGGATGTGACCACCATCCTCGAAAGCAACGGTATCGACTACAAGATGGATCCGCGCACCGGCGCATTACTGGTTCCCTCGGATCAGGTCTACAACGCCCGTTTGAAGCTGGCGGCCGAAGGTGTCACCGATCGTCAAACCATGGGCTACGAACTGCTGGACCAGGAACGTGGTCTCGGCACGTCCCAGTTTATGGAAACCATCTCATACCGGCGCGGGCTTGAGGGTGAGCTTGCCCGCACCGTTGCCAGCATGCGTGGCGTTCGGAATGCCCGTGTGCACCTGGCTATCCCGGAGCGCTCTGTCTTTGTTCGCGATGCCCGTGATCCCTCTGCCTCGGTGTTTCTTGAAGTTTTCGCTGGTCGCCGGCCAGAACAGGAACAGATTAACGCTATTGTGAATCTGGTTGCCGGCAGTGTTCCCATGATGAGCAAGGAACACGTAACCGTTGTCGATCAAAACGGCAATCTGTTGACGGGCAAGCAAAGTCAGAGCGGTGCGGATCAGATGGCGGACCAATACGAATACACCGCCAAAGTCGAGGAGCGTCTGACACGTCGGGTTGCCTCTCTCATCGGACCCATCGTGGGTGATGGCCGCTATCGTGCCGAAGTGTCGGCGGATCTCGATTTCTCCTCGGTGGAGCAGGCAGAGGAATTGTTCAACCCCGAACAGCAGGCGGTGCGCAGTGAGCGTGAGCTGACCGAACGGCGCACTGCCGGCGCACAGGGCGGCATTCCCGGTGCGCTGGCAAACCAGCCGCCGGCTAATGCTACGGTGCCAGAGCAGGCTGCCGGCGGTGATGGTGAGCAGGCGGTGCCAGAACCGGTCAACGTGCGAAGTGAATCCACGCGAAATTATGAAATGGATCGTACTGTCAGCTACCGACGTCAGGAGCTGGGCAGAGTCAAGCGGGTGACCGTGGCTCTGGCGGTGGACGACATGAAAGTAGTGGATCCACAAACGGGCGAAGTCAGCTACGAGCCCTGGCCGGAGCAGGAGCTGCAGCGGCTCAGCATGCTGGTTCGGGACGCCGTGGGCTATTCAGCTGCCCGGGGTGACAGTGTTACGGTGATGAATACCGCATTTGCGCAGGAAGAATCCGTTGAATTCGAGGCTCCGGCGTTCTGGGAACAGCCCTGGTTCTGGGATCTGATGAAGCAAGTGCTCGCAGGCCTGGTGATTCTGGTGCTCGTGCTGGGGCTGCTGCGCCCAACGCTTAAAAGCCTGTCCGGCGGTGGCCAGCGGGAACGCGGCCTGGATTCCGGCTCCGGCAGTGGCGGTGGTTACGGGGGCCTTGATGACATCGAGGGTGGAGATGAGCTCCGCAAGGCCATGTCCGCCCAGGATGATCTGCTTTTGCCGGGTGCCACAGACGGTTATGATAGGCAGCTGAACGCATTGAAAGGGCTGATTGCCGAAGACCCGGCGCGGGTCGCACAGGTAATGCGCCAGTGGGTGAACGTCGATGACTGAGCAAGCCAATCAACAGGGTGGCGGTGAGCCATCAAAGCCGCAGCGGAAAATTCCGCGTGTGGAGCAGGCTGCGATTCTGCTCATGTCACTGGGCGAAGCGGATGCCGCAGAAATCCTCAAGCACATGGGCCCCAAAGAGGTCCAGCGTGTGGGCGTGGCCATGGCCCAGATGAAGGATGTCAGCAAGGACGAAGTGACCTACGTGATGAACCAGTTTGTTGATGCCGTAGGCGGGCAGACCGGGCTTGGCGTAGGCAATGACGAGTACATCCGGACGATGCTCACCCAGGCGCTCGGCGACGACAAGGCATCCAGCCTGATCGATCGCATCCTGATTGGCGGCAATACCACCGGCCTCGATACTCTCAAGTGGATGGAGCCCCGGGCCGTTGGCGACATCATTCGCTATGAACACCCGCAAATCCAGGCCATTGTTATTTCCTACCTGGATCCGGATCAGGCCGCTGAAATTCTTGGCACCCTGGATGAGAAGGTCCGCCTTGATGTGATGATGCGTGTTGCGTCACTGGAGAGTATCCAGCCCCAGGCCTTGCAGGAACTCAACGATATCCTGGAGAAGCAGTTCTCGGGTGGCGCCGCCTCCCAGACCAGCCGCATTGGCGGGGTCAAGCGCGCAGCGGACATCATGAACTTCATGGATCGGAGCATCGAAGGCAATCTGATGGATTCCATAAAGGATATGGATCCGGACCTTGCCAGCACCATCGAAGACCTGATGTTCGTGTTCGATAACCTAAAGGAAGTGGACGACCGCGGAATCCAGGCGCTGTTGCGGGAAGTGTCCTCGGAAGTGCTGGTGGTGGCCCTCAAGGGCGCCGACGAGGAGGTTCAGAACAAGATCTTCAAGAACATGTCCAAACGCGCTGCGGAATTGCTGCAGGATGATCTTGAGGCCAAGGGGCCGGTCAAGGTCAGCGAAGTTGAATCCGCCCAGAAAGACATTATCACCATTGCACGCCGTATGGCCGAGGCCGGTGAAATCTCCCTCGGCGGTGCCGGCGAAGAAATGATGTGATGAAAGATTCCACCCGTGACGTCAATCGCATTCCCAAGGAACAGCTGACCGCCTATGAACGGTGGGAGCTGCCCCTGCTGGATGCCCGTGGCAATGAAGTAGCGCGGGAAGAGGAGCGCGAGGTCAAGCCCCTCACCGCCGCCGACATTGACGAGATTCGCGAGGCGGCCCGGGAAGACGGCTATAACGAGGGCCGGGAACAGGGTTACCAGGATGGCCTGAAGGCCGGCAAAGAGGAAGGCCACCAGGATGGGCTGGAAACCGGCCTGGCAGAGGGCAGGGAGCAAGGCAAAAGTCAGGGCTACGACGATACCCGCAAGGAAATCGACACCAAGCTTGACCGTCTCGAACATCTACTCGGTGAGTTACTGCTGCCGATCAAGCGCCACGAGGACGAACTTGAAACCTCTCTGGTCAACCTGACCACGGTTCTGGCCCGGGCGGTGGTCTATCGTGAACTGACCATCGACTCCTCCCAGATCCGTCACGTGGTTCGCCGCGCCATGGAGGCGCTACCCTCCACCGCGGAAAACATCCGCATCCATATAAACCCGGAAGACTGTGAAATGGTTCGCGAGGTGACCGCCCGCCTCGAAGCGTCCGCTTCCGTCATTGAAGACGCCAGTATTCTGCCCGGTGGCTGTAAGGTGGAAACCCGTCACAGCCTGGTGGATTTCACGGTTGAGAAACGTTTCCAGCGGGCCGTGCAGAGCATGCTGGACCAGCAGATGAGCGACAGTGAGGGCGGAGAAACCGAGGAACTGGACTCCATGATGGAAGACTTGACCGGTTTCCATCGGGACGTGCTGGATTCCCCGGAGACCGGGGATTCCTCAGACGATCCGAAGCCGGCGCAAAATACAGGTGACGGTGATGACCTCGAGCCTCGCTGATCGCCTCAACCGCTTTCAGGGGTTTCTGGGAAACGAGCCCGAGCCTGAACTTTCCGGCCGATTGACCCGCATGGTGGGCCTTACCCTCGAATGTGTCGGCTGCCCCATGGTGGTCGGTGACCGCTGTGTCATCTTTGGCCAGAACACCGGTAATGTTGAGGCGGAAGTGGTGGGCTTTGAGGACGACCGGGTGTATCTGATGCCCCTGACAGCAATCGAGGGGCTCAAGCCCGGTGCCAGGGTTGTGCCTCTGTCTGCCGCAAGCCGGGTGCCGGTCGGCCCCCAGCTGCTTGGCCGGGTGGTCGATGGCAGTGGCGAGCCCCTGGACGGAAAAGGCCCCTTGCAGGCCGAAGCCCGCGTGGCGCTCACCGGGGATATTATCAACCCGCTGAACCGCGCCCCGGTGCGGCAGTCGATGGATGTGGGTATTCGGGCGATCAATGCGTTGATGACCGTCGGCCAGGGGCAGCGCCTGGGTCTGTTTGCCGGCAGTGGCGTGGGCAAGAGTATGTTGCTGGGCATGATGACCCGCTTTACCGATGCCGACATCACCGTGGTGGGCCTGATTGGTGAGCGGGGCCGCGAGGTAAAGGAGTTTATCGAAGACATCCTGGGCGAAGAGGGCCTTTCCCGCTCGGTGGTGGTGGCCGCGCCCGCGGACGATTCGCCACTGATGCGGTTGCGCGCCGCCATGCTGACCACCCGGATTGCCGAGTATTACCGGGATCAGGGCAAACGCGTGCTCCTGTTGATGGATTCTCTTACCCGTTACGCCCAGGCCCAGCGGGAAATTGCGCTGGCCGTGGGTGAGCCGCCGGCGACCAAAGGCTACCCGCCCTCGGTATTTGCCAAACTGCCCCAGTTGGTGGAGCGAACCGGCAATGGTCGCCCCGGAGGTGGTTCTATCACGGCGTTCTACACCGTACTTACCGAAGGCGATGACCAGCAGGATCCGATTGCAGACGCTGCCCGGGCGATTCTGGATGGCCACATCGTACTCTCCCGCCGGCTTGCCGAAGAGGGACACTACCCCGCCATTGATGTGGAAGCGTCGATCAGCCGGGTGATGCCGCAGGTAACCGAGACCGAACATTTTTCCAGGGCCCAGCGATTCAAGCAGGTGTACTCACGGTACCAGCAGGCCCGGGATCTGATCTCTGTCGGCGCTTACGTGAAGGGTTCCGATCCCGAGACCGATTTTGCCATCACTCACATCGGTAATATGCGCCAGTTCCTGCAGCAGGGCCTGAATGAGAGTGCACCACTGAAGGAAAGTGTTGACCAGTTGCTGGCGGTGGTGCCAGAGCGTCGATCCCCCGATCGGCGTAAGTCGGCCGTGCCGAATCCGGCAGCTGGCGGCGGAGGTGATGCCTGATGCTGCGTTCCCGGCGTCTGGAAGTGGTTCTTTCCCTGGAGGAGCGCAAGGAGCAGGAAGCCCTGGAGCGAATGGGAGAGGCCAGGAAGCTGGCGGAGCAGCAGCGCGAACAGGTCCAGAACCTGAATCGCTACCAGCAGGAGTACCGGGATCAGATTCGCAACAGCCAACAGGGGGTTGTGCAGGTGTCCAGGCTCCAGGCGTGGCAGGCCTTTATTGCGCAACTGGATCAGGTAATCCGGCAGCAACAGACGCAGCTGGAGCAGGCGGAAAAGGTCTTCGAGGCGCGCAAAAAGGAATGGCAGCACGCCTGGGAGCGCCGGCGTGGCATGGAAAAATACATAGAAACCTGCCGCCAGCAGGAGCAGAGGGAGCAGGATCTCCGGGAACAGAAGCTTTCGGATGAGGCCGCGGGGCGGGCTTTTAACCAACGTCGACGCTGAATCTTGCTCCGCATCAAGCAAATACAGATGCAAAATCAGACCACTCAGCTATCCTTACCGGATGTAGGGCTGGTAGAACACGCCGGTCAAATGCTGCTCTTGATAGCCCGGGAGGTTTTGGAATGCCGATCCAGACGCGCCGCGATGATGACGGTCAGACTCTTGTTATCAGGATAGAGGGGCGTTTCGACTTCAGCACCCATCAGGCGTTCCGTGATGCCTACGAGCACGGTGATCCGAACATCCGGAATTACATTGTGGATCTGTCTGACACCACCTACCTGGATAGCTCGGCGCTGGGAATGCTGTTGTTGCTCCGTGATTATGCCGGAGGTGACAGCGCAGGAATCGTCATCGAAAACTGCAATAACGATGTCCGTCGTATTCTTTCAATCTCCAATTTCGAGCAACTTTTCAATATCCGCTGATGCTCGCGGACTGCCGGAGTACTCATGGATGATTCCGTTGCAGAACATAGCCGTCCCCTGAGAATACTGATCGCTGACGATTCGGACAGCGATCGCCTGATCCTCAAAACACTGCTGAAGCGACTGGGGCACGAAGTCCTTGATGTGGCAAACGGGCTGGACGCGGTCTCTGTTTTCCAGCGGGAGGCGCCGGACCTGGTGCTGCTGGATGCCCTGATGCCTGTCATGGATGGCATGGAAGCGGCCCGTCAGATCAAGCTCCTGGCTGGTGAACGGCTGGTTCCCCTGATTTTCCTGACCTCCCTCTCTGAAGCCGGTGCCCTGGCCCGATGCCTGGAGGCCGGTGGCGATGACTTCCTGGGAAAGCCCTATAACCGGATCATCATTGAAGCCAAGATCAAGGCCTTCAACCGAATGCGATTGATGCACCGGACCCTCTCGGATCAGCGGGATCTCATTCGTGAGCGCAACCGACAACTTACCGAAGAGCAGGAAATCGCCAAGCGGGTCTTCGATAACGTGGCTCATTCCGGCTGCCTGGATGCCTCCAATATTCGTTATCACGCCTCGCCCCAGTCCATTTTCAATGGTGATGTGTTGTTTGCCTCGCCGCGGCCGGCGGGCGGGATGCTGATCTTCATGGGGGATTTCACCGGCCATGGTCTGCCGGCTGCCATCGGCGCCATGCCTGTAGCCGAGATCTTCTACGGCATGGCCAATAAGGGTTTTAACGGCCAGGACGTATTGCGCGAGATCAACCAGAAACTCAAACGGATTCTGCCCACGGGCATGTTCTGCTGTGGCGCCATGATCGAGGCGGATTTCAAACTTAATCAGCTGCAAGTCTGGAACGGCGGTCTGCCCGATGGCTGGCTGATCCGGACCACCGGAGAACTCCAGGCATTGCCATCGCGGCATCTTCCCCTGGGTATCCTTGCGCCGGATCAGTTCAATGCCGATTTCGAGAGGGTTGGTGCCGGCCCTGGTGACAGGGTGCTGATGATGACCGATGGCTTTCTGGAATCTGCCGACAGCGCCGGCAACGTATTCGGTGAGCAGGGCGTTACCGGCACGCTTGACCGGCTGGACGGTGGCGACCATCCGTTCGATGCCATGATGTCCGCGGTTCACCGGTTCACCGGAAACTTTGAGGATGGCGATGACCTGACGCTCTGCTGTCTGGAAATGATGGACGAGGCTGGGCTGGCTACCCTGCCAGATCGTGCCGCACCGTCTGCTCTTGCCGGGCCGGCGGAATGGCGCTGCAGCTATGAAATCCGGGAAAGGACTCTCGGCGAGTTCAGTCCTCTGCCTCTGTTGCTTCATATCTGCATGGAGGTGCCGGGTCTTCGACGGAAGAGCGGCGAAATCTATACCCTGCTGGCGGAACTCTACAACAACGCGCTGGAGCACGGTGTTCTGGAACTCCCGTCAGAATGGAAACACTCACCGGAGGGCTTTGGCCGCTACTACGCGGAGCGCAATCGGCGCCTGGCTAACGTGGAGGGTCACTACATCCGGTTCACACTGCACCATTCCCTGAAACCGGATGGAGGTCGGCTTCGTGTTATCTGTGAGGACAGCGGCCAGGGGTTTGATTTTCACAATCATCCCAGCGTGGCCCCCGGTAATTCCCCAACCATGAGCGGGCGCTATGCAGGGCGGGGCCTGCTGCTGTTGAAACGTCTGGCGGAGACCATCAGGTTTCATGAACAGGGCAATCATGTTGAAATTGTCTACGATTGGCAGTTCGCCCGTACAGCGGAGAATCGAGATGACTGATAAACCACACCTGGACGAGGAGGCACTGGCTGAGCTTCGAGACGTCATGGAGGACGAATTCGAAGTGCTGATACAGACCTATGTTGCAGATTCCCGCGACAGGATTCGGGGATTGCAAGAAGCCCTGAGGGCTGACGATAGTGACGCCTTTGCCAAGACGGCCCATAGCTTCAAGGGCAGTTGTATCAATATTGGCGCCCCGCGGCTTGGCGAACTCTGCCTGAAGGCGGAAATCGCAGGAAAGGAGTCCCGGCTGGACGATGCCTCGGGATTAGTGGATGACATCGCCCGGGAATTCGAACAGGTAATCGCAGGCCTGGATGGCTTGATGGTGGGGTGAATCAGGTCTATTCAGGCCGTTTGTCAGGCGAAGCAGGTGTGCGCTGGCATCACAATTGCTTTGTCCTTCGCATTGAGTGGATTAACCGCCCATGCACCGGCCAAGTCCGGCAAGGTGAGGGCGACAATGCGATAAAAGCGGCAAGAGGTTGCCATGGCCCAGATGGTTCTTCCCCAAACCCCCGCGCCCGGGACGCAACAAGATCCCGGCCCGTCAAAATCCGGAGCCAGCCGAGATCCGGCTGACAGGAAAAGCGATTTCGACTCTGTCTCCCAGGCTGAGCAAAAGCGGCTCGATCGCCAGAAGGCGGATCGGGCCGCTGAGGCCAGATCTGCCGATGAATCCCGGGCGGCCCGGGACACACCTTCAGAGACGAAAACGGAAGCAAACGCGAACGCTGATCCAAAGGGTGGCGAAAAAGCCAACGCTGCCACGGATGCTGAATCACAGGACGCGGACTGGGCCGCTGTAGCAGGTGATGGCAAATCAGAGCCGACGGCGCTTCCCCTTACCTTTGTCGAGTTGCAGTCCTGGCTGAATCCAAAAGCCGGAGGTGCCGGTGAGTCCGCCATGTCAGCTACAATGCCGGGAGTCGGCGTCAATGCTGCCAACGGTGTTTCGGGCCAAGCGAATTCCGTTGCCGGATTGTTCAGTGGCCTTCTCACAGGGGCCTCGGGTCAGAAAGCTCAGTCCGGATCCGGCGGTGTTTCCGGCGATGCGACACTGACAGATGTCATGAAGGCCTCAGTGCTCACCGACTCCGGCCGCAATGCGGATTCCGGCTCGTTGATCAATTCTGGCCGCTTCCAGTCCGCCATGGATCTGGTGTCCCAGCAAGCGGCCAATAATGCCAATGGGGCAGCAAAACTGACGGCCGAGAACGCTGCGCCATTACGAGGTTATGCTACGTCCATTGATGTGCCGGTAGGCCATGCAGAGTGGGGCGACAAACTGGTGGGCAAGCTCAGCTGGCTGACTGCCCGTAACATGTCGGTTGCCGAAATCCACCTGACACCACCGGACATGGGCCCCATGGAGGTCAAGGTCCGGGTGCAGAACGAGCAGGCGAGTATTACGGTCCATTCGGCCAATCCCGTGGTCCGTGACCAGCTTGAACTGCATTCCCACCGGCTCAGGGATATGCTGGGTGAGCAGGGAATGTCGTTGGCAGGCTTCGATGTTTCCGATTCGCCTCGCCAGCAGACCGGCGAGCAGGGCACCGGAAACGATAATGGCTCCGGTGGCGGTTCGGCATCGCTGGTCGCTGGCGATCAGGACGATGAAGGCATCAGCTCCGGCAGCCTTGATCTCAGCTGGAAAGGCGAAGTAGACATCTTCGCCTGATACCCTTCGATATTCTCTTCCAATCTCCTTTGCCCATCCTTCCCGGCAACGCTAAACTGCTGTTCTGAACGGGAAGGTTGGGTGTTCTGGCCCGCCCTTTGCATCCAATCCTGAAAAGTCGCGGAAAATTGCTCCCCGTGACGGATTTCTGGCAAAGCGAACATTATGGCTGAAAATAACGAATCTGAAGCGGCTCCTGCCAAGAAGGGAAAACTGAAACTGATCATCATGCTGGTTGTGGTGGTGATCCTGGCCATTGTGCTGTCTGTGGTGGGTACCCTGTGGTTCCTGGGCGGCGGTCTTCCGGGCATGGGGGAGGAAGAGGGTGACGCAACCGAGGTTGCAGAGGAAACCTTTATTCCCAGCAGCTACTACCAGATGGAAAAAGCCATCGTTACCACGGTTCAGGCTGAGGGCCGCCAACGCTACGCCCAGGCGTACCTGGCACTGGAGTCTACGGATCAACAGGCGCTGGAAGCTGCCAAGCTGCATATGCCTCTGATTCGAAGCCAGCTGGTGACCGTACTCGGAAGCAGCAACTTTAACGAGCTGCAAACACCCGAGGGCCGGAGTGGCCTGGTTGACCGAATGCTGACCACGGTCAACCAGGTGCTGGAGCAGGAAGGTGAGCCCGCCATAAAACGGGTGTTATTCAGAAATTTTGTCGTGCAATAGCGCACGGGCCACGGTACTTCAGGGGCAGGACTACGTATGCAGGACTTGTTGTCACAGGATGAAATCGATGCCCTCCTCCACGGGGTGGATGACGGTGACATTGATACCTATGAAGAGACTGATGATACCGGTATAAAGTCCTACGACCTTGCCAGTCAGGACCGTATTGTCCGGGGTCGGATGCCGACCCTGGAAATGATCAACGAGCGGTTTGCCCGCTATACCCGGATCAGCCTGTTCAACCTGATGCGTCGCAACGCCGATGTCTCTACCGGCGGCGTGCAGATCATGAAATTCGGCGAGTACATCCACACCCTGTACGTGCCCACCAGCCTCAACCTGTGCAAAGTCCGGCCGTTGCGTGGCACCTCGCTGTTCGTGCTGGATGCCAAGCTGGTCTTCAAACTGGTGGACAATTTCTTCGGTGGGGAAGGGCGGCACGCCAAAATCGAGGGCCGCGAATTCACCCCGACCGAGACCCGCATCGTGCAGATGGTTCTGGATCAGGTGTTCCATGACATGAAGGAAGCCTGGCACGCGGTCCTCAAGGTGGATTTCGAGTACCTGAGCTCAGAGGTCAACCCGGCCATGGCCAACATCGTCAGCCCCAGTGAGGTGGTTGTGGTCAGCACCTTCCACATTGAACTCGACGGTGGCGGCGGTGAGCTGCATTTTGCCTTGCCCTATTCCATGATTGAGCCCATCCGCGACGTGCTCGATGCCGGGGTTCAGAGTGATATTGACGATGTTGATGAGCGCTGGGTGAACGCGCTCCAGGAAGACATCAAAGAGGTCAATGTACCGATCAACACGACGGTCTGTCGCCGTCGGATCTCGTTGCGGGATATTGCCAAGCTGAAGGCTGGCGACATTATCCCGGTGGAGGTGCCCGAGCATTTGACGGTCACCGCCAACGGCATCCCCGTTTACAAGGCAACTCTGGGGACCCGTGACGGGAAACTGGCACTGCGGATTCATGAGCGGGCATCAAGGCCCAAGGTGAAGAAACAATTCAAGGTGGGAAACAATGGCTGACGACGACAAGAAAGACGAGCAGGAACTCAGCGAGGACGAAAAGCTGGCTGCCGAGTGGGAAGCCGCCATGGAAGAGTCCGGGGATGAGGGCGAACGCGAGGACGAGTGGGCCGCTGCGATGGCTGAGGCCGGCGAGGCCGAGGATGATGTTCAGGCTGCCCCCATGGAGGAGTTTGAAACCGGAAGCGAACCCACGAAAGGGGGAGGCCCGGCTCCGGATATCGACGTTATTCTCGATATTCCGGTCACCATTTCCATGGAAGTGGGCAACACTGAGATTCCGATAAGGAACCTGCTGCAGCTCAACCAGGGCTCGGTTATCGAGCTTGACCGGCTGGCGGGCGAGCCGCTGGACGTGCTGGTAAACGGTACCCTGATCGCCCATGGCGAGGTGGTCATGGTGAATGAAAAGTTCGGCATCCGTCTCACCGATGTGATCAGCCCGGGCGAACGTATCAAGCGGTTGCAGAAGTAACATGTGGTCCAGAGTGACTGCGGCACTGGCGCTGCTTGTGATCAATCCGGTTGTTGCCCAGGAAACGGCAAAGACTGCTGCGCCTGATTCGCCGGTGCGAGCCCCGGATACCCTCGGAACCATTCTCAGCCTGGGGCTGGGTCTGGTGGCCGTGGTTGCCGTGATCTATGGCTGCGCCTGGATCATCCGCCGGATGAACGGCATGACCGGCATGAACAATAACGCCATCAAGGTGGTGTCGGTGATGGCCATTGGAGCTCGCGAGCGTATTGCCCTGATTGAGGTGGGCGGCCAACAGATCCTGTTGGGTATTACCCCATCGGCGATCCGGACTCTGCATGTGTTTGACGAGCCGGTTGTCGAGGCCGGGAGCGCCGGTTCCGGTGATTTTGCCCGTCGCCTGCAGGGCATGATCGGCAAATCCTGGACCTCCCCGACAAGGAACGATTAGCCCCATGCTTGCCGCAACCATCAAGCGACTGCTTCCTTCCCTGATCGTATTGGCAGGCTTTTTCTGGGCACCTCTGGCCCTGGCCCAGGAGCCGTCGGGCATCCCGGGTATACCGGCGTTTACCGTAACGCCCGGAGAAGGCGAAGGCGCGCAGGAATACTCGGTAACCCTGCAGATCCTGGCGCTGATGACTGCGCTCACCTTCCTGCCGGCGATGCTCATGATGATGACCTCGTTTACCCGCATCATCGTTGTGTTTGCCATCCTGCGTCAGGCGATTGGCCTGCAGTCCACGCCCTCGAACCAGATTCTTCTGGGGCTGGCCCTGTTTCTGAGTATCTTCATCATGAAACCGGTGCTGGAGGAGGCCAATCGCGTCGCCTTGCAACCCTACATGCAGGAAGAGGTGACCTCCCTGGAGGCGGTTGAGCTTGCCAGCCAGCCGTTCCGGAAATTCATGCTGGAACAGACCCGCGAGAGTGATCTGGCCCTGTTCATGCGGATCTCCGACACACAGTACGATACACCGCAGGACGTGTCCTTCTGGATACTGATGCCGGCATTCGTAACCAGTGAGCTCAAAACCGCGTTCCAGATCGGGTTTATCCTGTTCATCCCGTTCCTGATTATCGATATGGTGGTGGCCAGTGTTCTCATGGCCATGGGTATGCTGATGCTGTCGCCGATCATCATTTCCCTGCCGTTCAAGATCATGCTCTTTGTGCTGGTGGACGGCTGGGCCCTGGTCATGGGCACCCTGGCTGCCAGTTACGGAATATAGGAGGCCTTATGACTCCGGAAACGGTTATCGACATCCTGCGCGAAGCACTCTGGTTGATAGTCCTGCTGGCGTCCGTAATCATCGGACCGGGTCTGATTATCGGTCTGGTTGTCAGCACCTTCCAGGCGGCGACCCAGATAAACGAGCAGACCCTGAGCTTCCTGCCACGCCTGCTGGTCACGCTTGTCGTTATCATCGTCTGGGGACCCTGGATGCTGACCCAACTGCTGGACCATGCCAACCGCCTGATCTCCAGCATCCCTTACCTGATCGGCTGACGGATGATACCGGCGGAAATCAGCGCGGACGTTATCGGCCAATGGGTCGGCCAGCACATCTGGCCCCTGTTCCGCCTGGCCAGCTTCCTGATGGTGATTCCCATCTTCGGTACCCAGCTGGTGCCCGCACGGGTCCGGCTGGGACTCGCCTTGCTCATGACCATTCTTATCGCGCCCATGATTCCGCCCGTACCTCAGGTGGAAGCCCTGAGCACCGATGCGGTGGTGATAACGCTTCAGCAGATCCTCATTGGCGTGGGCATGGGCTTCGCGCTCACTGCGCTCTGGCAGCTCTTTGTCGTTGCCGGCCAGATGATCGCCATGCAAATGGGCCTGGGCTTCGCCTCCATGGTTGATCCGGCCAACGGCGTGAACGTGCCCGTACTGTCCCAGATCTACACCATCACCATCACCCTGCTGTTCCTGGCCATGAACGGACACCTTGTTGCCTTCGAAGTCTTTATCGAAAGCTTCCGGACCCTGCCTATCGGCATGGAAGGCCTGGGCCAGAACGGCGTCTGGGAACTGGCCCACCGGATCAGCTGGATGTTTGCCTCCGCCATGCTCCTGGCGTTGCCGGCGGTTACCGCCGTGCTGATCGTCAACATCTCCTTCGGCGTGATGACCCGTGCGGCACCGCAGATGAACATCTTCGCCCTCGGTTTCCCGATTGGCCTGATTTTTGGATTGTTTGCCATATGGGTGCTGCACGCCAATTTTCTGCCGCACTTCGATCAGTACACCCGAGAAACCTTTGATTTCATGCGGGGACTGCAGGGGCAGCCGTAAAGACTCATGGCCGAAGAAAACGACAACAGTCAGGAAAAAACGGAAGAGGCCACCCCCCGACGGCTTGAGAAAGCCAAGGAGGAGGGCCAGACTGCCCGTTCCAAGGAGCTGGCCACGATGGCTGTGCTCCTGGCCGGCGCCGGCGGCATGCTCATGTTCGGCGCCAGCCTGGGTGCGTCGCTGGAAGCCATCATGCGCGACAGCTTCGTGATCGAACGCTCCGCCATCTTTGACATGCGCCACATGAGCGTTCAGCTCGTCGAATCCGCCAAGGAAGCTGCCTGGGCCCTCGCGCCCATTCTCGTGCTACTGCTGATTGCCGCCATCTTCGGGTCCATCGGCATAGGAGGCCTGTTGATCAGCGGCAAGGCCGTGGCCCCCAAACTCAATCGCATGGACCCGATCAAGGGTCTCGGCCGCATGTTTTCCCTGCGCTCCCTGATCGAGCTGGTCAAAGCCATCGCTAAAGTCGGCCTGGTTATGGCCATCGCGATTCTCATCCTTAATTTGCGTACCGAAGACCTGTTATCCATTGCTGAGGAGCCGGTGGTGCCAGCCATGGAACACGTGCTCTGGACCATTGCCTGGAGCTTCTTTCTGCTGGCCTGCGCCACCATTATCATCGCGGCGATCGACGTGCCCTTCCAGATCTACGATCATCAGAAAAAACTGCGCATGACCAAGCAGGAGGTGAAAGACGAGTACAAGGACACTGAGGGCAAGCCGGAGGTAAAAGGCAAGATCCGGCAGCTCCAGCGCGAAATGGCCCAGCGCCGGATGATGCAGGACGTGCCCACCGCCGACGTGGTGATCACCAACCCGACCCACTATGCGGTTGCCATGAAGTACGATCAGAAGGCGATGGCTGCGCCGATTGTGGTGGCCAAGGGGGCCGATGAGGTGGCCTTCAAGATCATGGAGATTGCCCGTGAAAACAAAGTCGAGATTCTGAGAACGCCGCCGCTGACCCGGGCGGTGTACCACAACACCGACATTGGCGAGGAGATTCCCGATGGCCTGTACATGGCCATTGCCCAGGTGCTCGCCTATGTGTTCCAGCTCCGACAGTTCCGGAAGGGGCGCGGGCCCAAGCCCGGTATGCCGGAGTTCCCGATTCCTTCGGATTTGCGGCGGGACGTTTAGTTTGGAGTTGGGTTTCTTTTGGTAGCCTGCGAGGACTGGTGCTGGCGGCTTGTCGGGTTGGCCTCCCAAAAACCGCTACGAGCACATCCATGTGCGCTTGGCGTCGGCCATCCATGGCCGCCGACATTTTTGGGAGGCCAACCCGACAACCCGCTTCTGAGCGATTCGATATCGCATTGAATGTCAGAATCGTAGGTCGGATTACAGCTTCGCCTAATCCAACCTTAGTGGTTTTGGCGGATTCCCGTCAGTTGTGCGAGGTTTGTGGGTCTGCTTCCCAAAAATGTCTGTGGCCATGGATGGCCACAGCCAAGCGCACATGGATGTGCTCGTAGCGTTTTTTGGGAAGCAGACCCACAAACCTCTTCCACCGAAACAGCAGGCTAGGGCAGGACTTGAACGTAAGATCAGCAACCAGCCTCAATAACCCGAACCATCGGCTCTCCGCGGCTTTCGGGGATTGGCAGAATCCCATACCAGGATCGCGGATCGTGCACTGTGGCGGAGGCAAACCCACAGGACAGGAGATGTTCCCGTGCCTCTTCGTCGGTCTGGAAGTGGAAAGATACCTCGCTGCGGGTAACGGCCCCGAGGACGCTACCGAGCGCTTTGAGGGTAGTGTTCAGCACCGGCTGGCGGGGTTGGTAGTAGCTTTCGGAGAGGTAAACCGAGCCCGGGCGTTTGGCCATGGCGGCGGCCAGTCGGCCGGTGGCCATCAGGCGGAGGGCCTTGCGGGCGGCCATGTCGGGCAGATCGGCTTCGACCATGTGGAGCAGAGGGTGTTTCTGCCGTAACCGAATGCCGCGGGGGGGCATGCCGGAGCTGTCAGTCGGCTTTCTGCTCATAGACGGCTTTACCCCATGCCTCGCGGCTGCCGGGCAGTATCAGGTTCAGGATGATGGCAGCCACCGCACAGAGCGCGATGCCTTCGAGGTGCCCGAGCACCATGCCGCCAATACCGAACACCAGGGTAACGCCTACGATAACCAGGTTGCGAGACTGCGACAGATCTACCTGGTGGCGGATCAGTGTGTTCAGGCCAACGACGGCAATGGAACCGAACAGCAGGCAGAGGATGCCGCCCATGACGGGCACCGGGATGGTTTGCAGTGCTGCGCCGAATTTGCCAACGAAAGCCAGAACAATGGCGATGCAGGCAGCCCACCACATGACCTTGGGGTTGAAATTCTTGGTGAGCATAACGGCGCCGGTGACTTCCGAGTAGGTGGTGTTGGGCGGTCCTCCAAGCATGGAGGCGGCGCTGGTGGCCAGGCCGTCACCCAGCAGGGTGCGGTGCAGGCCCGGCTTTTCCAGGTAGTTCTTTCGGGTCACGTTGCCGATGGCCAGCACGTCACCGATGTGTTCAATGGCCGGGGCAATGGCGACGGGGATCATGAACAGCACGGCGCCCCAGCTGAATTCCGGCGCAACAAAGTTGGGAACGGCGAACCAGGCGGCGTCCCGGATTGGCGTGGTATCCACGATACCGGCAAACGCGGAGAGGATGTAGCCGGTGATAACGCCGAACATGATCGGAATCAGCCGGAAAATGCCTTTCGACCAGACCGACATGATGATGGTTACGGCCAGCGAGATCATGGCGATCCAGATCGCCGTGTCGTAGGGAATCAGCTGGTTGGCGCCATCACCGGTGCGGCCGGAGGCCATGTGAACGGCAACCGGCGCCAGGCCGAGACCGATAGTCATGATCACCGGGCCGATAACCACTGGCGGCAGCAGGCGGCGGACAAAGCCGGTGCCCCGCAGCCGCACCAGTCCACTGAGGAAAATATAGAGAATACCCGCTGCCATCAGGCCGCCGAGTGTCTCTTCCATGCCGAACTTGCCTTTGGAGGCAATCACGGGGGCAATAAAGGCGAAGGACGACGCGAGGAAAATCGGGATCTGACCGCCGGTCACCACGTGAAAGATCAGGGTGCCCAGGCCGGCGGTGAACAGGGCCACGTTGGGATCCAGCCCGGTAATCAGTGGCATCAGAACCAGCGCGCCGAACGCCACCAGCAGCATCTGGGAGCCAGCAATGGCCTGTTTCCAGACCGGGTCGTTGGTATGGTCCTGCATTCTTAAACGTCCTTTTGCTTGGTACCGAAGATTTTGTCACCGGCATCGCCGAGACCCGGAAGGATGTAGCCTTTGTCGTTGAGGCGCTCATCAACGGAGGCGGTGTAGATAGACACGTCCGGATGTTTTTCCAGAACCTTTTCAACGCCTTCAGGCGCGGCAACCAGAACCAGGGCCCGGATCTCGGTGCTGCCGGCCTTTTTGAGCAGGTCAATGGTGGAGATCATTGAGCCGCCGGTGGCGAGCATTGGATCGACAATCATGGCCATGCGCTGGTCCAGTTCGCCCACCAGCTTTTCAAGGTAGGTGCTGGCCTCGAGAGTTTCCTCATTGCGGATCTGGCCGACAACACTGACCCGGGCCACCGGAATCAGGCTGAGGACACCGTCAAGCATGCCAAGGCCGGCCCGCAGGATCGGCACGATGGTGACTTTCTTGCCGTGAATCTGTTCCACGTTAACCGGCCCTGCCCAGCCTTCGATGGTCTTTTCCTGCAGATTGAAGTCTTTGGTGGCCTCGTAGGTCAGGAGTGCACCGACTTCCTGTGCCAGCTCCCGGAAATTCTTGGTGCTGATATCCGCACGGCGCATGATGCCGAGCTTGTGGCGGATCAGAGGGTGTTTTACCTCGTGGATTGGCATGGGGTCACCTGTGTGTCTGGTTGGAATTTTGGCGTCGCGATCAAATGGCGCAAGGATACCGCATCTGGCAAGGCGAGTCAGGCCGCAAATGGCTGCTTAACGGAAATCCCCTAAGGGGTGGTACGGATCTTGCGATAACCCTTCCAAACGACGCTCCGGTGTCAGATTTTCGACCTTCAAAACGCCTGCAGGCACGGCCAATCGGAGAAGTATCCGGCATGGACAGAGCTTTAGTCCTCAATAACGTCAAAACCCTGACGCGGGGCAACCTGGGCATACCCATCATGCTGATGGGCTTGCTGGGCATGATGATTCTGCCCATGCCGGCGTTCCTCCTGGACGTGTTCTTTACTTTCAACATCACCCTGTCGATTGTCATTCTGCTGGTGTGTGTCTACGCCCTGCGGCCGATGGAGTTTGCGTCCTTCCCGACAGTCCTGCTGGTAGCCACACTTCTGCGTCTCGCCCTGAACGTGGCGTCTACCCGGATTGTTCTGCTGAACGGCCACGAAGGCGGCGATGCCGCCGGTAAAGTGATCGAATCCTTCGGCGCCGTTCTGATCGGCGGCAATTACGCCGTGGGTCTGGTGGTGTTTGCGATCCTGATGATCATCAACTTCCTGGTCGTGACCAAGGGTGCCGGCCGGGTCTCCGAGGTGAGCGCCCGTTTCACGCTGGATGCTATGCCCGGCAAGCAGATGGCAATTGATGCGGACCTGAACGCCGGCCTGATCAATCAGGATGAGGCCAAGCATCGTCGTGCCGAAATCGCCCAGGAAGCGGATTTCTACGGCTCCATGGACGGTGCGTCCAAGTTTGTGAAGGGCGACGCCATTGCTGGCCTGCTGATTCTTGCCATCAACATCATTGGCGGTATTGCCATTGGTATGCTGCAGCACGATCTGGATTTCGGGCTGGCCATGGAGCGATATGCGCTGCTGACCATTGGTGACGGCCTGGTGGCACAGATACCCTCGCTGCTGCTGTCCACGTCGGCTGCAATCATGGTAACGCGGGTTACCTCCAGCCAGGACATGGGTGGCCAGATCCTCCAGCAAATGTTCAGCGCGCCCAAGGCGCTGTCCATTGCCGCCGCTATCCTGATCATTCTCGGTCTGATTCCCGGCATGCCCCACGTGGCCTTCCTGGGTCTGGGTGCACTGGCCGCTGGCGCTGCCTGGTATATCTGGAAGCACCAGCGACAGACCGTCGAAGAAGATGGCGCATTCCCGGTCAGGGGCGCGGGCGGGGCGGCTCCACGGCCGGCGGGTCGTGATCTGCCTCCAGGCGGTGATGCTGGCGGCGATCAGGGTCGTCAGTTACCGGCCCCCGGAGAGACCAAGGAGCTGGGTTGGGACGATGTGTCCACTGTCGATATTGTCGGTCTGGAAGTGGGTTACCGGTTGATCCCGCTGGTGGACAAGTCACAGGGTGGCCAGTTGCTCAGTCGTATCAAGGGCGTTCGTAAAAAGCTGTCCCAGGATCTCGGCTTCCTGATGCCCTCGGTCCACATTCGAGACAACCTCGATCTGATGCCCAATGTCTACCGCATCACCCTGATGGGCGTGACCATTGCCGAGGCGGAAATCCATCCGGACCGCGAACTGGCCATCGACCCCGGTCAGGTATTCGGAAAGATAGAAGGCATTGAAGGCAAGGATCCGGCGTTCGGTCTGGACGCCAGCTGGATTGAGCCAGACAAGAAAGACCAGGCCCAGACCCTCGGCTATACCGTGGTCGATGCCAGTACGGTGGTCGCGACCCACCTTAACCAGGTCCTGCAGAAACACGCCCACGAGCTGCTGGGCCACGAAGAAGTCCAGAAATGGCTGGATCAGCTTGAAAAGATTTCTCCGAAGCTGGCCGAGGAACTGGTACCCACCACCGTATCCATCAGTCTGCTGCTGAAAGTGCTGCAGAATCTCCTGAAGGAAGAAGTGCCGATCCGGGACATGCGGTCCATTGCCGAGGCCATCGTGAACGTGCATCCGAAGAGTCAGGATCCGAAGCTGTTGACCACCGTTGCGCGGCAGTCCCTGCGCCGGATGATTGTCCAGAGTATCTGCGGCAACGAATCGGAGATACCGGTGATCACCCTGGATCCGGATCTGGAACAGTTATTGCTGAAGTCTGTTCAACAGAGTCAACAATCCGGCGGACAGGAAGATATTGGCCTGGTCCTGGAGCCGAATATGGTTGAAAAACTCCAGCGCTCGCTTCAGGAGAGCGTCCAGCGTCAGGAGATGCTCGGCAAGCCAGCCATTCTGCTGGTGTCCGGGCCCCTGAGGCCGGTGCTGGCGAAGTTCGCCAGCTACGGGGTAGAGCGGCTCCATGTGCTCTCGTACCAGGAAATTCCGGATAACAAACAGATTACGATCGTGGCGTCCGTTGGCCAGTAACGGCGCGGATGACAGAGCGGACAGCGCCGGCACGGCGTTGCCGGTGGAGGAAGAGGCATCATGAAAGTAAAACGGTTTTTTGCTCAGACCATGGCCGAGGCGCTCAAGCAGGTCAGTGAACAGATGGGGCCGGACGCCGTGATCCTTTCCAATCGTCGGGTCGACGGCGGTGTCGAAATTGTGACGGCGCTGGACTATGACGAGAATATGGCGCGCCAGCGACTGGGCAACCAGGCAGAAGAAGCCACCAACGGGTCCCGCTTGGCCGAGATGCAGGCCGACCAGCACAGGCGTCTTGAGGACGAGCTGAGCCGGTCCCGGGACCGCATCCGTGAAGTACGGGAAAAGCGGGCATCGCAGGGCGCGAGCTACGCCGGTTCGTTCGCTGCCATTCAGGAAGAGGTGAGCGGTGGTTTTGGTGATATTGAACCTCTGCCACAGGCGCCGAGGGAAGCCTATTCCGATGAGCTGGCGCAGATGCGGGCCGAGATCAGCTCGCTCAAAGACATGATGCAGGGCCATCGGCCGCAACAGGAGCCGGAGGTTTCTGCGACCACCGCCGTGCAGCAGAGGCTTGCCGAGCGCTTGCAGGAGTTCGGCCTCGGCAGTGATCTGGCGGGGTCAATTTCCCGTCGTCACAAGGCGGGGCGCCTGGAAGACGGTTGGAAGCAGTCCCTGAAAATGCTGTGTACCGGGGTTCGGACCTCCCGAATGGAGTGGCTGGATGAGGGCGGCGCCTATGCGTTGGTGGGTCCGACAGGGTCCGGGAAAACCACCACCATCGGAAAACTCGCCGCTCGTTACGTGCTCAAGCATGGCTCCGATTCCGTGGCCCTGGTTACCACGGATCGCTATCGGGTGGCGGCGCACGAGCAGTTATTCGTGTTCGGTCGGATCCTGAATGTGCCGGTTCGGGTCGTGGATGAAAGTCACAGTCTGGACGATATTCTGGACGAACTGTCAGACCGTCATCTGGTGCTGATTGATACCGCCGGACTGACCAGTGCGGACAAAGGCTACCAGGAACAGCTGGCCGAACTGGCTCGCAGCCATCACAATATCAAAACCCATCTGGTGGTCTCGGCAACCAGTCAGCCTCGCATCATGAAATCCGTGTGGCATTGCTATAAGATGGCAAATCTTGCGGGCTGTGTGATGACCAAAATCGACGAGGCCCTGACGCTGGGCGAGTCTCTCGGGTTTGTGATGGAAACCGGTCTGCCGGTAGCCTATTACACAGACGGCCAGAAGATTCCTGAAGACCTGCACCACGCAGAAGCCGTTCCGCTGGTGCGGTTGGCCGTGGATCGGCTGAAAACACTCCAGCAACAGCAAGCGGTCGCAGAGGGCCTGAAAGAGCACGCCTGAGACCGGACAGATTGACAGCAGGCGTCGGAGACAAAGCCGGCGAAACGTGGCGAGAGACCAAAAACAGTATGAGCAGAGCACATCCGGTACAGGTGATTGCAGTTTCCGGCGGAAAGGGTGGTGTCGGCAAGAGTAACGTGTCGGTGAACCTCGGAATCGCCCTGGCGCAGAAAGGCCGGAGAGTGGTGCTGCTCGACGCCGATCTGGGGCTCGCCAATATCGACGTCTTGCTGGGCATCACTGCCAATCGCAACCTCCAGGATGTTCTGGCGGGCGACTGTGATCTGAAGGACGTTCTGGTGAATGGTCCCGGTGGCATCAAGATTGTCCCCGCCTCTTCCGGTACCCAACGAATGACCCAGCTCAGCCCCATGGAACATGCCGGGCTGATTAATGCGTTCAGCGAACTGGGTGATCAGATCGATGTCCTGATCGTTGATACCGCCGCCGGTATTTCCGAGTCAGTGGTCAGTTTTCTGAGAGCGTCGCAGGAGCTGCTGCTGGTTGTCTGCGACGAGCCGACCTCGATCACCGATGCCTATGCCCTGATCAAGCTGATGAACCGTGATTATGGAACCAACCGCTTCCGTATTCTTGCCAATCAGGTCCGGAATGAGCAGGAAGGCCGGCATCTGTTTGAAAAACTGACCCGGGTCACCGAGCGCTTCCTCGATGTGGCACTACAATACGTAGGAATAGTCCCCTACGATGAGGCCGTGAAGAAAGCGGTTCAGCGGCAGCGTGCGGTGCTGGACGCCTATCCCAGGGCGAAAGCTTCACTGGCCATCAAGGCGCTGGCGGACAAGGTAGATAGCTGGCCGTTGCCGTCCTCTCCCCGCGGGCATCTGGAATTTTTTGTGGAGCGGCTCGTCGAAGTCTGAATCGGATCCAGTCAAACAAAAAACCGGATACATGACATTGGCGAAAAACCTCGGAATCTATAACCAGTCAAGTGCGCAGAAGCCGGCTCAGCTCATTGAGCAGCACGCGCCGCTGGTCAAGAAAATTGCCCTTCACCTGATGGCTCGCCTGCCGGCGTCCGTCCAGCTTGAAGACCTGATGCAGGCCGGCATGATTGGTCTGCTCGAGGCCGCCCAGCGTTACAGCTCCACCAAAGGTGCTACCTTCGAGACTTACGCCGGTATCCGTATTCGCGGCGCCATGGTGGACGAAATCCGCAAGGGTGACTGGGTGCCACGTTCTGTTCATCGCAACGCCCGTCGCATTTCCCAGGCCATCAAAGCCGTTGAAGATCGACTTGGCCGCGAAGCCCACGATCAGGAAGTGGCCGAAGAGCTGGGCATGGGGCTGCCCGAATACCACTCCTACCTTTCCGATTCCAACAGCGGTCGACTTTTTAGCCTCGACGAGCTCAATGAATCCGGAGAGCTGCCGATAGAACAGACAGAGACGCAGGATAATCCCCTTGAGGGTTTGTCCTCCGATGCCTTCCGGCGGAGCCTCGCTGAGGCGATTGAAGACCTGCCGGAGCGGGAAAAGCTGGTGTTGAGCCTTTACTACCAGGAAGAACTGAACCTCAAGGAGATTGGCGCGGTGCTCGGCGTCAGTGAGAGCAGGGTAAGCCAGATTCACAGCCAGGCAGCCCTGCGCCTTCGGGGGCGGCTCTCGGATTGGCGTCAGGAATCGGACAACTGACCGCGTTCAGTCTGTGTCGCCAACGAGGTGGTCTGTAGTTTTTGGTAACCGATGCTTTACAACCGAAGCAAAGGTCCGACAATAAGCGGTTAAAACAGCGGCCTGCTAGACTTTGAACGCAAAGGTCAAACGAATTCCGGGTGTTACTAACTGGAGGTCCCATTGGACAAAAACATGAAAATCCTCATTGTGGACGACTTCTCCACAATGCGACGGATCATCAAGAACCTGCTGCGTGATCTTGGCTTCACCAACACCGATGAAGCTGACGACGGCAACACGGCACTGCCAATGCTCAAAAGCGGCAAATACGATTTTCTGGTGACCGACTGGAACATGCCTGGCATGTCAGGCTTCGACCTGCTCAAGGCCGTTCGGGCGGACGAGAATCTGAAAACCCTGCCGGTATTGATGGTAACTGCTGAGGCCAAGCGCGACCAGATCGTTGCCGCTGCCCAGGCAGGCGTAAACGGGTATGTGGTCAAGCCGTTCACCGCTGCCGTGCTCAAGGAAAAGATTGAGAAAATCTTTGAAAGAATCCAGTAACCAGAGGTCGGATGGCTCTCATGAGCGATAGCAAAAAGAACCATCGGGGCCTTGAACCGGAGGTGACGGAAAAGCTCCAGCGGCAGGCAGCGGAACTGGCCGAGAGTGTTGATGCGGGTGATTATGCCAAAGCCATGACCCTGATCAATGAACTCAGCGAGGTCAGGGATCAGAGTCTGTACCGTGAGGTAGGGCGGCTGACGCGGAGCCTGCACGAAGCAATCCGGAACTTCCAGATTGATCCCCGTAACGCCGAGCAGCAGGAAGCACTGTCAAAGATGACTGATGCCTCTGATCGTCTCGAATACGTTGTGCAGATGACCGGTGAAGCAGCCAACCGGACCATGGACCTGGTTGAGGAAACCATGCCGGTGGCCAATGCCCTCAGAGACGAGGCCGCCGCGTTGCGTGATGAGTGGCAGCGCCTGCGTCGCCGGGAAATGCAGCCGGCTGAGTTTCGCGAGCTGTACGGCCGGATTGATCGTTTTTTTGTCAGCATGGCAACCGATGCCGACACCATGTACAGCAACCTGTCGGAAATCCTGCTGGCTCAGGACTATCAGGATCTGACAGGTCAGGTCATCCAGAAGGTCACCGCCCTGGTGAAAGAGGTTGAGGAGCAGATGCTCAGCCTGGTGGTGATGGCCAGTCATGTGGACCAGCTCACGGGCACGGTGCACCAGATTGAAGAAAAAGAAGAGTCTGCAGAGAAGGGCGTCGGGCCCCAGATCAAGGCCGATGAGCGTGAAGATGTAGTTTCGGGGCAGGACGACGTAGACGACCTGTTGTCCAGTCTCGGTTTCTGAATAATGAGGGTAACGCATGGCGTTTGATGCTGATGAAGAGATTTTGCAGGACTTCCTGGTAGAAGCCGGCGAGATCCTCGAAAAGCTGTCAGAGCAGTTGGTAGATCTTGAGCGACATCCTGACGACAGTGATCTGCTCAACGCCATCTTCCGTGGTTTCCATACCGTGAAAGGCGGAGCCGGCTTCCTTCAGCTTGAAGCGCTGGTGAACTGCTGCCATTCCGCGGAAAACGTTTTCGACATCTTGCGTAATCACAAGCGCAAGGTGGATTCCGAACTGATGGACGTGGTTCTAGAAGCACTCGACTACGTCAATGCCATGTTTGAGCAGGTCCGCAATCATGAGGAGCTGACGCCGGCTCCGGACGAACTGATTGCCCGTCTGGATGCCCTGGCCCAGCCTGAAGGCGAGGGGGCACCGCCCGCTGCCGCTCAACCTGAGCAGGAAGAGAGCGAACCGGCAGAAGACGGTGGCGACATCACCGACGACGAGTTCGAACAGCTTCTGGACGCACTGCAGGACGAGAAATCAGCGGAGGTTTCCTCGGCTTCGAGCGCCGGATCGGCCGGCGGTGACCAGGAAAGTTCTGGAGACGACGAAATAACCGACGACGAATTCGAAGCGCTACTGGACCAACTGCACGGAAAAGGTCAGTTTGCCGGTGCGCCAGCTGGCGAGGAAGAGGCTTCTGGTAAAGAAGAAAAGCCGGCTGCCAAGGCCGGATCTGCTGGCGGCGATGACCTGATCACCGACGACGAATTCGAGAAACTGCTGGACGATCTTCACGGCAAGGGCGGAAGCCCGACCGCGGGCGGAGAGCCTTCAGCCTCGAAAGAGCCTGCAGCTCCAAAACAGCCCTCAGCGCCGAAACAGCCTGCATCTTCAAAAGAACCAGCTTCAGCGAAAGCAAACGCGTCAAAACCCGAAAAGTCGAAGCCGGCCGAGAAGCCGGAGGCCAAAGGCGCTGCCGCACCGGCGATGCCTGCTCGCGAGAATGCCCCGGCCGCGGAAACGACGGTTCGTGTCGACACCAAGCGGCTCGATGACATCATGAATATGGTGGGTGAGCTGGTGCTGGTGCGTAACCGCTTGCAGCGTCTGGGTGCTGAAAGTGAAGACGAACACATGCACAAGGCGGTATCCAACCTGGATGTGGTTACGACTGATCTCCAGTCCGCCGTCATGCAGACCCGCATGCAGCCGATCAAAAAGGTGTTCGGCAGGTTCCCCCGCGTTGTGCGCGATCTCGCCAGAAACCTCAAGAAAGAGGTGAACCTGGTGATGCATGGCGAGGAAACCGATCTCGACAAGAACCTGGTTGAAGCGCTGTCTGATCCGCTGGTTCACCTGGTGCGGAATTCGGTGGACCACGGGATCGAGGCTCCGGAAGTCCGCGAGAAGGCCGGGAAGCCACGCCAGGGCACGGTTACCCTCTCTGCCGAGCAGGAGGGAGACCATATTCTGCTGTTTATCGAGGATGACGGCGCGGGCATGGATCCGGAAGTCCTGCGCCGCAAAGCAGTCGAAAAGGGTATCTACGACCAGGACGCCGCGGACCGGCTGACCAATTCGGAGTGTTACAACCTTATTTTTGCCGCCGGATTCTCCACCAAGGAGCAGATTTCGGATGTGTCCGGACGTGGCGTCGGCATGGATGTGGTGAAAACCAAGATTGGCCAGCTCAATGGCCAGTTGAGCATCGAATCCGAGCTGGGCAAGGGCTCTCGCATTGTCATCAAGGTTCCGCTGACGCTCGCCATCATGCCCACCCTGATGATCATGCTGGGCGATCAATCCTTTGCGTTGCCGCTGGTCAACGTGGTCGAGATTTTCCATCTGGACCTGACCAAGACCAACATCGTCGATGGGCGCGAGTGCATTGTGGTTCGGGATAAAGTCTTCCCGCTATTCCATATCAAGCGCTGGCTGGTTCGTGGCGGTGCTGGCCAGGAGGTGCCCGATAACGCCCATGTTGTCATTGTGGCCATGGGTACCAAGCAGGTCGGGTTCGTGGTCGACCAGCTGGTTGGTCAGGAAGAAGTGGTTATCAAGCCCCTTGGGCGAGCGCTCCAGGGTACGCCAGGCATGGCCGGTGCCACTATTACCGGCGATGGCCGGATTGCACTCATTATTGATGTGCCAAGCCTGTTGCAACATTACGGTTGAGCCGGGCCTTCCGGCGCTTTTTGCCAGAGAAGGCCGAAGAACGATGGATTGGGTAGGAGAAGTGGATGACAGTTTCTGTCCTGGTCGTTGACGATTCAGGGTTTTTTCGCAAGCGGCTGACGGAAATCCTGACCAGCTCCGGCCAGATCAAAGTGGTAGGTGCTGCGACCAATGGTCGGGAAGGCGTTGAGCTGGCCGAGAAACTGCGTCCCGACGTGATTACCATGGATTATGAGATGCCCGTGATGGATGGCATCTCTGCCGTGCGCGAAATCATGCGCAAACATCCGATACCGGTGCTCATGTTCTCATCGCTCACCTATGAGGGCGCCCGGGTCACACTGGATGCGCTCGAGGCCGGCGCCGTTGATTTTCTGCCCAAGAATTTCGAAGAAATTGCCCGGGACAACAGTCAGCTTCAGAAAATCTTGATTGAGCGGATTCTGGATGTAGCCCGCAGTCGTCCCGGCAACCGTTCTCCTGCGCCTTCCCGCGCGGAACCTTCAGCTCCGGCCTCCCGGGCGCCGGAGCCTGCAGGGCGCCCGCGTCCGGAACCAGCACCGCGTCAGCGTCCTGACACCCGGGCTCCGGCAGCGTCGGCAGGTTCTCCGGGCGAAACCGAGGCCCCCAGGCGCCATGGCCGCCGTGGGCCGGCCAAGCATTACGCCGTTGTTGGCATTGGTACTTCAACCGGCGGCCCGGTTGCCCTGCAGCGGGTACTGACGGTGTTGCCCGCGACCTTCCCGGCACCGATTGTTCTGGTGCAGCATATGCCGGCGAGTTTTACGCCTGCCTTCGCCGAACGCCTTAACAAGCTCTGCCGGATTGAAGTCCGGCAGGCTGAGGATGGTGAAGTGTTGCGGCCCGGCCTGGCTTTGCTGGCGCCCGGCGGCAAACAGATGATGGTCGAGAATCGGGGCGGACAGCCCAGGATCCGTATTCTGCCCGGAGACGAGCGGCTCAATTACAAACCCTGCGTGGACGTTACCTTCGGTTCTCTTGCCCGCAGCTTTCCGGGCAAGACGCTGGGCGTCATTCTTACCGGGATGGGCTCGGACGGCAAAGAAGGCTGTCGGATGATGAAGCAGAGCGGTTCCGATATATGGTCCCAGGATGAAAAATCGTCTGTGATCTACGGCATGCCGATGGCCGTCGCCAAGGCAGGGCTGACGGATGATGTATTGTCCCTGGACGAGATCGGGCCACGCCTCGCGGAAGGTGTGTGCTGATGGATATCCTGAGCCTGCTCGGGGTCATACTGGCCTTTGCCGCAATTCTTGGCGGTAACCTGCTGGAAGGCGGAGCGGTTGGCTCACTGTTTAATGGGCCGGCGGCCATCATCGTCATCGGTGGCACTCTGGCCGCGACTATCCTGCAGACCTCGTGGCCCATGCTGAAGCGGGCTTTCACTCAGGTGCGCTGGGTCTTTTTCCCGCCGTTTATCAACCTTGAAGACGGTATCGGAAAAGTCATTGACTGGAGTGTAAAAGCCCGCAAGCAGGGCTTGCTGGGTCTTGAAGGGCTTGCCGAGCGCGAGCCGGAGCCCTTTGCCCGCAAGGGGTTGCAGTTGCTGGTGGACGGTGCCGAAACCGAGACCATCAGGGGCATCATGGAAGTTGATCTGGAATCCCGTGAGCAGAGGGATCTGGAGTCGGCCAAGGTGTTCGAGGCCATGGGTGGTTATTCGCCAACCATCGGCATTATCGGGGCTGTCATGGGCCTGATCCAGGTGATGACCAACCTTGAGGATCCCCAATCCCTGGGTAGCGGGATCGCAACCGCCTTTGTAGCCACCATCTACGGTGTGGCGCTGGCCAACCTCCTGTTCTTCCCGGTCGCCAACAAGATGCGCGGTATCGTGCGGGAGCGCACCCGCTATGAGGACATGATGATCGATGGCCTGATTGCCATCGCCGAGGGTGAAAACCCGAAATCCATCGAATTGCGGCTGCGGGGCTTCCTGCAGTAAGCATGCGCAGGCCAACTTATGCGGCGCCGTAGGCAACCCCAGGATGATCTGCACAACAAGGAGCGGTGGCTGATTTCCTACGCGGATTTCATCACCCTGCTGTTCGCCTTTTTCGTCGTGATGTACTCGGTATCGTCCGTTAACGAAGGCAAATACAAAGTCCTTTCTGAAACCCTGACCGGCGTGTTCAATGCACCCCAGCGCTCCTTCCAGCCAATCGAGATTGGCGACCAGCCCCAGAGATCGCTGAATGCGCCTGCCGAGAACGTAATCCCGCCGGCGGTGACCGAAGCGCCCCGAAATCCGGAGATGGACGCGCAGGCGCGGACCGAAGCGCTGCGAGCCATGGCTGACCAGCTTTCCATGGAGTTTGATGAGCTGATCAACCAGGGCGTGGTTTCGCTTGAGACCAGCGACCAGTGGCTGGAGCTGAATCTGCCCAACAGTCTGTTGTTTGGCAGCGGCGATGCCGAGCCCCATTACGATGCGTTCGAGGTGGTCGAGAAAATCGCCACGGTTCTGAACAACCGGGACAACGCTGTCAAAGTGGAAGGCTTCACCGATAATCAGCCGATCAGTACCTCCCGTTTTCCGTCAAACTGGGAATTGTCAGCCGCCCGGGCGGCTGCCATGGTCCGGATGCTGGTGATGGAGGGCATCGAGCCGGAACGTCTGGCGGCTGTCGGCTATGGCCAGTATCAGCCGGTTGCCCGGAATGACACTGAGGAAGGGCGCCGCAGAAACCGCCGGGTGGTATTGCTGATCTCCCGTGACGCCAGTATTCGCGGTGCCATGCGCTGACCCGATCGTCGGCAGATGCGTATAGAGCCATTGGCATGGTTCCTGTATTACTCCCCGTTAACAATAAGGCGCCGGCAACAGCTTGCCGGATTTTCCGAGGACTGGTTCAAGTTGCCCGGGGAATGGCCGATAAACGGGACTGTGGCAACGGTTAATTGCCGGCCACACCGATGTATTCTCTGGAGAATCAAAGCGTGCGAATCTGGGCAGTAGCCAATCAAAAAGGTGGTGTCGGTAAAACCACGAGTGTGGTCGCCCTGGGCGGCTTGCTTGCCGAACGCGGCAAGCGTGTTCTCGTTGTGGATCTGGACCCGCATGGCTCGCTCACCAGCTGGTTCGGTTACGATCCGGATACAATCGCGCACAGTGTTTTCGACCTGTTCCAGCACCAGGGCAAGGTTCCGGAAGGGCTACCCGCCCAACTGATTACGGAGACCAGCTGCAAGGGCCTGTCCCTTTTGCCGGCGAGTGCAGCCCTGGCTACCCTTGAGCGACGAATGATCGGCGTGGAAGGCATGGGGCTGATCATTTCCCGGGCCCTGACTCAGCTTTGGGACGACTTTGATTATGTCCTGCTCGACAATACTCCCTCTCTGGGGGTTCTGATGGTTAACGCCCTTGCGGCAGCCCAGCATCTGATCATTCCCGTGCAAACCGAATTTCTGGCCATCAAGGGCCTGGAGCGCATGCTCCACACCCTGAAGATGATCATGCGTTCCCAGAAAAACGAACTTTCTTACACCATTGTGCCCACCTTGTATGACCGGCGGACACAGGCGTCGGTGAAAAGCCTGAACCTGTTGCGGAAGACCTACCGCGAGTCCCTCTGGCAGTTTGCGATTCCGGTGGACACCAAGTTTCGGGATGCCAGCCAGGGCGGCATAACACCGTCCGCGCTGGATGCCGAAACCCATGGTGTCCGCGCCTACAGCCATCTGCTGGATGATCTCATGGCCCGGGTGGGCAGGGTGAAGGAGCGTCAGCATGGCTGACGATAAATTGACACGGCTGGCGGATCCGGAAACTGCCATTGCCAGTTATCTTGACGAACTGCTGCACACGGCCACTGATACGGCGCTTCGGGAGGAAATCGAAGCGCCGGAACCGGTGAAACCTGCACCTCCGGAACCGCGGGTGGCAACCCGCACGAAACCGGCATCTGTGCCAACCGTCGAAAAACCGCCGGCAAGACCTGAACCACCCAAACGGGTCCGGGAAACGCCGGCGGAACCTGAGAGGCCAGTGGTGCGACAGGTGCCGGAAGCGCCGGTGCCGAAGGCAAGGATTGAAGCTCAGCCTGCGCCGGAGCCGGCCGCGCCGCCGTCCCGCCCGGAGTGGTCAGAACAGCCCTTTGAGTGCCTCATTTTCACGGTGGCCGGTCTGCAGCTGGCGGTGCCTCTGATTCTGCTCGGTGCCATTCACCGCATTGAAGAAGAGATCCGGCCCATCCCGGGAAGTCCACGCTGGTACATGGGAATCCGCCCGGACCGGGATCAGAACCTGAGGGTGGTGGATACCGCCGAATGGATCATGGCAGGGCGGGTGCCGCCCGATGCCCGGGACAACTACCGGTTCGTGATCCGGCTGGATAACAGCGACTGGGGGCTCGCCTGTGATGACGTCGCCCAGTCCTTTACCCTCCGGCCGGACGAAGTGCGTTGGCGCACAGCCCGAAGCAAGCGTCCGTGGCTGGCCGGCACTGTGATTGACCACATGTGTGCGCTGATTGATGTGCGCACCATGGCAGACTTGCTGGTGAGGGCGGAAAGAGAGCACCATCTGGATCTGAGCTGACGCAAACAATGGTTACTGAATGAAACCGAGCCGTGCTGGCACGGTTTGTGCCCTTAACTATAGTATTGGGCACTGATGATATTTTTTTGACGATCAGGTTGCCCGCCGGGCAGCCCAAGAGGAGAAACATCGCTATGGCATCCCCGAGCGGACAAACCAATCAGGCCCAGGACGATCAGGTACTGCAGTACGTTACCTTCCGGCTGGATGATGAGACCTACGGTCTGAACGTCATGCAGATTCAGGAAGTGCTGAGATACACGGAGATTGCTCCGGTTCCGGGGGCCCCGGATTATGTGCTCGGCATCATCAACCTTCGGGGTAACGTGGTTACCGTTATCGACACCCGCCGGCGCTTTGGCCTGGCCGATGCCGAAGTAACCGATGCCACCCGGATTGTGGTTATGGAATCTGCCAACCAGGTTATGGGCATTCTGGTGGATTCTGTCGCCGAGGTGGTGTACCTGAAAGCCAGCGAAATTGAAACTGCACCGAACGTGGGTAACGAGGAAAGTGCCAAATTTATCCAGGGCGTGTGCAACAAGGATGGCGAACTGATCATTCTGGTTGAGTTCGACAAGATGCTGTCAGACCACGAGTGGGCTGAAATCGCGGCACTGTGATCCGGGGCAACCCGCTACAGGCCTCACGATGGATGCCTTCCGTGGCAATTAACTGGAGACATCCGTCATGTTTGCAGAAATTCCTTCATACCTTCCCTGGGCGCTGACTGTTGCGGCCCTGTCTCTGGTTTTCGTTCAGGGCCTGGTTCTCGGGCGCCAGGTACGTAGCCTCCGAGCAACGCTGAAAGAGCGCTGTGATACCCTTGGCCGGGAACTGCATGCCACCACCAGTGGCAGCATGGGGGTAGGGCAGCGGTTGGTTAGCTGTGAGCGTCAGTTGCACGAGCTGAGGACCACGCTCGACGAAATGCGCCAGAACGATCCGCTGCGAATCTCTTACGATGAAGCCTCTCGACTGGTTGATCTCGGCGCCGATATCGACGATCTTATGAACACGTGCGGAATTTCCCGTCCCGAGGCCGAGCTGGTGTCAGCACTCAGAAAACGTCAGGCGGCCTGATACCAAGCCGTTACGGACGTTGTTGAATGAAGAGAGTCTATCCGAGGGCCCTTGAGGCCCTTCGATCTGTATCCCGCCATGATTTTGTTTCCGGTTCCGACCTGGTTGCCTCGATAACCGGCCACTCCATTCCCCGCGAAGAAACTGTCAGCCACATTCTCTCCCTGCTCCCGGAAATAGAACCGGATCAGATGGTGATGCACGTGGGCGGTGGCTCAGGCTATTTTGCCGCTGTGCTGTCCGGGCTCGCCCATCGGGTCCTGTACGTGGAGCGGAATGCCGTTGTCGCCGAGGCTGCCAGAGAGCGGTTTGTCCGTCTGGGTATGCACAATGTGGATGTCGTTGTTGCCCGTGCGGAAGAGGCGCCCGAGCCTGATCCACTCTGTGATCTCGTTTTGTGTACCTCGTTTGTCAGGGACCAGACTGCCCTGGCGCACCTGGTTCGTGAGGGGGGGCGCCTGGTGTGTCTTGAAGGGCGAGCGGGACCCGTCCCGAGCCTGGCCATGTTCGAAAAACAGGGTGCCAAGCTCAAGCGTGTGCGCACCCTGGGCTGGGTCGACTTCAACCGTAACGTCGAGCAGATCCTCATTGATCAGGGTGTCGTGGACGAAGCGGTCCTGGCCGAGGCAAAGGCGGAGGCAGCGAAGCAGAATTGCCGGCTGCTGGACGTGCTCCGCCGGAAACTGAATCTTGAAGAGATTGATCTCTACCGTTCTCTTGCCCGTCAGCGGGGCATGACCTTCACCGATGCGGACGAGCTTCTGCCGGATCTCCATCCGGCGCTTTTCCGGCGATTTTCCCGAACGTTTCTGGATCTCTCACGACTGATACCCATCGCCGAGGAAGATGGTCGGATCACGGTTGTGACCGACGATCCCGATGCGCGCACTGATCAGCTCGAGCGGTTGAGTCCTAACCAGGTGGTTGACTGCCTGCTGGTTACACCGACGGACTTTCGTCGGCTCTGGTCAGCTCTTGATCTGACTGCCAAAGGGCGCCGCTTTGCAGCGGATCAGGAACCAACCCCGAACCAGGCGGCGGACCCGACTGGCAGCAAGGATCAGCTTCTGGGCAAGGATCCGAAAAACAAGCACGTCAGCCCCTATCTGGTGTCTGTCTACGAAGCCATTCTGATGGACGCTGTAAGTGAAAAAGCCAGCGACATCCATATAGAACAGTACGGTGACCGGATTCGCATTCGCCTTCGGGTGGATGGCGATCTCCATGATCTGCCCCAGTACCAGCTGTCGGCCCGGGAGATGAAAGGGGTGATTAACGTCATCAAGCTGCGGGCAGAGCTGAACATCGCCGAGCACCGGCTGCCCCAGGGTGGGCGGTCCCGGCTGCAGCTCGGCGATATGGCCTACGATCTGCGGATACAGACCCAGCCTTCGCTCCATGGCGAACATGCCGTTATACGTCTGCTGCCGCAGACCGGCCGCGCCATGACCATTGCCGAACTTGGCATGTCATCCATGATCGGTGCCCGTTATCAGCGCTTGCTGGATAACCCGGCGGGACTGGTGCTGGTGGTCGGTCCGACCGGGTCAGGCAAGTCCACCACGCTGTATGCGGGGCTGCAGACCCTTGCCGATGACGGCCGCCGGAAAGTTATCACGGTGGAAGACCCCATCGAGTACTCCATCGACAACATTCAACAAACCCGGGTCAGATCAGAAATTGGCTTTGGTTTCGCCGATGCCATGAGGGCGTTTGTCCGGGAAGATCCGGATGTCATTCTGGTGGGCGAGATCCGTGACCAGGAAACCGCTCTGGAGGCGATACGGGCCTCCCAGACCGGCCACGTGGTTCTGTCCACGCTGCACTGCAACGACGCGGTGGATTCACTGCAGCGCTTGTATGATCTGGGTATCCACCCGAATTCCATTGCCGGTGAGCTGCTGGCTGTCATCGCCCAGCGGCTGGCCAAGCGCATCTGCAAGCATTGTTGCCAGCCTGCAGAGCCGGACCCGGTGATTCTGTCCGAGGTGTTTCCCGACGGCCCGCCCGCGGATTTCCGGTGTTTTCAGGGCGCCGGTTGTGACAAATGCAACGGCCGCGGCACCCAGGGGCGAGTGGCGATCGTCGAGTATATGGAAGTTGATTCGGACATCCGGAATGCCATTTCCAGCCAACCGCCCATCGGTGAGCTTCGCTGGCGCGCTCTCGATGCCGGACTGGTGACCATGCGGGACAGTGCTCTGGACCATGTTATTGAAGGCATAATTCCGCTGTCCGAACTGCCCCGTATTCTCCCGAGAGAGCGCATGGCACCGGAAGTTCGCGGCGGCCGCAGGAGTCAGGAATGAGCAACAAGCAATCGGTTACAAAGGCAGCCCAGCGGGAACCGGCAGAAGTGGTCTATGCCGCTGAGCTGGACAAGCTGAGAGGGATGGATCATGGCCCGGTGCCACCAGGCTGGCAGATGTCGCCGCGGGCGGTGGAAAAGTTCGTCATGGGGGATGAGAAACTCGGCATTGAGCGGAAGTTCGTTGCCGACCGGGCCATGGTGGTCCGGATCATCATTTCCCTGTGCACCAGCCGCGGCTGCCTTCTGGTCGGCGAGCCGGGTACCGCCAAATCCTGGTTGTCGGAGTTGCTGGCCGCCGCCATTTCGGGAAGCTCCACGTTAACCTTGCAGGGTGGGGCGGTGAGCAGCGTCGGGCAACTGCTGTATAGCTGGAACGAAGCGGTACTGCATACCGAGGGCCCCTGCCTGAAGGCGTTGGTACCCAGCCCCTTGCTGCGGGGCATGATGGAAGGGCAAATGGTCCGGTTTGAAGAGATCGCCCGCTGCCCACAGGCGCTGCAGGATGCGCTGCTCTCTGTGCTGTCCGACAGGGTGGTGGTGATTCCCGAGCTGGCGGGCGAGGACGGTGTGGTGCTCGCGCGGGAAGGTTTTAACGTTATCGCCACGTCCAACAGTATCGACGAGGGTGTGCACCGGATGAGCGCTGCCCTGAAGCGGCGAATGGACTTCGAGGAAATCCGGCCTATCCGTCATCTGGCCGACGAGATGGATGTTGTGCTCCGGGAGGTCCGCAGGGCCAACAGTCGGGCTGGCATCGAGGTGGCGCTGGAAGAATCGGTGGTCGAGATTCTGGTGACCATGTTCCACGAGCTGCGCAATGGCCAGACCCTGGACGGACGCAGCACCGATCGCCTCGCCGGTTCGGCTCTTTCCACCGCGGAAGCCGTGTCGGTCGCTCACGCGGCCAGCCTCAACGCCTGGTATTACGGTGGCGGAAGCATCACGGTTGAGCAGCTGATGCACCACATCATCGGCTCGGCCCTGAAGGACCAGCCGGAGGATCGGCGCCGGCTGCGTCATTACTTTGAAACCACGGTGGCGCCAAGGCGTGGCGACAACTGGCAGCAGGCCTGGGCGCTGCGCTCACTGATTCACTGAATCATCCGGTGCGCCGGGTTTGCGATCTTCTGGGGTGAGCCCGCGAATGTGGAAGGCAAACGCCAGGATCTCCGCAATTACCCGGTAGAGCGATTCGGGAATCTCTTCGTTCAGTGACAGGCGGGCCAGAATGCTGGCCAGCTCCGCATTTTCGTAAAGGGGAACGTTGTGCTCCCGGGCGATTCGGATGATCTCCTCCGCCAGCTCGTGGGTGCCAGTGGCGCTGATGGTGGGCGCTTTCTCACCGTCGTACTTGAGCGCAACGGCGGCCCTGCTTTGCTGTTGTGTTTCTGATGTCATGCCCGTGTATCCACCAGTCTGTGTTCGAGTCGGGTGACGCTGCTTTGCGGCGTGCCGCGGCGGCAATCCAGGTCTGTCACTTCCAGGCCCAGATCGGTTAGGCTCTGTCGCAACGCGGGAAGCTCCTGGTTCACCTGACGCAGGGTTGTCTGTTTTTCTGCCCAGACCCGGGCGCTCACTGCCTGTTGGCGAAGGGCAACATCGAAATGCAGGGAGCCAGCCTCATCCAGGTCCATGGTCAGTGAAAGCCGCCACTCGGCTGTGGTGGTTTTCGCGGATCGGGTTTCCGATTCCCGGTCTTCGGGATATTGTTCGATCCGGACCTGCGCCAGCCTCGGTTCATTCTGTGGCGTCAGCCATGGCAGATCGAGTACGAGGGTAGAGGCAGGTGCGGGCCCTGCTGCATCGCCGCCACCACGGGCAGTAAGTACCTGGCTGTGCAACTGGTTGACGGTGATCCGGTTGAGCATTCCGGCCAGCAGGCGGAGCATCTGCCCGACGCTGGGCGCTTCGCCACTGCCGGGGGCCTGGGGTGTGGCCAGCGGTTGGGGAAATTGCAGCGGCGCCTGCATGAGCTCTGGCGTCGAGATAGGTGTCAGCCGGTTGAAGTGTTCTGGTGTACTGCCCTGTTGGGCAAGCAAGGCGGTGATCACTCTACCGAGCGCCAGCTTGAGATCGGGCAACTGGGCAGAGGGTGCCTGGGCCAGTCGCGACTCGGCGAACAGGCCACTTTCTGAAAGCCATTGCCGGACCTGTTGCGATGTCGTGTCCTGGCTGCCAGAACCGGGAGTCAGACTGTTCCCCGAAGGCAGCCTCGCCATCATTTGTTCAATAGCCTGTCTGGCGGCCTCCGGCAGAGGTTGGGGGCCTCGCGATGAGGGCAGTTGGCCCGGTAGCGGGTCTTGCCGGAGGCCTTGTGTGAGAGTGCCCAGCAGCCTTGCCAGTCCACCATCCAGGGTTTGCTGCCAGGGCAGTCGCTGGGCCAGCGCTCGGGCGATACCGGCTTCGGGTGCGGGTGCCAGTTTGCCCATCAGCTGCAGCTCATTGCCGGCCCGCATCACTTTTACCCAGTCACCGGTTGCCAGTTCAGTCTTGCCGACGGCCGCCTGAACCAGAAGAGACTTGCCGCGAATGTCCAGTAACAGGTCCGCGCTGTTACCGCCCTGACGGTTGATGATCTCGGCCACCCGGGCCAGGGTGGTTTCCCGGTTCGTCAGCTGCAGCTGATCGAGCAGTTGCCGCGCTGATGCGGCCACGGGCTCCCGGGCCGCTTCGGTTGAGACTGAAGGCCGGGACGTCTGTGTTGCAGGCTGGGCTGGAGGTGTCGGGGGCTGTTGTCCGTTGGGTAGTTTCATCGTCACTGATTTGATGTTGGACAAGAGTAATCAGCCGGCGCTTTTGTTATAATACGCCGCGCCGGCAGGTCATGCGCGAACAATGTTCATGGTCGCCGCTGTCACGAATGCACCCGATGCCGTCTTCACGCGCATCGTCCTGGTTACGGGGTCCTGATGTCTGAGCCGTTATTACAGGCTGTCGATCTGCAGTGCGAGCGGGATGAACGGATCCTGTTCCGTGACCTGTCGTTCTCCATACTGCCCGGTACGGTCGCCCGTGTCGAGGGGCCGAACGGCTCCGGCAAGACCACGCTGCTGCGAATGCTGGCCGGCCTGAACGACGCCTGGTCCGGCAATCTGCTCTGGTGCGGCAAGTCCAGGTCTGCCCAGCGGGAAGAATTCCTCCGCAATACCCTGTATCTTGGCCACCGGCCTGGCATAAAGCCGTTGCTGACACCGATGGAGAATCTCCGGGCACTGACGGCCGGGCGGCGGCCGCTGCCAGATCCCGTTCTGCGTCAGGCGCTTGATGGCACCGGATTGACCGGGTTCCAGGATGTGCCCTGTCGCAATCTTTCGGCGGGGCAGCAAAGACGGGTTGCCCTGGCGCGCCTGTTGATTGCCGACGAGCCGCTCTGGCTGCTGGATGAAGTTTTTACCGCCATTGATGCCAGCGGTGTCAGCGCCATTGAACAGCTGCTTCAACAACGGGCTGCCGAGGGAGGTGCGGTGGTAGTGACGACCCATCACGATCTCAGATTGCCCGGTATGCAACGCATTGTGTTGGGCGGAGGGTCGACCGATGAATGCTGATTGCAGGCCGGCACTGACTTTGCGGCAAGACACCGTCGGTGCGCTGGCGGCAATGCAGACCGTGTTTGCCCGGGATATGAAGGTGGCCTTCCGGCAGCGCCAGGATCTGCTCAATCCGCTGTTGTTTTTTGTCATGGTCGTAACCCTTTTTCCCCTGGGGGTTAGCCCGGAAGTGTCATTTCTGCGGGAGGCCGGGGCCGGTATCCTGTGGGTAGCGGCGTTGCTATCGGTGTTGTTGTCGCTGGACCACCTGTTTCGCCATGATTTTGACGACGGCACGCTCGAGCAACTTGTGCTTCAGCCCCAGCCCCTGTTTCTGCTGGTACTGGCGAAAACAGCGGCGCACTGGGTGTTAACAGGCTTGCCGCTGGTGGTACTAACGCCGGTTTTGGGCGTAATGGTCCATCTTGACGGGAACTCCATCGGAGTTTTGTGTCTAACGCTGCTGATCGGTACACCGGTGCTGAGTCTGATCGGGTCAATCGGCGCGGCGCTGACGCTTGGATTACGGTCGGCAGGGGTGCTCTTGTCCCTGTTGATCATTCCGCTGTACATTCCCGTCCTGATTTTCGGAACAGGTACGGTGGCTTCGGCCGCAGAGGGCGCTCCCGCGGGAGCCTATCTGGCCCTGATGGGCGCGTTTCTGGTGCTGGCACTGACCCTGGCACCCTTTGCATCGGCAGCGGCGCTGCGTATCAGCCTGTTCAACGGGTAAAACAAGGTAACGGTAGGACGGTAACCATCTGATGTGGCAATTTTTTCACAAGCTGGGTTCTCCCAAATGGTTCTTCGGGATTGCAGCCCGGCTGATGCCCTGGCTACTGGCAGGTGGCATCCTGCTGTTGATGGCAGGCATTGTCTGGGGGCTGGCCTATGCTCCCAAGGATTACCTGCAAGGCAACAGCTACCGCATTATTTTCATCCACGTCCCCACGGCCTTTCTCGCCCAGTCGGTCTACGTGATGATGGCGGTGGCGGCTGTCGTCACTCTGGTCTGGCGCATGAAGCTGGCGGATGTATTCGTCAAGTCGGTCGCACCGGTGGGGCTGGTACTGACCTTTCTTTCCCTGTTTACCGGAGCGGTCTGGGGTAAGCCCACCTGGGGTACCTGGTGGGTCTGGGATGCCCGGCTGACCTCGATGCTGATTCTTCTGTTCCTGTACGGTGGTGTCATTGCTCTGGACAGGGCAATCAACGACGAAAAATCCGCGGCGCGGGCTGTATCGGTGCTGGTTCTGGTCGGGGTGGTGAATATACCGATTATCCAGTACTCCGTTGAATGGTGGAATACGTTACATCAGCCGTCGACGTTCAAACTGACTGAAAAGCCGTCCATGCCGGCGGAAATGTGGGTACCGCTGCTCCTTTCGGTACTCGGGCTGTACCTGCTGTTCGGCTGGCTGGCCTGTTTGCGTATGCAGACCGAGATTCTTCTGCGCGAGCAGAGAACGCGCTGGGTTAAAGATTATGTGTTGGCCGGGAGGGGCTGAAGCATGGCATTTGAATCCTTTTCGGCATTTATGGTGATGGAAGGTCACGGGCCCTATGTCTGGGCCTGTTACGCCGTATTTTTCCTGCTGATGATCGGCCTTATGGTATGGTCTCTGCGTCGCCGCAACGCCGCTATTGAGGCCTGCCGTCGCGGTTATGAGTTTCAGGCAGGCCGGCAGGACCCGCAGGCTGCGTCAGCTTCGGCAGCGTCCTTCACCCGCGTCAAGGTTTCCCAAGACTGAAAGGCAGATATCTGATGCATCCAATCCGAAAAAAGCGACTGACTATTGTCCTGTTCCTGCTGGTGGGGCTGGCCATCGCTGTGGGTCTGACCACCTATGCGCTGCGACAGAACATCAATCTGTTCTACGACCCCACCCAGATTTCCGCAGGCGAGGCGCCGGTGGATGTCAGAATCCGCGCCGGTGGCATGGTCGAGGAGGGATCGGTCCTCCGTGATCCGGACAGCCTGATGGTTGAGTTCAAGGTGACCGACTTCAACGCGTCCGTGCCGATCCAGTACACCGGTATCCTTCCGGATCTGTTTGCCGAGGGGCAGGGTGTGGTTGCCATGGGCAGGCTGAATGAAAGTGGCCGCTTTGTGGCCGATCAAGTGCTGGCCAAGCACGATGAAAACTATATGCCGCCGGAAGTCGCGGATGCGCTGGAGAAGGCCTCGAAGGGTCGGCATGCAGCCAGTGGCAGTGCGGAAACCGTGTCCTACTAACCGATTTATCTAACAGCCTGGTTTCTGGAGGCCTTTAATGTATCCCGAACTCGGACAGCTTGCACTGATTCTCGCACTGTTGTTGGCAGTGCTTCTATCCGTAGTCCCTTTGGCCGGTTCTTTGACCGGCAGAAACAATCTTCAGGCGTTCGCCAGGCCGCTGGCGTCCGGCGTGTTTGTCTTCGTGGGGCTTGCTTTTGCCGTCTTGACCCATGCCTTCGTGACTGACGACTTTTCGGTGGCCTATGTGGCCAATAACAGTAACAGCCTGTTGCCCTGGTATTACAAGTTCAGCGCTGTTTGGGGCGGTCACGAGGGCTCGCTGCTACTCTGGATACTGATGCTGGCGGGCTGGACGTTGGCGGTCGCTATTTTCAGCCGTCGCCTGCCGGCGGTGATGATCTCCCAGGTGCTCTCGGTGCTGGGCATGGTCTGCGTCGGCTTCCTACTGTTTATCGTGATTACCTCCAATCCGTTCGACCGTTTGTTGCCCAATGTGCCCGCCGATGGCGCAGATCTGAACCCCTTGCTCCAGGATTTCGGGCTGATCGTGCATCCGCCGATGCTCTACATGGGCTATGTCGGCTTTGCCGTTGCTTTCGCTTTTGCCATTGCTGCGCTGATCAATGGCCGCCTCGATGCCGCCTGGGCCCGTTGGTCGCGCCCCTGGACCACGGTTGCCTGGGCCTTTCTCTCTCTGGGTATCGCCCTCGGGAGCTGGTGGGCCTACTACGAGCTGGGCTGGGGCGGCTGGTGGTTCTGGGATCCGGTCGAAAATGCATCGTTGCTGCCCTGGTTGTCGGGGACTGCACTCATGCACTCGCTGGCCGTTACCGAGAAGCGCGGCGTGTTCAAGAGCTGGACCGTACTGCTTGCCATTGTCACCTTTTCACTAAGTCTGCTGGGCGCTTTCCTGGTCCGTTCCGGCGTGCTCACCTCTGTGCATTCTTTTGCGGCGGACCCGGAGCGGGGCACCTTCCTGCTGGGCCTGCTGGCAGTAACGGTGATCGCAAGCCTGGCGCTCTATGCGTTCCGGGCGCCGGTGGTTCACGTCCGGTCGCGCTACGGCTCGTTTTCCCGAGAGGTTTTCCTGCTTCTTAACAACGTACTGTTGGTTTCCGCCACGATTCTGGTGGCGGTCGGCACACTGTATCCGCTGGTTCTTGATTATCTGGAACTGGGCAAACTGTCGATCGGTGAACCGTTCTTCAATCTGACGTTCAGCCCACTGGCCGTCGCAACGGGCCTGTTGCTGGGCGCTGGTATCTTCTCCCGCTGGAAGAAAACCGATGGTGGCTGGCTGGCGCGCAAACTGCTGTGGCCCTTGGCAATCAGCATCGTTGCCACCACGGCGGTCCTGATCGGCTATGGTGGATTCAAGCCCTGGGCTTTCCTCGGCGTGTTTTCTGCCATGTGGGTAACCGTTGCTACTTTCTGGGATCTCTGGGAAAAATCATCGTCCCGAAAAGGCCGTCTGCACGGCCTCAAGCGGCAGTCCCGCAGCTATTACGGCATGGTGCTCGGGCATCTGGGCCTGGCCATTACCATGGCGGGGGCTACGGTGGTTTCCAACTACGGCATTGAGCGTGATGTTCGCATGGTGCCGGGCGATGTCGCGACCGTCGGCGATTATCATTTTGTATTCAGGGATATCGGCGCGCGCCAGGGCGCTAACTTTACGGCTCAATATGGCACCTTCGATGTCATGTTGGATGGCGAGCGTGTTTCCGTGCTTCATCCCGAGAAGCGCCAATACTCCGTGGGGATGAGCGTCATGACCGAGGCCGATATCGACGCCGGTCTGTTCCGGGACATCTTCGTGGCCATTGGTGAGCGCATCACCGACGAGGCTTGGGCCATCCGGCTGCAATACAAGCCGCTTGTTCGCTGGCTCTGGCTGGGCTCGCTGTTTATGGCAGCCGGCGGCTTCCTGGCTATCGCTGATCGCCGCTACCGCATCCGGGAGGGAGCTGACACGAAGGTGCAGACCGATACTGTCGCGCCTGAGCCAGGTTCTGCGACGTCCGCTGGAGTTACCTCATGAAGCGGTTCCTGCTCTTTCTGCCACTGCTGATTGCCCTTGTTGTTGGTGTCGTGCTGTTCGCGGGTATCGGCAAGGATCCGACCAAACTGGAATCGGCTCTGGTTGGCAAACCGGTGCCAGAGTTCAGTCTGAAAGATTTGCACAACGCTGATGTCGTGCTCGATCAGAGCCTGTTTCGTGGCCAGGTCACTCTGCTGAATGTCTGGGGCACTTGGTGCCCCGCCTGCAAGGACGAGCACGACGACCTGATGTGGCTGGCCGAAGAGAAAGGCGTCAACATCATTGGTCTCAACTACAAGGACAACCGCGAGGATGCGCTGTTGTGGCTTGACCGTTTGGGCGACCCTTACCGGAAAATCATCTATGACCCCCGGGGCACACTCGGGTTTGATCTGGGGGTATACGGCGCGCCGGAAACCTTCGTGATTGATGCCGAAGGCGTGGTTCGCTATCGCCATGTGGGTGTGGTCAATAAGGAGGTCTGGGAACAAACGCTGCTGCCTGTGTTCAATGACGCTCAGGGGAATGGCTGATGGTCCGGATCGTTTATTTGATGTTGGTGCTTCTGCTTTCCGGTGCCGCTGCAGCCGAGGTGGCCGACGTATACGATTTTTCGGATCGGGCTCAGGAGCAGCGTTACCAAAACCTGATCGCGGAATTACGCTGCCCGAAATGCCAGAACCAGAACATCGCCGATTCCAACGCGCCTATCTCCAAGGATATGCGCGATGCGGTCTACCGGATGATGAAAGACGGCGCCAGCAACGAGGAAATCGTTGAATCTCTCGTTGGCAGATTTGGTGAGTTTGTTCGCTACAAACCCGAGCTGGACAGCCGGACATTCCTGCTCTGGGCGACACCTGCGATTGCGGTGTTCGGCGGGTTTCTGGTGGTTGCCGGTGTGGTGATTCGTTCCCGGCGAGCGGGGCCGTCAGGCCCGGCGTTGAGCACTGAAGAGAAAGCCCGTGTCGACAAAATGCTGGCAGAGCAGGACAGATCTTCCTGAAGCCGGCACTTTCTGGCATGTCCTGGCCGCAACCTCATTCTTAATTCTGAACCTGTGACTGAAATTCCATGACTGACACTTTCTGGATTGCCGCAACGGTACTGATTGTTCTTGCCCTGTTGTTTGTCTTGTACCCCGTCTTTTTCCATCGGCTCGGCACGAGGAAGCAGACGGACCTGAAAAACCAGAATCTGATGGCCTATCGCTCCAGGATGAAGGAGCTCGACAATGAATACGAGGCCGGTATTCTGGACGACGAAAATTACCGGCAACTCAAGGAGGAGCTTGCGGGAAGCATGCTCGATGACGTTCCGGAGCAGGACCAGGTGAGGCCCGTGATCAGTGGCGGCAGGAGTGCCATGGCAGTGGCCCTGGTCTCGATTCTACTGATCCCGGCTGCCACGGTTTATCTGTATGAGCGCTGGGGCGCGATGGACCGGGTTGAACAGTTCATTACCATGCAGCAAATGGGAACCACCGAAGGATCGAGGCAGGCCCAGATGACCGAGCTCTCAGGGCAGCTCCGGGAACGGCTGGAAGCCAGCCCGGATAATCCGGACGGCTGGGCAATGCTGGGACGCACCTACATGCGTCTGGAACGCTTCGACGATGCAGCCTGGGCGTTCCGGCAACTGGCCGGCAGTGTTAATGACGATAGTCGGGCGCGAGCCGTTGCTTATGGTCTGTCTGCCCAGGCGTTGTTCTTCGGGAGCCAGGGCGCCATGACGAAAGAGGTTACGGCGGCCATTGAGCAGGCCCGTGAGCTGAACCCGGATGAAGTGAATGCCCTCGGTTTGCTGGGGATCAACGCCTTCAGCCAGCAGAACTATCGGGAAGCCATCGAGTACTGGGAGCGAATCGAAACCGTAGCACCCGACCACCCCCAGATTGGCTCCATTCGGGAAGGTATTCGTGAAGCCTACACGCGTCTCGGCGAGGAACCACCGGCACAGGTGGCTGCAGCCGAAACCTCTGGTGCTGGGGTTACCGTTCGGGTAACGCTTTCCGAGGATTTCCAGAATCAGGTGCCTGCAGATACCACTCTGTTCCTGTTTGCTCGCCAGCCCAATGTCCAGCAGGGCCCGCCTCTGGCAGTAGCCCGGCTGACGGCAGATCAGTTGCCGGTGGAGATCCGGCTGGACGACCGGTACGCCATGTCACCGCAGGCTACCATTTCCAGTGTTGACGAGGTGGTTGTAACCGCCCGTCTCAGTCGTTCCGGCAATGTGGCCGCCCAGGCAGGAGACTGGCAGGGCAGCACCGACGTTCCTGTAGCCGTTAACGAGAGCCAGGAAGCGCCGGTAGCGGTTGTGATCGATCAGCAACTGATTGACTGATCCTCAGGAGAGACCCTCGGGATAAAGCGGAGGCAGATCGGCGTTTGCCCGCGTCTGTTTTCGCTTCCGAATGGCCTCAAGAGTCCGGGCCAGTGGCCGTCCATCCCAGTCTTCGTTGCCATGGTCTGGCGCAAAGAACCGGGCCTGGAGCTTGCCGAGCTCTGTTGCCATGGTCTCGTCCTGGAAGTGGTGCACAACGTCAGACGCGGAACGGAAGTGTTCGCCGGGTCTGTGCCGATTGGCCCATGCTACCAGCAGCTCCGGTGTCTGGGCTGAACCGCTTCTCACGGCCGTGATCAGGTGCTCGAAGGCGACATCTTCATCGTCATTGTGCTGAGTAAAGGCGGGGGCGTTCTTGGCGCCTTTGCGCGACCACCACCATGCCATCAAGGTTCCGGCCCAGAGTATGCCGAACGCCAGGGTGAGCCACTGCCACGGCCCGGCCTCCGGTGCTGTCCGGTCAGTCGATGATTCCGGGCTAATCGTGTCCGGTTCAGGGGCCGGTTCTCCATTCGCGGGTTGCGGCGGTTCGGCGGCGACGGTATTCGGGTCCGTCACCGTCAGGGTTTTTTCCGGGATGACGGCAACGCGTTCCCGATCCGCTTCGGTATCCCACCAGTAAATGCGAATGGCTGGCAACGTCATCTGTCCCGCCTCAACCGGTACCAGAGCCACGGATTGCTTCAGCGAAGAGGTCAGGCCTGCCGGCGTTGTTTCGGTCTGCCTCTCTGGCTCTTCCGGGTAACTTCTCAGTCCGTCCGGGACCGTATCGGGTAAGGGTGGCAGTGCCTCCCCGGGCAAGCCCGCCGCCGTCAGCCTGATCTCTCGGGTAATGTTTTCGCCGGTCGCGACTTCCAGTGACGGAGGAAGCCCGGACTCCTCAAGCGACAAGCCTGTTGCCGGCAGCCAGGTATCGCCACTGAACTGGGCCGGGACATCCTTGACCGGCACCTCAAAAAGCTCCTCACTGTCCCTCAGGAAACGGAGGCTGCCAGAGGCATCTCTGGCCTGTCCCTCGAAGCGTACGGGGGGCAGCTTCAAGGTTCCCGGTCGTTGGGGGAAGATCGCGTAGCGCCGCTCCACCACGCGGTATCGCACACCGTCGCGATAGCGTGAAAATTCCTGCTGCCTGCCCAGGGATTCGATAATCACATGGGGATGGGTCGGCTCAGACAGCTCGCCGCGAATGAGGTTGCCCCTGAAGAAAAGCCGTACTGTCAGGATCAGTTGCTCCTGCACATAGACTTCATCCTTATCGGCGGACAGCTCGATAAAGCTGTCCCTTCCAGGCGCGGCCTGGTCTGGCGGCGAGCCGTCGACGACTTCCACGGTAACCGGCTCCGAAACAGCATCCTTGAAGGTGAGTGCAGGAATGGTCAGTTCGCCGGTGGTTTTCGGTGCCAACTGGTAGGTCCAGGTGATTTCACCCACCATCTGACTGTTTACGGTGCGGATACTGTACTGCTGGTTCTGGGCCAGGATCTCAAAATCTGGTTCCACTTTCTCTATATCAGGCTTGGGCAAGCTCGACATGTCGAAGTCGAACAGGTTGCCGAGATTGATGTCTATCTCCATGCTGCCTTTTACGGTCAGGGTCAGAACCTCACCCTCATAGAGGCGGGTCCGGTCCGGCTCGACTGTCAGTTGCCGGGCCTGCGTATGGGGTTGTGCCTGGGCCGGCAGCCAGAGTGCCGTCAGAAGAAACAGACAGACGGCGGGAATCATCAGCCGTTTTACCATGGTGTATCGCCCTCATCGGATGGAGTCTGGCGTTGTTGATACTGCTGCAGAAATTTGCGCTGTAATAATCCGCCCGGATTGTCAGGGACGCGCCTGAGCCACTGCTCCTGGCTCTGGGTCAGCGGCGTTTCAGAGATAGGGGCGGGTGCCGGGGACTGGCCGGACGGGGTTTCCTGCTCCCCGGAAGCCTGCTCGGGATCTCCGCGCTCGCCCGCCTGCTGTTGATTCTGTTCAGCCGTCTGGCCGCCTTGCTGATTCTCCGTGTCGGAAGAAGACTCGTTGTTTTCCGGGTTCTGCTGCTGACTGTTCCCCTGACTGCCGGGATTCTCGCTTTCACTGTTTCCGTTCTGGTCCTGACGGTTTTGTTGCTGATTACTGCCGTCGCCCTGGGAGTCCCGGGAATCCTGTTGGTTGTTATCCTGATTGCCGTTCTGGTTCTGCTGTTTTTGATTCAGAAGTTCCTCGACAATTCTCCGGTTGTGAAGGGCGTCTTCCATGTCGGGCGCTGCGTTCAGCGCCGCATCATAGGCAGCCAGGGCCTCTTCCAGTTTTCCGGCACGGGCCAGGGCATTGCCCCGGTTGTAACTGGCACGGGGACCCTGATTGCGCGCAAACGCTTCGGCGGCGCTGTCGAACTTGCCGGAACGATAGAGCGCAGAGCCCCGCCATTCCGGGTCTTCAAGCTGGCGGGCGGCTGATTCCGGGTTGTCCTGAATCAAGGCGGGAGCTCGCTGATCTTCCCTCTGCCAGAGTTCTTCCCAGCTTATGGCGGCTGCCGGCTGCGGCCAGACCGGCAGCAGGATCAAAGCAAGCGCACTGAGAGCCCCCCGGCGCCACCCCACCAAAACCAGCGGCAGCGCGAGCCAGAGCAACCAGTAACCGTCATCCTGCCAGCGATTGACCGTCAGGCCGTCCTCGGAATCCTGCCAGTCGTCACTGTCCCGCGGGCTCAGGTCGAGCGCTTCAATATCGGTGTCGTCCAGGGTCAGCTCATGGCTCTGGCCGCCGCTGCTGCGGGCGAGTGCCGCCAGCGCTTCGGGTTCAGCACGACTGATGACAATGTCGCCGTTCTCCCTTATGAAACCGCGCCGGGCGAGGGGAATGGGGCCTCCGTTCTCGGTGCCGACGACCAGGGTATTGAGCGCGTATCCGGTGCCGGAAAGCGTGTCCCGAATGGTACCTTCGTAGTCGTCATTGATGCTGTCCGTGATTAACAGGATGCGACCTTCGCCCGGTGCGCCTTGTTCCAGCAATGCCTTTGCGCGGGCAACGGCGAGATCGGCCCGGTTGCCTGTCGCCGGCATGATCACCGGGTCCAGCACGTTGAGCATGCCCTCAATCGTACGGCCATCATCGGTCAGCGGTGTCACCACGTGGGCATCGCCGGAAAAGACGAGCAGGCCGGTCAGGCTGCCTTCCCGAAGTTCGAGAATATCCCGGATCTTCCGTTTGGCCCGGGTCAGTCGATCAGGTTCCACGTCCGTTGCCAGCATGGACAGTGAAAGGTCCAGTGCGATCACGAGGCTGTCGCCAGGTTGTTTCAGCGGTGTCGGTGCCTCCCGCCAGGCCGGTCCGGCCAGGGCCAGGGACAGAATGATCAGAGCCAAAGAGGCCGGAACCAGAGGTGACTTGTTCGACTGGCCCGAGCTGCCGTTGTGACGAATCAGGGGCGAGAGCAGGCGGGCCGGAATAAGCCGGGACCATCCGCTGTCGCCCATGCGGAGTTGCCGGAATGCAAGATACAGTATCGGTATCAGCAGGATTAACAGCAGCCAGAGCGGGCGCAGGAAATGGAAGTCAGCCCACATGCGTTTCCTCCTCCTTGCTCCGGCGGGTTTCAGCAACAAGTTCCCGCCCGTGGCGGACGAGGAACAGCGCCAGCCACAGAATGACCGCGAGCCCGGCAGGCCAGACATAGAGCTCGGTTACCGGCCGATAGAACTTGCCTTCAAGCTCGATCGGTTCCAGTCGATCAATGCTCTCGTAGATAAGCTCCAGCTCGGGCAGGCTGCGCGCCCGGAAATACTCCCCGCCGGTCTGCTGGGCCATGCGGGTTAGCAGGTTTTCGTCCAGATCCCTGGATGGGTTGACCCGGCGCGAACCCAGCAGCCCACGCTGGACCATGGACTCGGCGCCAATACCAATGGTGTACAGGCGAATGCTGGCGGCCGCGGCGATTTCGGTAGCTTTGTCTGGGGTGATTTCGCCCGCAGTATTGGCGCCATCAGTCAGCAGGACCACAACGCGCTGATCCTGGGGCCGGTTTCTCAGGCGTTTCGTTGCCAGGCCCACGGCGTCGCCAATGGCCGTGGCGCGCCCGGCCATGCCAAGGCCCGCCTCACGCATCAGGGTTCTGACCGTCTCCAGATCGAAGGTGAGCGGCGCCTGTACGTAGGGCTCGGTGCCGAACAGGATCAGACCTAACCGGTCACCCTGGCGGCGGGAGATAAAGTCATCAAGCACGCGCTTGACCGCCTGCAATCGATTAATACTCCGGCCCTGAAGGACCATATCCTGTTCATCCATGCTGGGGGAGATGTCGACGACCAGCATGAGATCCCGGCCGGAAACGGGCATCTGGACCTGCTCGCCCACATGCTGCGGCCGTGCCAGAGCAACCACCAGAAGCGTCCACATCAGGAACAGCAACAGTTGCTGCCAGAGCGGTACGGCATTGCCACGACGACTGACACCGGGCAGGTCCGACAGCCAGTGGCCAACCGGCAACACGGGCGCGTCGACCGATTGCGCTCCGGGCTTGCGCCATTTGAGAATCAGGGGCAAGAGCACCAGAACCAGAGCCCAGGGCCAGGCGAGATTCAGCATTTCTGACCTCCCAGCCACAAACGGGCGAACGCCAGGGCGTCGGCCGGCTTGGTTGAAACCTCAGGTCGCCAGGCACTGTGAACCAGCGCTTCGGCGACCGGTCTGGACGCAACCCGGTCCTTCGGGGCGGTCTTTAACAGGAATTCCACCCAGGCATCGCCGGTCAGCGCTTCCGGGTGCTGTTCCGGGTAGCGCTCGCGGGCGGCCTGCTTCAGCAGGGTGTTCAGTTGTGTGAACCACGCGGGGGTCGTGGCTGCTGATCGTTCCAGTCTGGCGAGTTCGGCCCGAGCGGAGCGGAACCACCGGTTTCTTTGTCTCCGCCGGATAAACAGCCAGACCAGGGCAGCAAGCACAGCAATGAGCAAAATGGCCAATACCCACCAACCTGGCGCCGGAGGCCAGAGGCCCCCTGTTTCAGGCAGGTGAATGTCCCGAAGCTGGCTGAGTGGATCCTGCGGGTTCATCCTATGCGGCCTCCGGGTCCCAGCAGCAATTTGAGGGTCGCTGCGGGGTCATTCGCCGTGGACACTTCTGCCATGGTAACGCCGGAGGTACGGAAACACTCTGCCAGCCGGCGTTCATGGTTGGTGACTTTCTCGTGCCAGGCCTTCTGGAACCGGAGGTTTCCGGCATCGAACCACACCGGTCCGTCCGGGCCGGCCACCGCAAAGCGTCCGCTTTTCGGCAACTCTTTTTCCAATGGATCCACGATCCTCAGGGCGCTAACGCCGTTATGGCGGGCGAGCGCGCCGAGCAGGGTGCCCGTCTCCTCTGAGATATCCAGGAAATCGCTGATCACGAAAATCCGGCTACCGGTATGGGCCACCCTGCGAGCCTCGGTCAGTGCCATGTCCAGGCGGCTCTGGCCGGACGGCTCGTTTTGTTCCGGCCCTCGATTATCACTTCTTTGCAGTTCATCGAGAGTATCCAGCAGTCGCAGCACTGATTTCTTCCGCCGCGCCGGGCGAAGCACTCTCAGGGCCTCGTCGTTAAAGACAATGCCACCTACCTGATCGCCCGACCAGAGTGCCAGCCAGGCCAGAATGGAGGCGATCTGTGCGCAACGAACCTGCTTGAAGGCGCCGGTACTGGCAAAAAACAGGCTTGGGCCGAGATCGCAAAGAAGAAGAACGGGCCGTTCCCGTTCCTCCTCATAAAGCTTGGTATGGGGCTCCTGACGCCGCGCCGTTACCCGCCAGTCGATGCTACGGATGTCGTCCCCGGGCTGGTACAACCGTACCTCGGCAAACGCCATGCCCCGGCCGCGTTGCGGCGAGCGCTGCAAGCCGGCCTGACGCGTCCGAACCGGGCGGGCAGAGGGCAGTTTCAGTGCCCGTGCGTCTGCCTGCAGGCGGATCAGATCCGGTAGGCCGATGTGCGTTATTGCGTCGGTGTTGCCCATGCCTGACGGCTCCCGTGTCTTGCTTCCGTCGATGGCTTCAGGCGCTCACCGGAACACGTTCGATCAGCCGTTCGATAACCGTGTCAGCGGTCATGCCTTCGGCCTCTGCTTCGAACGTGAGGAGGATGCGGTGTCGTAGCACATCGAAGGCCATGGCTCGGACATCGTCGGGTGTTACGTAATCCCGGCCGTCTAGCCAGGCCAACGCCCGGGCGCAGCGGTCCAGGGCGATGGTGCCACGGGGGCTGGCGCCGAAGGCTGTCCACCGGGCCAGTTCCGGGTCCAGTGCCGCCGGGTCGCGGGTTGCCAGCACCAGGGCCAACAAATATTGCTCTACGGGTTCCGCCATGTAGATGTTCGCGACTTCCGCGCGGGCATCAAACACCTGGTCTGGCGTCAGGCGAAGGTCCGTTTTCGGAAGGCCGTGACGATAATCGTTACGGGCCAGTTGCAGGATGGCCTTCTCCGCTTCCGCCGACGGGTAGTGGATAACCACGTGCATCAGAAAGCGGTCCAGCTGGGCTTCGGGCAGCGGGTAGGTACCTTCCTGCTCAATGGGATTCTGGGTGGCCATCACCAGGAACAGCCGGTCCAGCGGAAACGTGCGCATCCCGACGCTGATCTGGCGTTCACCCATGGCCTCGAGAAGGGCAGACTGCACCTTGGCAGGCGCACGGTTGATTTCATCCGCAAGCACCAGGTTGTGGAAGATGGGGCCGCGCTGGAATTCGAACTGCCCGGTTTCCGGGCGGTAGATTTCACTGCCCATAACGTCTGAGGGCAGCAGGTCTGGCGTAAACTGGATTCTGTGAAAGTCGCCTTCCAGATGGTCGGCAAGCGCCTTGATCGCCGTGGTTTTTGCCAGCCCCGGGGCGCCTTCTACAAGCAGGTGGCCGTCGGCAAGAAGCGCGATCAGCAGACGATCCACCAGTTTTTCCTGCCCGATTATCCGTTTGGCTAACTGTTCCCGTAACTCACCGAACGTATGCTGTAGCGACATTGGAAATGACTGCTCTCTGTATCTGAGGATTTTCCGGAGAAACCCGTATCGTGCGTAGGTAGTTGCCGAAGTTTTGGCGTCTGGCCGGCAAAAATCAAGGGTTTGACTATGCTTATGTGACGATACGCCGATTACGTTTATTTCACACTAACTGAGGTCGACCATGAATGCGCTGACAGTGGCCAGCAAGGATCAATTCTTTGAACAGTTGGCTGACGCTTTCGCTAAGAAGATTTCCAAAACCGAAGCCAAGAAAATCAGCGAATTTGCCAAGCAGCATTATGCTCATATTCCCCTTGAAGAGTTGGTCAGTCGACGATTTGCGGATACCTACGGCGCCGTTCTGGCCGCCTGGCAGTTTCTGCAGAAGCGGTCTGCCGAGGAAACTCCGGTTGCTGTTTTCAACCCCGACCTGGAGAGTGACGGTTGGCAATCGACCCACACCGTTGTTTTTATCCTGCATCCGAACATTCCGTTTCTGATCGATTCCCTGCGCATTGCGATCAACCACCGGGAGATCGGTACCCATTCTATCCAGCACTCGATCCTGCAGGTGAACCGCGACCAGAATGGCAAACTCGAGAAGCTGCACACGTCTAAAAAGAAAGCCTCCGGTTCGGACTACGAGGCGTTCATTGTCCTCGAGATTGATCGGCACAGTAATCCCGAGGATCTCCGTGATCTGGAAGATACCCTGCAGAACGTGCTTCATGAGGTGCGGATCGCTGTCAGCGACTTCCCGGTAGTTACCGAGAAAGTGAACGAGATTCTCGGTGAGCTGGACAACACCACGGCGGGCATTAACGAGGAGCAGAAAGAAGAGGCCAGGGCGTTTCTGGAATGGCTCGCCCGGGACCATTTTACGTTCCTTGGCTACGATGAGTACGACTTTGCCAAGGACAAGAGTGGCATGGTGGTGCGTCGGGTAGAGAATTCCGAACTGGGTATCCTCCGGGTCAATAACGAGCGCCCGGACCGGGTTCGCCTGAACGAACTGCCGCAGCGCACGCGCCACGAGATGACCCGAAGCGATGATATTTTCATCTTCGCCAAATCGGCCCAGCGCTCGCGGGTGCATCGGCCCGCCTACCCGGACTACATCGCAGTCAAGAAATTCAACAGCAAAGGCGAGGTAGTCGGTGAGCGGCGGTTCCTGGGCCTTTACACCGCCCGCGTCTATAACGAGCGGCCGGACGAGATTCCCCTGCTGCGCCGTAAATTCCAGAGCGTGATGAAACGGTCCGGTTTTCTGCGTGACGACTACGCCGGTAAAGAACTCGAACAGATCCTGACAGTGTATCCCCGGGACGAACTGTTCCAGATCGAGCAGGATGAACTGCTCAAGGTGGCCAAAAGTATCCTGTACATCCAGGAGCGTCGCCGGATCGAATTGTTCCTGCGGGAAGACGTTTATGGGCAGTTCGTTACCTGTCTGGCGTTCTTTCCGAGGGACATCTACAACACCGAACTACGGCTGAAAGTCGAGCAGGTGCTGGTTGACCGGTTGGGAGCGGAAGACGTCGAGTTTGTCACCCACTTTTCCGAGTCGGTCCTTGCGCGGGTCCAGTTCACCATCCGGGTACCCCAGGTCGAGAACCGCCAACTGCCCACGGCGGAGATCCGGGAAAAGGTTATCGAGCTTGCCCAGTCCTGGCGTGATGGGTTGTCTGAAGCCCTGAGTGAGGCCTGGGGCGAAGAGCAGGGCAATGAGCTCTATCGCTTGTGGGCGGGCGGTTTTCCGGCCAGCTACACCGATATGTTCTCGCCCAGGCGAGCGGCGATCGACCTGGAGCATATCGCTTCATCGGCGAACAATCATGACCTTGCCATGAGCTTCTACCGGGCTCTGGAAGAAGACGAGAGCACGCTGCATTTCAAGCTTTTCTACCCGGACGAACCGTTGCCGCTTTCCGATGTGATGCCGATCTTCGACAACCTCGGCTTCCGGGTTATCGGCGAACACCCCTTCGAGGTCACCGACCGGCACAACAAAACGGTGTGGATTCACGACTTCACGCTCCAGGCTCACCAGGGAACTGTTGTCGATATTCATCGTATCCGTCCGATCTTTGAGGAGCTGTTCCGCCGGGTGTGGTACGGAGAAGCGGAAAACGACGCCTTCAACCGGATGCTGCTCTCTTCCTACATGAGCTGGCGGGAAATCGCGCTGCTGCGGACCTACGCCCGGTATATGCGCCAGATACGCTTTTCCAACAGTCAGACCTTTATCTCCAACACGCTGGTGAACCACGTTGAGCTGACCCGCCTGCTGCTGGAATTTTTCGAAATACGTTTCAATCCGGAGCGTTACCAGAGCCCCGGGAAGAGCCAGGCGGCCCAGCAGAAACTGGAAATCGAATTCAATGCCGGCCTCGAAAATGTGGAGAACCTCAGTGAAGACCGGGTGCTTCGGCTCTACCTGGAATTGATCCAGGCGACACTGCGTACCAACTACTACCAGCATGGCGAGTCCGGTGGTCCCAAGCCCTACATCAGCGTGAAATTTGATCCATCCCGGATTCCGGACATGCCATTGCCCATGCCGATGTTCGAGATTTTCGTGTACTCGCCGCGCGTCGAAGGCGTACACCTGCGGGGTGGCAAGGTCGCCCGCGGCGGCTTGCGCTGGTCAGACCGGTTTGAGGATTACCGCACCGAGATTCTTGGGCTGGTCAAGGCTCAGCAGGTCAAGAATGCGGTTATCGTGCCGGTTGGCGCCAAAGGTGGCTTTGTGGCCAAGCGCCTGCCGGATCCGTCGGACAGGGAGGCTTTCCAGGCCGAGGGCATCGAAGCCTATAAGACATTTATCCGGGGGTTGCTGGATATCACCGACAATCTGGTGGATGCCGGCATTGCGCCGCCGGAACGGGTGATCCGTCATGACGACGACGACCATTACCTGGTTGTGGCGGCTGACAAGGGTACGGCAACCTTCTCGGACATCGCCAATGGTCTGGCCTCGGAATACGGTTTCTGGATGGGCGATGCCTTCGCCTCCGGCGGAAGCAATGGTTACGACCACAAGAAAATGGGCATCACGGCCCGGGGTGCCTGGGTCTCTGTAGAGCGGCATTTCCGGGAAATGGGCATCAACCCCGGGCTGGACGAGTTCACCGCCATCGGCATTGGCGACATGGGTGGTGATGTCTTCGGCAATGGCATGTTGTGCTCAGAGAAGACCAAGCTGGTCGCTGCTTTCAACCACGTGCATATCTTTGTCGACCCTTCACCGGATCCGGAGAAGAGCTACAAGGAACGGATGCGTCTGTTCGGACTTCCGCGATCCGCCTGGACCGATTACGACAGCAAGCTGATTTCCAAGGGAGGCGGGGTTTTCAGCCGGAATTCAAAATCTATCCCGGTCAGCCCGGAAATGAAGAAACTGCTGGGTATCAAATCGGATCGGGTGCCACCAAACATGCTGATCTCGCACATCCTCAAGGCCCAGGTCGACCTGCTCTGGGTCGGTGGCATTGGCACCTATGTGAAGGCCGCCAGTGAATCCCACAGTGATGTGGGCGACAAGGCCAACGACGGTCTGCGGATCAACGGTTCGGATCTTCGCTGCAAGGTGGTCGGTGAGGGCGGCAACCTTGGGCTTACCCAGCTCGGTCGCATTGAATTTGCGCTCAAGGGCGGACGCCTGAACACGGACTTTATCGACAACTCCGGCGGTGTGGATTGTTCTGACCACGAGGTCAACATGAAGATCCTGCTCAACCGGGCCGTTGCCATGGGTGATCTCACTAACAAGCAGCGCAACATCATGCTTGAGGAGATGACCGATGACGTCGCGGAGTTGGTGCTCAAGAACAACTACCGGCAGACCCAGGCCATCAGTATTGCCAGCGAGGATGCAGCGACCCGGCTGGAAGAGTATCGCCGGCTGATGAATACCTTTGAGAGCGAGGGCAAGCTCAACCGTGCCCTGGAGTTCCTGCCCGATGACGAGACCCTGTCCGAGCGCAAGCTGGACAAGAAAGGGCTGACCCGGCCGGAACTGTCGGTTCTCATTTCCTATGTGAAGGGCGACCTGAAGCAGACCTTGATCGACAGCACCCTGCCTGACGATCCCCTGCTGGCCGGTGAAATGTACAAGGTGTTTCCCAGGGATCTGACCCAGAAATTCTCGAAGGAGCTGGGAGAGCATCAGCTGCGGCGTGAAATCATCGCGACACAGATTGCCAATGACATGGTCAACCACATGGGGATTACCTTTGTGGAGCGTTTGAACCAGTCTACTGGGGCCGATGCCGCCTCTATTGCTCTGGCCTGGATTATCGCCCGTGACGTGTTCCGCATTGATAACTGGTGGGACAGGATTGAAGCTCTGGATTTCCATGTCTCAGCCCAGCTACAGATGGAGCTGATGCAGGACCTGATGCGCCTGATGCGCCGTTCGGTGCGCTGGCTGTTACGCAACCGTCGGGCGGAGCTGAGCATTCAGCACCACATGGAGCGCTTTGCCGACAGCGTCTGGGCGATTACAGCGGGGCTGCCCGAGTATCTTGGTGATCAGGCGAAAACCACCTGGGAGAAACGGCATCAGGCTCTGGTGGATGCCGGGCTGCCATCAGAGCTGGCGTCCGTGGTTTCGGGTACCGGCCACCTGTACTCGTCTCTGGGTATCATCGAGGCCCACGAAGCCTCTGGCATGCCACTGAAGACGGTGGCCAATCTCTACTATGAGCTGGGTGACCGCCTGGATCTGAACTGGTTCGCGAGCGCCATTGCATCGCTGCAGCCCGGCTCACACTGGCAGGCCCTGGCCCGGGAAAGTTTCCGGGAAGATCTCGACTGGCAGCAGCGGGCGCTAACCACCGGTGTCTTGAAGCTGGCAGACAAGCCGGAAGACGTGCCGGCCTGCGTGGAGGCGTGGCTGTCCCGCCATCAGCAGATGATCGACCGCTGGAAATCCATGCTTTCCGAGCTCAAGGGTGTGCGGGAGCCGGAGTACGCCATGTTCTCTGTGGCCCTGCGTGAGTTGCTGGATCTGGCCCAGAGCACCATGCATCAGCCTCATGCGGAGGTGGAAGTGCAGACCAACTGAGTATTGCTTTGGGATGCGTATTCCCGTTCAATCGCCGGACGGGAATCATCAAACGGAGTGGGATAATGGGTCAGCTTGACCATCTTCTGGAAAAAAACCGGGCCTGGGCAGACGGTATCAAGGCCCAGGATCCGCAGTTTTTTACCCGCCTGTCGAATCAGCAGGCACCGGAATACCTGTGGATTGGTTGCGCAGACAGCCGCGTGCCCGCCAACCAGATCGTCGATCTTCTGCCGGGGGAGCTTTTTGTTCACCGGAACGTGGCCAACGTGGTTGTCCACACGGATTTTAACTGTCTGTCGGTACTGCAGTTCGCCATCGAAGTATTGAAGGTCAAACATGTCCTGGTGGTTGGCCACTATGGCTGTGGCGGCGTCAGGGCGGCATTGCTCAATGAAGGATTTGGACTGATCAGCAACTGGCTTCGACACGTTCAGGATGTCCGTGACCGGCATCAGCAAGTACTCGATGCCCTGCCGGGCGTTCAGGATCGGGTCGACCGTCTGTGCGAACTCAACGTGGTTGAGCAGGTGGGGCATGTTTGCCAGAACAGCATTGTTCAGGAAGCCTGGCGGCGGGGTCAGCCGCTCACGGTTCATGGCTTTGTCTACGATGTCTCGGATGGGGTTCTGCGGGATATGGGGTTGTCGGTAGCCTGCGAGGAAGATCGTGAGCGGGTACGGCAGAACAGCATCGATGAGCTGGTTCAGAGGCCGGTACGCTCTGGACGCCAGAAAATCATGCAGTGAAGAATGTAAAATTGCGTCAAAAATTCGTGAAGGGCGTCACTTCCTGACCCTCGGCGTCATCACAGTTGGTCACCTCCTGCTTTGCTAGAGTAGATACTGCAGTAAGCGAGGAGTGTGACCATGAAAGAATTGATGCAAAAAGCCCTGACAGTTCTGAACCAGAGGAAAGATGCCACGGCCAGCGCGGAGTCACGGGGTCGGGGGCGGAAATCGTCTGATGCCGGTCAGGCTGAGGACTGGGGTATGTCACCGGAGGACGCCCTGAGGGTTGGAACGGTTGCCCGTTACAAGTGATTGAAGATTTGATGGTATTTCCTCTCTGAAGGCCCTCCGGTCTCCGTCTTTCAAGGGAGACGCGAGGGCTCATTCCGGTTAGCATATCCCGTCTTTGAACTACCCACTCGGGATAAGCCCATCAATGTCATTGCCCAATTCCCATGAAGTCCTGTTGCGAAACCGCCACCTTGTGCAGGGGAGGCTGGCCCTTTTGGGCGTATCCGCTGGTGAGCTGCTGACGGATTTGCCCGCTGGCGGTATGGCAATGAGTGAGCATGCCGGTGTGTGTGCCTCACTCAGCGGGCGCGACGGCTGGCAGATCTGTTTTGGCTACGACGATCCTGCTCTGGCTGCCGATACCTTTGACACACTCGTGGTTTTTCTTCCCAAGGCCCGGGCGGAGCTTGACCTGCGTCTTGCCCTGGCACGCTGGCTGGCAGCACCCCGCGCTCGACTGGTGCTGGTAGGTGAGAAGAAAGAAGGCATTGCCGGGGCCGTGAAACAACTCAAGGCCGTGGCGCCGCAGGCTACCAAGACCGATAGCGCCCGGCATTGCCAGGTCTGGTGTGCTGAGAATATCGAACCTCTTCCAGAATTCTCGCTTCGGGAGTGGATGACCTGGACCGGGATTGACTGCCAGTCGGTTCACCTGGATGTTGCCGGACTGCCCGGTATTTTCAGTCTTGGTGAGCTGGACGACGGTACCCGCTTGCTGATGGAAACGCTGGACAGGGCGCCTCTGCGGTCTGGCCCGGTTCTGGATTTTGCCTGTGGTGCGGGTGTCCTCGGTGCCTGGCTCCATCGCTGGCAAGAGCGGCAGGACCTTCCCCGGCTGACGATCGACGGGATTGATGTTCAGTCCCAGGCCGTTATCTGTGCAAGGGCCACCTATGAGCGCAATGGCGTTTCCGGGCGGATCATGGCTTCGGACGGCCTTCCGGGCATCGAGGGTTCATGGCCCGTTATTCTCAGTAATCCACCCTTTCACTCTGGTGTCAGAACAGACCTGTCGATGACTGAGCGTTTTCTTCGGGAGGTAGTGCGCCATCTGGCGCCGGGTGGTGAGGTGCGCCTGGTGGCGAACAGTTTTCTGCCCTACGAGCCATTGATGAAGCGCTGTATCGGCCCGGTTGAACGATTGCGGGAGAATCAGCGTTTTACCGTTTATCGCGCTTTTCGACGTTCCTGAACGAAAAAAGCCCCTGGGGTGAGGGGCAAGAGGTTCGCGTCCAGAACAACGGAGCCAACCGGAAAAGGGATGTTCAGCGTGAACACCTTCCACGTTAGGGTTAATTTCTAGAATAAACAGCCTAGAATGGCGCTTTTGTGACAAAAGGCCTCCAGCATGCCCGAAATGACAACCGCCCAACTTGATTTCTCCGGAGGCTCACTGATTCTTGCCCGGCCAGGCACAGGTGATCCGACGCTGAGGGCATGGGATGCGGCGGACGAGCTTCTGCTTGAGGAAGCCATTTGCGCGGCGGCAGCCCTGGGTGAGCCCCGTGTTCTGGTGGTGGATGATCAGTTCGGGGCTCTTTCACTGGGGCTGGCAGCGCTCTCTCCGACCGTGGTGGCCGACAGTGCTGTGTTGCCCGCTGCCCTGGCACATAATGCTTCTTTGAATCCGGAAGTCACGCCACCTGAATCTGTTTTCAGCTGGATTAATGCGCCCGAGGGCCCGTTTGACCTGGTGGTATTGAGAATACCCCGCCAGGCCGACTATCTGGCCTGGTTGCTGCGCTGGCTCAATCGCGTGATGGCGGATTCCGGCGTGTTGCTGGCAGGCGGCATGATCAAGCATCTACCGGCAAGAAGCGTTGATGTGTTCGCCGAAGCTGTACGGACAGAGCAGGTGCTGCCGGCGCGAAAGAAAGCGCGGGTGATTCGATGTAACAGGGGCGCTGCGACTCTCGCGGATTGGTCAGCGACCTGGAAAGGTTACCGATTGGGCGACCGAAAAGGTGATGTGGGCATAGAGGCATTGCCGGCGGTGTTTGCCCGGGAAAAGCTGGATATCGGCACCCGCCTGATGTTGCCACATGTGGTCAACGAGGTGTCGACGGCCAGGGCTGGCGATTCGGTGCTTGATCTGGCCTGCGGTAACGGCGTATTGGGCCTGGCGGCGCTGTCGGAGCGACGGGATCTGCAGTTGGTTTTCAGCGATGTTTCAAGCCAGGCCGTGCTCAGTGCCCGTCGTAATGTTGAAAAAGCCTTTCCGGATGCCAAAGCCGCTTTCTCCCATCGCGATGGTATTGAGTCCGATCCGGGAGCCTTTGATCTGATACTACTGAACCCGCCGTTCCACGAGGGTGGTGTGGTCGGTGATCACATCGCACTTCGGTTATTCGAGCAGGCGTCGCAACACCTGAGGCCGGGCGGTCGCCTGCTCCTGGTAGGAAATCGACACCTCGGCTATCACCGAAGCCTGCGCCGGTACTTTTCGTCAGTGCAGCAGCTGGACGCCAGCCCCAAGTTCGTGGTGTTTCGGGCTGGCAACCGCTGAATAACCTGTCAGATTACAATGTTGGCGCCGGGCGGTCATACCCGAGCCGGGCCAGGGTATCCACGATGGTCTGGGTCTGGCTGTCTATTTCAATATTCACCCGCTGGCCCTCTTCACAGGACCCAAAGGTTGTGGCCCGCAGCGTCTCCGGGATCAGATGGATGTTGAACCGGTTGCCCCGTACCTCGCCAATAGTCAGGCTGGCGCCATTGATGGCGATGTAGCCTTTGGGGAAGATGTAGCGGGCCCATTCCTCGGGCACCTCAAACCATAGCGTGACGTTGTTTTCCGTACGCCGTATTTCGACAATGTTGGCCGCCGTATGTATATGGCCAGAAAGCAGGTGGCCACCAATTTCATCCCCAATGCGGGCGGCGCGCTCGAAATTCACCTGGTCCCCGGTAGTCAGCTCACCCAGCGTGGTAAGTCTCAGGGTTTCCTGCATGGCATCGAAATAGAGCACGCTGTCTTCCTGGCGTGTGACGGTCAGGCAGGTTCCGTTGATTGCCACCGAGGCGCCGATGGAAACGCCATCTGCCTTTTCTGCGGGGAGGCGAATGGCAAAAGTGCTGAGCCCGGGCTCTGCGGTGACGTTTTCAATGGTTGCAATGCCCTGGACAATGCCTGTGAACATAAGCCTGACCTCATTCAATGTGGTATGGGGCGCCTTTCCGGCAGGTGCGCCAAGGATAGCGAGCGGGCTGACTGATGCCAAGGCCCGACTGATGTCGGTATACCGGGGTAAACATTCAAGTATCCTGCATCATGGTCGATACCCTTCATAACCCCTGAATGCGGACAATCTGCCATGGCTGAAAATCAGAGTAAGGCCGCCACCCGGGCAAACAGTCCGGCGCAGGCCCCCGTGCTGCGCCCTGGTCGGGCGGCCGATCCTGTGCCCGCACCCGTGGAGGCGGGAAGCCAGCCTTCTGAGCCGGCTGCAGGTGCGGATGCCGCAAAAGGCGCGGAAACGCTGCCCGTTGATCAGGCGCCGGATACCGCAACCGGGTCCGAAGAAGCCTCGGGCGGTGATCAGCATCGGGACGCTGGTAGCAGCAAGCCCGAGAGGATTCTGGCGGAATCCCGGCAACGCAAACTCCGGTTGATGCTTCGTCAATGCGACCGGGTGCTGCTGATGGACTTTGAGCTGCTGGCGATGAACGGTTGGCCGGACAACTTTACGATGGCCGAGGCGCGTCGGGGCCGAGACCTCTGGTTATTCAGTGCCTTGATTGCGGCAGCCATCTTTCTGAGTGGGCTGACCGGGTTTGTGCCAGCCTGGATTGCAGGCGGCGGTTTCGGTGCGTTTGTGATCATCCTGCTGCTCGGGATTCCGGCGGTGCGCCGAATCTACACAACAAAACCTTCCTATCTTGATCTGCTTATGACCCGGCAGCGGATGCTCCGCGAGGCAAGGCAGCACGTTGCCCACCTGGAGGGCTCTGATGGCCTTATCTGGCAATGTGCCAGGATGTCGGATTTTAACCCTGCGCTGAAGAACACGCGTTTTGGCCACCTGTTGCGACTGTCGGAGAACCGGGTCCTGGCACGCCAGTTGACTCGCCGGGAGCACGTGCGCCTTTACCTGATTTACCTGCTGGAGGCAGAGAAGGCGTACAGCCGCGTTCAGAAAGCCTTTTTCGAGGGTAATCAGGAAGCGATTGATCAGGGGTGGGAAGAAGTCGCCGCAGAGCCTGAGCCGAGAACTTGACACAGATGCGCTTCAAACGTATGTTTCAAACAGACGTTTGCTAGAGGCATTGATAACAAAATGGCGCAGTCTGATACCGTTGACCGGATTCTCGATGCAGCCGAAGAGCTGTTCGCCGACCGGGGTTTTTCGGAAACCTCGCTCCGAATGATTACCAGTAAGGCTAAAGTAAATCTGGCCGCTGTCAATTACCACTTTGGTTCAAAGAACGCACTGATTCATGCGGTGTTTGCGCGCTTTCTGACACCGTTTTCCGCCACACTGGAAAACGCGTTCGATGAGCTGGAAGAGCGGTGCAGCGGTAAGCCTCCAACCTTGAATCAGACGCTCTGGGCGCTTACCGAGAGTGCGGTGCGTATGCCCCAGCGTAACGAAAAGGGTATCTCGATCTTCATGCGCCTGCTTGGGCTTGCCTATACCCAGTCACAGGGCCATCTGCGCAAGTTCCTTGAGCAAGAGTACAGCGAGCCCTTCAGCCGGTTCATGCGCCTGCTCAAGGAAGCAACGCCTCAGCTTTCCTCGGTGGATCGCTACTGGCGTATCCAGTTCATGCTGGGGGCAACGGCGTTTACCATGTCCAGCAGCGATGCGCTTCGCGATATTCTTCAGAACAAGTTGGGCGTGGAAACCACCGTCCAGGAAATTGCTGCCCGCCTGGTGCCTTTCCTGGCAGCCGGCATGCAGGCCGAAGACGCCATGCTGATCCCGCCAGCTGGCAGCAAGGTCTCGGTTGCCTGAATTCCTCTCTCTCGGTTAGGCTTCCCTCTTAACCTCCAAGGGAGCCTGGCCGGTTTTGACGCACCCCGCATCTGTTCGAATCGATATTGACCTGACCCTTCAGCGCCTGCAGCTGAAAAGCGAAGGCGGAGAGATTGTTGCCACCTATCCGGTTTCCACCGGCCTGAACGGGCCGGGAGAGAGCGATGGCAGTGGCTGCACTCCGCGTGGTGAGCACTATGTCCGGGCCAGTATTGGCGCCGGTCTTCCTGTTGGGGCAGTATTCCGTGCCCGGCGCCCCACCGGCGAAACCTACAGCGTGGATCTCGCCCGGCTTCATCCCGAACGCGACTGGATACTGAGCCGGATTCTCTGGCTATGCGGTCGCGAGTGGGGCAAAAACAGGGGCCCGGGTGTCGATACTTTCCGCCGCTTCATATACATTCACGGCACACCGGACAGCGAGCCCATGGGCGTGCCGTTGTCCCATGGCTGCGTGCGGATGCGCAACGCAGACATTATTGATCTGTTTGATCGCGTCAGGCCGGGAACGGCCGTTTCTATTCGATAAAACTGTCTAGACCAGAGGAATCCGATGATCGGGGATGTTATGGCCATGGTGAATGGCTGGATCGAGAATTTCGGGCTGCTGTCTGAAGCCTGGCGTGTCGGAATTGTTGTCTTTGCGCTGGTTTTTGGAACGGCCACGGTCGCCTACATTGCCAGCCATATAATTGCGGCTCTTGAGCGCAAATTCAGCCAGACCAAAAACCTGTTCGACGATGCCTTGCTGCATGCGGCTCGCAAGCCGGTGGTCGCCTTTGTCTGGCTGCAGGGGGTCTATTGGGCTGCCGAAGTGGCTCACAAATACTCGGAAGCGGAGATCTTCAAGGCCAATGAGTCGGTGCTGCAGATTGGTTTCATCTTCGTACTGGTCTGGGCGATTCTGCGATTGATCAAAGAAGCGGAGGGGATTCTCGTATCTCCTCTGAAAATGAAACAGCCCATGGACTACACCACCGTCAACGCGGTGAGCAAACTGTCCCGGGCCGTTGTCCTCATTACGGCCGTGCTCATTGCCATGCAGTCCATGGGCTACAGCATTTCGGGGGTACTGGCCTTCGGCGGCGTGGGCGGTATTGCGGTTGGTTTTGCCGCCAAGGACCTGCTGGCGAACTTTTTCGGCGGTTTTATCATCCACCTGGATCGACCCTTCAAGGTCGGGGACTGGGTGCGATCGCCCGATCGGAACATCGAGGGTACGGTTGAGCATATCGGCTGGCGTCTGACGACCATCCGTACCTTCGATAAGCGTCCTCTTTACGTGCCGAATGCGGCGTTTACCACCATTGCGGTAGAAAACCCCTCGCGCATGAGCAATCGTCGGATCTACGAGACCATTGGCATCCGCTATGCGGATGTCGCACAGATGGCAACGATCGTTGACGATATCAGAGCCATGCTTCAGCAGCATGAGGATATCGAGAGCGATGAGACCCTGATTGTGAATTTCCTGGCCTTCAATGCCTCGTCACTGGACATCATGGTGTATTGCTTTACCAAGACAACCCAGTGGATTCCATTCCACGAAGTGAAACAGGATGTGCTGCTGAAGATCAGCGATATTATTGAAGGCTACGGAGCTGAGGTCGCCTTCCCGACCCGGACTCTGCACTTGCCCGAAGGGGTTCGGCTGTCCGGATCGCAATCGGACGACTCGGAAGATAAGCGTGGGGAAGCCTCCTCCGGGAAAAGTGCGCAGAAATCGCAGAATCGCCAGACCACCGGAGATGTAGAAGATTCAGGAGAGTCAGAATGACGTCACCGGAGAAAATGCACCCTGTCGGGATTATCGGGGGTACAGGCCTGACCACATTGTCTGGCCTGGAAATCACCGGCGAGAATAAAGCCGGAACGCCCTGGGGCATGCCTTCAGCGCCCTTGGTAGAGGGGCGCTTGGGTGATCAGCCGGTGATGTTCCTGTCGCGCCATGGTAACCCACACCGTATTCCACCCCATCAGGTGAATTACCGGGCGAACCTCAAGGCCCTTTACGATGCCGGTGTGCGAACGGTCGTTGGTGTCAACGCCGTGGGCGGTATTCATGCAGATATGGGACCTGCCCATGTGGTTATTCCCGACCAGATTGTTGACTACACATGGGGGCGTGCCAGCACCTTTTTCGGGGGCAGTCTGGACTCGGTGACCCACATTGATTTCACCTGGCCCTACGACGAGAGCGCGCGGCAGATCCTGATTGATGCCGCCGGAGCAGAAAACGTCCCGTTTTCCGGTTTCGGAGTGTATGGCGCAACCCAGGGCCCGAGGCTGGAAACCGCGGCTGAAATCATCCGGATGGAGCGGGACGGCTGCGACCTGGTAGGAATGACCGGTATGCCGGAAGCCGCGCTGGCGGCGGAACTTGGAATGCGTTACGTCTGTCTGGGTTTGGTGGTGAACTGGGCGGCTGGAAAATCCGACCATATCATCACCATGGAAGAAATTGAGGCGGCCATCGAGCAGGGAATGTCCGGGGTCAAGCGGATCCTCGAAGTCTCGATGGCTGGCCTTGGGGTGCTTACTCCGTTGCCTCAATCTTCTTGAAAAACACCAGCACGCCGATCGTGGGGGAATCGAGGAAGTGGATTTCCTCACTGCGCATCCGGCGGGTTTCCCGAATCCAGGTCAACAATTCCAGGGGCGCGGGTTCAGCCAGAACAGGTAGTTGCTGACCGGCTGTTTCTCCGGTTGCTGCTGACATTGGGGCGGAGTCACTTGCTCCGGATGCGTCCGGAGCGGGGGGTGTTTCTTCAGAGAGCTCGGTCGCAGCCTCTACAGGCGGCTCCGATGTCTCTTCTGCCAGTTGCCAGTGGTTCAGATGCACATTGACGTGCAAATAGCGTTGCCGGTCGATGGTGATGTGTCCCTCAACCTCCCGGGTGCGAGCCTCATTCAGCCAGTCACCTGCTTCAACCCGCAAGGGTGTCCCCTCGTAATCTGGTGGAAACGCCTCGTACCAACCGGCAGCCACAAGCACACGGTAACGGCCACTGCGTTCGAGTCTGGCGGCGGCACTGGCAAGATGGAGATCCTTTCGGGGCGCCAATTCCAGTGTGGTTTCCGTGGTGCCATTCTCCAACGATGACCAGAGAACCTCTTCGGTCTCAAGGGGCGGCTCTACCGAGCGATCAGACATCCGTTCGTTCACAGCTTCCGGCTCTACGATCCGCTCAAGAATGACAAACTCCGCCCGGTAGTAGTCATCCGGAACCGGCGTGCCGGGCTCAAGAGGCAAGGTTGCCCTGTCAAGCTGCTGTGCGGCGCCTGTTAGAGAAAAGCTCAGAAGCAGAGCTGCCAGGATGGCCCGGGTCGGGTATCGGCACCAGCGAATTCCATCAATTTGCAAGGGTCGTACTCCACTTGTTGGTCGGCCGTTCATGAGCCGGACGCGTCATTTTTTGCTGGCTCCAGCTCGCCAAGCATCCGGGAAATGCCGTCGAGTTTACCACCGGTTGTGGCATCCTTCAGCCGAAAACGGAAGCTGTTGGCGCCTTCGAGCCGGTACTGGTCAGGTGCGGATTGCACTTTTTTAACCAGAACCAGCGGATCCACCGGTGTCGAGCTGCCAAACTCGATCCGCGCCCACTCCTTGCCGGCATCGACTTTCACGATGCCCAGGGCTTCTGCACGCAATCGAAGCTCGGTCTGGCGGATCAGGTTTTTGGCCGGATCCGGTAATAATCCGAACCGATCGATCATTTCAACCTGAAGTTCTTTTAATGCTTCCGGGCTGTCCACGCTGGCAATCCGTTTGTAGAGCATCAGGCGGTTATGGACATCCGGCAGATAATCCTCGGGGATCAGAGCCGGGATTCTCAGGTTCATTTCGGTGCCGTGGCTAAGTGGCAGGTCGGCATTCGGGGTTCGGCCCTCGCGAATGGCCTTGACGGCCTCGTCCAGCAGCTGCATGTAAAGGGTGAAGCCGATGCTTTCGATCTGCCCGCTCTGTTCTTCCCCCAATAACTCCCCGGCACCGCGGATTTCCAGGTCGTGAGTGGCCAGCATGAAGCCGGCACCCAGGTCCTGCGCCTCCGAAATCGCATCCAGACGCTTTTTGGCGTCCGCCGTGATGGATTTCGGCGGTGGCGTGAGCAGGTAGGCATAGGCCTGGTGGTGCGAACGGCCGACCCGGCCCCGAAGCTGATGCAGTTGCGCCAGGCCGAACTTGTCTGCCCGCTCGATAATAATGGTGTTGGCGCTGGGAACGTCGATGCCGGTCTCAATGATGGTTGTGCACACCAGCACGTTGAAGCGTTTGTGGTAGAAGTCGGACATGATCTTTTCCAGATCACGCTCTCTCATCTGCCCGTGGGCGACGCCCACCCGCGCTTCCGGAATCAGCGAACGTAGATCCTCTGCCGTCTTCTCGATGGTGGCCACGTCGTTGTGGAGGAAGTAGACCTGACCGCCCCGGAGAATCTCCCGCAGTATGGCTTCCTTGACCATGGCGTTGTCTTTCTGGCGCACAAAAGTTCTCACCGAGAGCCGCCGGGCCGGAGGAGTGGCGATAATCGAGAGATCCCGCAGATGCCCCATGGCCATGTTCAGCGTCCGCGGAATCGGGGTGGCGGTCAGGTTGAGCATGTCCACTTCGGCCCGCAGTGCTTTCAGTCTTTCCTTCTGCTGAACGCCAAAGCGATGCTCTTCGTCGATGATAACCAGGCCAAGATTCTTGAATTTGATGTCGCCCTGTAGCAGTTTGTGGGTGCCGATGACGATGTCGGCCCGGCCGTTCTCCACCGCCTCCAACGCCTTGCTGGTCTGGCCAGCCGTGCGGAACCGGCTGAGCAGCTCGACCTGCACAGGGGTATCCGAGAAACGGTCCCGGAAGGATTCATAATGCTGCTGGGCGAGCAGGGTAGTGGGGACCAGAACCGCCACCTGCTTGCCCGACCAAGTAGCCAGGAACGCCGCGCGCATGGCAACCTCGGTTTTCCCGAAACCGACATCGCCACACACCAGGCGATCCATGGGCTGCTCGCTGGTCATGTCCTCGAACACCGACTGGATAGCAACCTGCTGGTCTGGTGTCTCCTCGAACGGAAAGCCGGCAGCAAAGGCACGATAGGCTTCCTTGGGATCCTCGAAGCTGAAGCCTTTGCGCGCCTCCCGGCGGGCGTACACATCCAGCAGCTCGGCGGCAGTGTCCCGGATCTTCTCAAGGGCTTTCTGTTTCGCTGTGCTCCAGCGGTCCGTCCCGAGTTTGTGCAGCGGCGCGTGTTCGGTGTCATTGCCGGCATAGCGGGAAATCAGGTGCAGGCTGGAGACCGGAACATACAGCTTTGAGCCCCCGGCGTACTCAAGCATCAGGAATTCGCTCGCTTCGCCCTCTACGGTGATGGTCTCCAGGCCCAGGTAACGGCCAACACCGTGGTCGATATGAACCACCGGCGCACCAATCCGCAATTCGGACAGATCCCGGAAGCCGGCATCGTCCGTTTCCGTAGGCTTCTCGCGGCGCCGCCGCTGTAGTACCCGCTCGCCGAACAGGGCGGTCTCGGTGATCAGGGCAACGGAATGCTCGGGCAGAACCAGGCCTTGCTCCATCGGGGCAATGGTGATGGCGACCGAGCTTTCCTTATCGTCGAGAAAAGCCTGCCAGCCGGACAGGGTTTTCAATTCAACACCCTGTTCGCCAAGATTCTCCATCAGCGCCTCGCGCCGACCGGACGATTCGGCGCATATCAGCACGTGGCCGTCGAACTCTCCCAGAAACCGCTTGAGGCGACCGGCAGGGTCTGCGGCCCGACCGTCCATGGCGATATCCGGCAAGGTTGTCGTGGGGCAGTTAACTGATCCCGCGGCATCCTTTGTCTCCGCGGAGACGGTTACCCTCGGGAAGGCCTTCAGTTGTCCGAACAGCTCTTCCTGCTGCAGGAAGAGGAGCTTGGGCGGCAGAATCGGCCGCAGGCGATCGTGACGACGATCTTCGTACCGGTTGCGGGTTTCACTGTCAAAGTGGCTGACCGCATCGTTCAGTCCGTCCGCAGTAAAAACGTGAGTGGCGCCTGGCAGATAGTCAAACAGGGTTGCCGTCTCGTCGAAGAACAGCGGCAGGTAGTACTCAATGCCCGGCGGGGTAATGCCGTGAGTCACGTCCTGGTAGATGGGGGTGTCTTTGTCGGCATCCGGGAACTGCTCGAACCAGCGGCTGCGGAATCCGGAGCGCGCCTCTTTGTGCCAGGGGAATTCAAAGGCGGGCAGCAGTTCGATGCGTTCGATCCGGTCGATTGAGCGCTGAGTCTCGGGGTCGAAAGTCCGGAGCGTTTCGATCTCATCATCGAATAGGTCAATCCGATAGGGCTGGCTGGCGCCCATGGGGAAAATGTCCAGTATGGCGCCCCGGACCGCGTATTCGCCGTGCTCGTAGACGTTCTCGGCATGCCGGTAGCCTGCCGCCTCAAGCTGCATTCGCCAGCTCTTGATATCCAGGGACTGTCCCACTTCCAGAAGCAGGGTGTTGCCCTGGAGGTAATTTACTGGCGGCAGCCTGTGCATCAGCGTGCGTGCAGGAACCACGAGAACCCCATGGCTGGTTGCGGGCAGGCGGTGCAGGGTCCGGATTCGCCGGGAAATAATGTCCTGGTGGGGCGAAAACAGATCGTAGGGCAGGGTTTCCCAGTCGGGCAGCGACAGCAGTTCCAGCCCGTCGTCGCTGACCGCCGGGCCGTCTTCTTCCGGGGGTAGCCCCAGGAAGAAGCGCATGGCCTGCTCAAGCCGGATGGCATCGGCGGTGCTGCGGGTAATGACCAGGGTCAGACCCTTGTGCGCGCGCGCACTTTCGCAGATGGCCAGCGCCTCACTGCTGCCGTGCAGTTGACCCCATGTTCGGTGATCGGCCGGCCGAGACGGAAATTCGGGGGCAATCAGGGGGAGGGGTGACGGGCGTGTGCTGGCACCTTGGCTCATGGGCGGTCAGGTTCTCCTGCTGTGGATGTCCGGGAGCGGTGAGGCGCGTATTCTAACGCTCGCGCCCCTCACTGTCATGGCGCCGGCGCCATGGTCGGCGTTTGCGTTATTAGCCGGCGCGACCTATACGAAGGTCATGGCCCGCCGTATTTGCGGTCGACCGGATTAAATTGGATAATGTGCGCCCCAATTTCCAAGTGCCAATTGCAGAGGTCCAAGCGTGAGTCACGAACAGATCAATCAGCACCTGTCCAACTGGACAGAAAGAGAATCCACCGCGGAAGCCATGATTCCGCTGATCGGCCGCCTCTACCGCAAAAACAATGTGGTTACTTCTGTATACGGCCGCGCCATCATCAACCAGTCGGTTATCGATATCATCCGTGCCCACCGATTTGTGCGCCAGGTTGAAGACAGCGAGCTTTCTGTTCACGACACCCTGCCGATCCTCCAGGCCATGGACAAACTTGAACTCGGTCGTGCCCACGTGGATATCGGCAAGCTGGCGGTCAAGTTCAAAGAGGAAGGCGGCGACCTGACCGAATTCCTGAAGCGTGAAATCGGCCCGGTTGTGGGGCAGTACGCTGCCCAGTCCGAGGAAGATGCCAACAATGACACCAAAGACGTCGTTCTGTACGGTTTTGGCCGGATTGGTCGTCTGCTGGCTCGTATCCTGATCGAGAAGGCCGGGGGTGGCAACAACCTGCGTCTGCGTGCGATTGTGGTTCGCCAGGGCGGTGCGGAAAATGATCTCGAGAAGCGCGCCAGTCTGCTTCGCCGTGATTCCGTGCACGGTCCGTTCGATGGCACCATTACCGTTGATGAGAAGGAATCCGCCCTGATTGCCAACGGCAACTATATCAAGGTTATCTACTCTGATGGGCCGGACAAGGTGGATTACACGGATTACGGCATCAACAACGCCATCGTGATCGACAACACCGGTAAGTGGCGTGATGAAGCCGGTCTTGGCCTGCACCTGAAATCAAAAGGCGTCAGCCGCGTTATCCTGACGGCGCCGGGTAAGGGCGATATCAAGAACATCGTTTATGGTATCAACAACGACTGGATTACTGACGAAGACAGGATCCTGTCAGCCGCCTCCTGTACCACCAATGCCATCACACCGGTATTGAAGGCGATTGAAGACGAATACGGCATCGAAGATGGTCACGTGGAGACGGTGCACTCCTACACCAACGACCAGAACCTGATCGATAACTACCACAAGGGCAGCCGCCGCGGGCGCAGCGCCGCCCTGAACATGGTAATTACCGAGACGGGGGCCGCCAAGGCTGTCTCCAAGGCGCTGCCGGTTCTGAAGGGCAAGCTGACCGGTAATGCGATCCGGGTGCCAACGCCGAACGTGTCCATGGCGATCCTGAATCTCAACCTCAAGAAAGACGTTGATGTGGAAGGTGTTAACGAATACCTGCGGGATATGGCGCTGCACTCGGAGCTGCAGAAGCAGATCGACTTCGTGAACTCTCCGGAAGTGGTTTCCACCGACTTTGTCGGTTCCCGCCATGCCGGCATCGTTGATGCCCAGGCAACCATCACCAGTGGCAAGCGTCTGATCCTGTATGTTTGGTACGACAACGAGTTCGGCTACAGCGCGCAGGTGATTCGTGTGGTCAACCAGATGGCCGGCGTAAATTACCCGATCTTCCCCAAACGTGCGAGAGACTGAGCGAATCGCGCCGATCTGGTGAAGTAATGGTGTTCAGAACCCCGATAGCGATTGCTGTCGGGGTTTTTTGTTTTTACGGTCAGCTAAACGACTGGTTTGGCTGTCGACGCACAACCGGTTCCGGTTTCTGGTGGAAATAGGATTCCTTAATCTCTATAATTGGCGCGATTTTGGGTACGTCTGGCACTCCGTTTCTCATGGTTTTTCTGGGCCGCAGGTGTCGGGCGTTACGAATCCATTGAAAAGTTTCTGATGATTGGATGAGGCTAATGATCAAGATCAAAAAAGGCCTGGATCTTCCCATCAGCGGCGCTCCCGAACAGACCATTACAGACGGCAAACCCGTTCGCCACGTTGCGTTGATCGGTTTTGACTATATCGGCATGAAGCCGACGATGGCTGTGAAAGAGGGGGACCGTGTCAAGCGCGGTACGCTGCTGTTCACGGACAAGAAGACCGAGGGCGTTCGTTATACTTCACCCGCCGCGGGCGTTGTGAAAGAGATCAACCGTGGTGAGCGTCGGGTATTCCAGTCGATCGTTATCGAAGTCGATGGCGATGAGGCTGAGACCTTTGCGCGCTACAGCGAAGCGGATCTTGCCGGCCTGGAACGCCAGCAGGTAGTCGATAATCTGGTGGAATCCGGGCTCTGGACTGCATTCAAGACGCGTCCGTACAGCAAGGTTCCGGAGATTGATTCCGCTCCCCACTCAATTTTCGTGTCGGTCATGGATACCAACCCGCTGGCAGCGGACCCGACGGTCATCATTGGCGAAAACAGCCAGGCGTTCGAGAAAGGCCTTGAGATCCTTACCAAACTGACCACCGGCAAGGTGTTTGTCACTGGCAAGCCAGGATCCAACGTCGCTGTTCCCAGGTCCGACGCCGTTGAGGTGCACCAGTTCGATGGCAAGCATCCGGCCGGCAACGTGGGAACCCATATCCATCACCTGGATCCGGTTTCTGGCAGCAAGACGGTCTGGAGTATCAATTATCAGGACGTTATCGACATTGCCAAGCTGTTTGAATCCGGTGAAGTCCCTGTTGAGCGTGTCGTGGCGATCGGTGGCCCCAAGGCCCTGAAACCCCGTCTCGTGCGTACTCGTCTGGGTGCCAGTCTTGAGGAGCTTCTCGACGGTGAAGTTGCCACAGATTGCGAGATCCGGGCGATTTCCGGCTCCGTGTTCGGCGGTCGCCGTGGCGATGGTCCCTGCGCCTATCTTGGCCGGTTTGCCAATCAGGTGTCCGTGCTTGAGGAAGGTAACAAGCGCGAGTTCATGGGCTGGCTGTCGCCGGGTGCGAACAAGTTCTCCGTCATGAATATTTACCTGTCCAAGCTGGTCGGTGGCAAACGGTTCGATATGACCACCACCACCAATGGCAGCGAGCGGGCGATGGTGCCGGTGGGTGTTTACGAAAAGATCATGCCGCTGGACATTCTGCCCACGCAGTTGCTGCGTTCCCTGATTGTCGGCGACACAGAGATGGCACAGAAGCTTGGCGCACTGGAGTTGGATGAAGAAGATCTGGCGCTGTGCACCTTTGTGTGCCCCGGCAAATATGAATATGGTCCGATTCTCCGCGAGAACCTGACCCGAATCGAGATCGAGGGCTAATACGATGGCTATCAGACAGTTTCTCGATGGAATCGAGCATCACTTTGAAAAGGGTGGCAAGTACGAGCGCTGGTATGCGCTTTACGAGGCGGTGGATACTATTTTCTACTCGCCGGCGAGTGTCACCTCCACCACCGCCCATGTGCGTGACGGGATTGACCTCAAGCGCATCATGATCACGGTTTGGTTGTGCACCTTCCCGGCAATGTTCTTCGGAATGTGGAACATCGGCTACCAGGCCAACAGTTTCCTGGCGTCCAACCCGGATGCCATGATTGCTGACGGCGGCCTGCGGACTGCCTTTATCCAGGCACTTGCCATCACCGGTTCCGGTGCGGGCGTATGGGACAACTTCGTTTACGGCATGGCGTACTTCGTGCCCATTTACTTCGTGACCTTCGTGGTCGGTGGTTTCTGGGAAGTGCTGTTTGCCACCGTGCGCCGTCACGAAGTGAACGAGGGTTTCTTTGTCACATCGGTCCTGTTTGCACTGATCTGCCCGCCCACCATTCCTCTCTGGCAGGTGGCCCTGGGCATCACCTTCGGCGTCGTGATCGGCAAGGAAGTGTTCGGCGGTACCGGCAAGAACTTCCTGAACCCGGCCCTGACCGGTCGTGCCTTCCTGTACTTCGCCTATCCGGCGCAGATTTCCGGCGACACCGTCTGGACTGCGGTTGACGGCTTCAGTGGCGCCACGGCGCTGAGCTGGGCCGCCAGTGGTGGTCTGGAAGCTCTGGAAGCTCAAATTGGCTGGATGAGCGCCTTCATGGGCACCATTCAGGGCTCGATGGGTGAGACCTCGACACTGGCCATTCTGATTGGTGGCCTGATCCTGTTGGGGATGAAGATTGCCTCCTATCGCATCGTCGGAGGTGTGTTGATCGGTATGATCGGCATGTCGCTGCTGCTAAACATCATAGGTTCCGAGACCAATCCGATGTTCGCGGTTCCGGCGCATTGGCATCTGGTCATGGGCGGGTTTGCCTTTGGCATGATGTTCATGGCGACGGATCCGGTGTCCGCCGCGATGACTGACACGGGTCGCTGGTGTTTCGGTATTCTGGTAGGCGTGATGACTGTGCTGATCCGCGTGATCAATCCGGCGTTCCCGGAAGGCATCATGCTTGCCATCCTGTTCGCAAACCTGTTCGCGCCATTGATGGACCATTACGTGGTTCAGGCCAACATCAAACGGAGGCTTGCTCGTGGCTAAAGCTAAAGAAACCGTCTCCCGCACGCTGATCGTTGCGCTGGTGCTGAGTATCGTGTTCTCTGTCGTGGTATCCACCGCGGCGGTCATGCTCAGACCTGCCCAGGTCAAGAATCAGCATCTTGATATGACAACGAACATTCTCTCTGCCGCAGGTATGCTGGATCAAGGCGATACTGCAGAGCAGATTTTGCAGAAATTCGAGAGTTTCGATGTTCGCCTGGTGGATTTGGATACTGGTAAATTTGTAAAGCCTTCCGCCGTTGGTGTTGCTGAGCCCATGAAATATGATATGTACAAGGCTGCCTCGGACCCTCAGTTGTCTACGGATATTCCTTCCTCGGAAGACAAGGCTGGCATCAAGCGCCGGCCGAATGTTGCCAGGGTGTATACGCTGAGCGAGAACGGAGAGCTAGTGCGTGTGGTACTGCCAATTCATGGTTATGGCCTCTGGTCTACATTGTATGGCTTCATTTCGCTGGAAGGTGATTTGAACACCATTGAAGGGCTTGGCTTTTACTCCCACGCCGAAACTCCGGGCCTCGGTGGGGAGGTAGACAATCCACGCTGGAAGTCGCAGTGGGTGGGGAAGAAAGTTTATGATGGTGATCGCACTGAACCGCAGATCAAACTGGTTAAAGGTGGCGTAAACGTTGATGCAAAAAAAAGGCAGCATAAAGTGGATGCTCTGTCCGGGGCAACGTTGACCAGTCGCGGCGTTGAGCAACTGGTTAACTACTGGATGGGCGACCGCGGATACGCGCCGTTCCTGCAAAAACTTCGTGAAGGGGAGGTCTGATCATGGCAGATGCATCAGCCAAACAGGTTCTCTTCGAACCGATCTTCAGCAATAACCCGATTGCCCTGCAGATCCTGGGCATCTGTTCAGCGCTGGCGGTTACCACCAGCATGAACGTTACACTTGTTATGTGCGCGGCGGTTATTGCCGTTACCGCATTTTCCAACCTGGCTGTGTCCCTGGTACGCACCCAGATTCCGGGCAGTATCCGGATCATCGTGCAGATGACCATTATCGCCTCCCTGGTAATCGTGGTTGACCAGGTGCTCAAGGCCTATGCCTACGAGATTTCCAAGCAGCTCTCAGTGTTCGTTGGTCTGATTATCACCAACTGCATCGTTATGGGCCGCGCGGAAGGCTTTGCCATGAAGAACGGCCCCTGGCTGAGCTTCCTGGACGGCGTTGGTAACGGTCTGGGCTACTCGGTACTCCTGATCTTCGTTGCCTTCTTCCGTGAATTGCTGGGCGCCGGCTCACTGTTCGGTGTCTCCCTGATGCCGGTGGTGAACGAAGGTGGCTGGTACATTCCTAACGGCTTGTTGCTGCTGCCGCCGAGTGCGTTCTTTATTATCGGCCTGGCGATCTGGGGTCTGCGGACCTGGAAGCCGGAGCAGGTTGAAGAGCCGGACTATAAAATGTCTCGCCATGTCGCCAAGGAGGCCTTCTGATGGAGCATTATATCAGCTTGATTCTGAAGGCTGTTTTTGTTGAAAACATGGCGCTGGCCTTCTTCCTGGGGATGTGTACCTTCCTGGCCATCTCCAAGAAGATCGAGGCCGCAACCGGTCTTGGCATTGCCGTGGTGGTCGTGCTGACGGTCACCGTTCCGGTGAACAACCTTCTGTACAACAGCGTTCTGCGCGAAGGCGCCCTGGATTGGGCTGGCCTGCCGAACGTAGACCTGAGCTTTCTCGGATTGCTGACGTATATCGGGGTAATCGCGGCGATTGTTCAGATCATGGAAATGGTACTGGACAAGTATATCCCGGCGCTCTATGCCGCTCTGGGTGTGTTCCTGCCACTGATTACAGTGAACTGCGCCATTCTGGGTGCCTCGCTGTTCATGGTTGAGCGTGACTACACCTTCGGCGAGAGTGTGGTTTACGGCTTTGGTGCCGGCCTCGGCTGGGCACTGGCAATCATTGCCCTGGCGGGTATCCGCGAGAAGCTGAAGTACAGTGACGTTCCGGAAGGCCTGCGTGGCCTGGGTATCACCTTCATTACTGTTGGTCTGATGTCCCTGGGCTTCATGTCCTTCTCCGGTATCTCACTGTAATTCACCCGGTGATTCGGTTTAACGAAAAGGCGAGACCATGAATACAGAAATTATTCTCGGCGTGGTCATGTTCACCGTTATCGTTCTGGCCCTGGTCGCAGTGATTCTTGCGGCCCGGTCCAGGCTGGTAAGCACCGGTGATGTGACCATTGAGATCAACGATGATCCAGAACACACGCTGAAGACCGAAGCCGGCGGCAAGCTGCTCGGTACTCTGGCAAACAGTGGTATTTTCCTCTCCTCTGCCTGCGGTGGCGGCGGTACCTGCGCCCAGTGCAAGTGCAAGGTTCTGGAGGGCGGCGGTGCCATGCTGCCGACGGAAAAGACCCACTTCACCAATCGTGAAGAGAAAGAGGGCTGGCGCCTGTCCTGCCAGGTTCCTGTAAAACAGGACATGAAGGTGGAAGTGCCGGAAGAGTTCTTTGGCGTCAAGAAGTGGGAATGCGAGGTTGTCTCCAACCACAACGTCGCCACCTTCATCAAAGAGCTGGTGCTCAAGCTGCCGGAAGGCGAGGAAGTTGACTTCCGGGCCGGCGGTTACGTTCAGCTCGAGTGTCCTCCCTACGAGATCGACTTCAAGGATTTCGATATCGAGGAAGAGTTCCACGAAGACTGGGACAAGCACAACATCTGGCGCTACAAGGCGGTCAACAAGGAAGAGACCATCCGGGCCTATTCCATGGCAAACTATCCGGAAGAGAAGGGTGTTCTCAAGTTCAACATCCGTATCGCCACGCCGCCTCCGGGCACTGACCACAATCCGGGCATCATGTCGAGCTACGTGTTCAACCTGAAGCCGGGCGACAAGGTCACCGTTATGGGGCCGTTCGGTGAGTTCTTCGCCAAGAAGACCGATGCCGAAATGGTATTCATTGGTGGCGGTGCCGGTATGGCGCCTATGCGTTCCCACATCTTCGATCAGCTCAAGCGTCTGAACTCCAAGCGCAAGATCAGCTTCTGGTATGGCGCACGAAGTGTTCGCGAGATGTTCTATGTGGAAGATTTCGACGGGCTTCAGGAAGAAAACGACAACTTCGAGTGGCATGTCGCACTTTCCGATGCGTTGCCCGAGGACAATTGGCAGGGCCCGACCGGGTTTATTCATAACGTGTTGTATGAAAACTATCTGAAGGACCACCCGGCTCCGGAAGACTGTGAATACTACATGTGTGGGCCCCCCATCATGAACGCCTCCTGCATCAAGATGCTCAAGGATCTGGGTGTTGAGGATGAAAACATCATGCTGGATGACTTTGGAGGCTAAGCAGTTCTGATGACATTCAGCATGGTACGACCCGCCAGGGTGGCCCTGGCCAGCGCTTTTACAGCGCTGGCCTTTGCCGTTCTGGCGGGTTGTTCGTTTGAGCCAGAGGAAAAAATCTGGGAAATCTCCGGACCTGTCTTCGGCACCAGCTACCACATCAATGTCGTATTGACCGAGGATCAGGAGAGGCTTGAAACTCTGGCCAGCGGTATCGATGAGGTGCTCGAAGGGGTTGATGCGTCAATGTCGACCTGGCGCGAGGATTCGGAGCTGTCCCGTTTCAATCAACGATCCGATCAATCCGAGTGGGTTCCGGTGTCAGCGGACTTGCTCCGTGTTCTTCAGAAGGCTGAAGAGATCTCAACGATGACCGCTGGTGCCTTTGATGTGACCATCGGCCCGGTGGTAAATCTTTGGGGGTTCGGCCCCGAGGCGCGCCCGGAGCAGATTCCGTCAGAAGAATCTCTCTCCAGGGCTCTTGCCGCCACTGGCTTCGAGAAGCTCGAGCTGCGGGTCGATCCGCCCGCCGTGCGTGCGACACCACCGCAATATGTGGATCTGTCGGCTATCGCCAAGGGATACGGTGTAGATGCGGTTGCCCGTTTTCTTGAGAGCGAAGGCGTGGAGGCGTACCTGGTGGAGATTGGCGGAGAGGTTAGCGTCAATGGCCGTAAACCTGATGGCAGCACCTGGCGACTGGCCATAGAACAGCCGATGGCGGAAGGGCGCGCGGTAAACCGCGTGGTGGCGCTGGAATCACGTGCTATGGCAACATCAGGTGATTATCGTAATTATTACGAATCGGAAGGGCGTCGGTATTCCCATACAATAGATCCTGAAACGGGTGAGCCAATTGCTCACAAGCTGGCATCAGTAACCGTTATCGCGGACGATTGTATGACGGCAGATGCTCTGGCAACCGGTTTTAATGTGATGGGCTACGAGCGGGCAAATGAGCTCGCGGTAAGGGAAAATATCCCGGCCTATTTTATTGTCAGGACGGATGAAGGCTTCGAGACGCACCAGACGCCGGCCTTTTCGTCCTACGTGACTCAATGAGGGGAGGGCAACATGGGTACCTTTCTTTTGGTTCTTTTCATCGTGGTTTTGCTGGTTGCAGCCATGTCTATTGGCGTGATCCTCGGGCGCAAGCCCATCAGCGGAACCTGCGGCGGTATTGGCGCGCTTGGTATCAGCCAGTCCTGTGATATCTGCGGTGGTAATACCCAGAAGTGCGAAGAAGAAAACGAACGGTTGGCCAACGAGGGTAAAGAGCCCGAGGCTCTGGCTTACGACGCCAGCAAGGCCAGCAAGCACTGATCTGTTTTTGACAATTACAACCATCTTTTCACGACGTAGATAAGGAGTCACTGCGCGCATGGCAGAACATCATTACGACGTCGTCGTTATCGGCGCCGGTCCGTCCGGCGAAGGCGCGGCGATGAATGCGACGAAACACGGCAAACGTGTCGCGATCATCGAAGACAAGCCTACCGTTGGCGGGAACTGCACCCACTGGGGCACCATTCCTTCCAAGGCGCTGCGCCACTCCGTCAAACAGATCATTACGTTCAACACCAACCAGATGTTCCGGGATATCGGGGAGCCTCGCTGGTTCTCTTTCCCGCGAGTGCTTCAGAATGCCCAGAAGGTCATCGGCAAGCAGGTCAAGCTCCGGACGCAGTTCTACTCTCGCAATCGCGTGGATTTGATAAACGGCCGGGCCTTTTTTGTCGACCAGAACCGCATAGAAGTCCGGGGTAGCAAGTCCTCCGAGACGCTGCACTTCAAGCAGGCGATCATCGCCACCGGTTCCAGGCCCTACCTGCCACCCGATGTGGACTTCCGTCATCACCGTATCTATAACTCCGACACCATTCTGAACCTGTCTCACACGCCTCGCACACTGATTATTTATGGCGCTGGCGTCATAGGGTCAGAGTACGCCTCGATCTTTGCGGGCCTGGGTGTAAAAGTCGACCTGATCAACCCGGGTAGCCGGCTGTTGTCCTTCCTGGATGACGAGATCTCCGACGCCCTGAGTTACCACCTGCGGAATAATGGCGTTCTGGTTCGCCACAACGAGCAGTACGAGTCGGTTGTGGGCGACGACCACGGTGTGGTGTTGTCGCTTCAATCGGGCAAGAAAATCCGTGCGGATGCATTCCTGTGGTGCAATGGTCGCAGCGGGAACACCGAGAAGCTGGGCCTCGAAAATATCGGTCTGGAACCCAATGGCCGTGGGCAACTGGCCGTTGACGAGCACTATCGCACCGAAGTGGACAACATCTACGCGGCGGGCGACGTGATCGGCTGGCCAAGTCTGGCAAGCGCCGCTTATGACCAGGGCCGCTCTGCATCCTCGGATATTGTGGATGACGCATACTTCCGCTTTGTGTCGGATGTGCCGACCGGGATCTACACCATTCCGGAAATCAGTTCCGTTGGTAAAACCGAGCGCGAACTGACGGAAGCCAAGGTGCCCTACGAGGTTGGACAGGCGTTCTTCAAGGATCTTGCCCGTGCCCAGATTACCGGAGAAGCGGTAGGAATGCTGAAAATTCTGTTTCACCGGGAAACCCGTCAGATTCTGGGTATCCACTGTTTCGGTGACCAGGCGGCGGAAATCGTCCACATCGGCCAGGCGATCATGAATCAGGAAGGAGAGGCCAACTCCCTGAACTACTTCATCAATACCACGTTCAACTATCCGACCATGGCGGAAGCCTACCGTGTCGCGGCGTTGAACGGTCTGAACCGGATCTTTTAACGGGGCAGGCCACACCAGGGGTCAGAAGAAAGCCTACGACTGACCCCGGCTTAACCTTCCATATCCCGAATTCAGCCCGCTGACAGGGCCTCTTTACTGGCCGACACCCCGGCGTGACTCTGTGGCAATGACAGGGCTGACCTGGCCCTGTTGTCGAAGAATATGCGGGTGCTGGTGGGATAGTCAGTGATGATGCTGTCCACGCCCATTTCTTCCAGTTGCAACATGTCGTGAATCCGGTTCACCGTCCAGGTGGACACGTGCATGCCCTTTCGATGGGCTTTTTCAACCAGCGCTTTCGAGCAAAGCTTCCAGTTGATGCAGAGATACTCACAGCCGAGTTGGCCCGCAATGCTCAAGGGGCGCGGGAATTTGCGCTCTGCGACCAGGCCGATGCGGATGTTCTTGTTCCGCCGCCGGATCTGTTTCAGAAACCAGGTGTCGGAAGAGGTTATGGCCACCGTCTGATACAGATTGCGTCGCTGTATAACCTCTGTCAGGCGATTGCTGAGAATGTTCAGGCGCTGACGCGTGTCTTTTTTGACTTCCAGTTGCAGGTGTTCGAGGTCGTCGAACCGGTCCAGAAGGTCTTCCAGCGCGGGAATTCCCGTGGGTGTGGGCCAGGAGCTGGTGTTTCTTCGCGCATCCATGGCAGCCAGTTCGGCGGCCGTGTACTGACTGATACTGCCTTTCTGGCTGGTCGTGCGGTCAACCGAAAGATCGTGCACCAATACCGGCTTGCCGTCCTTTGACAATACGAGATCCAGTTCAAAATGCCGGATACCGTGCCGGTAAGCATGCGTAAATCCCGGAAGGGTGTTTTCGGGAGCTTCTCCCTTGGCGCCTCTGTGTCCGTAGACAATCATTCCGCTGCATCATCCTTCAGGCGTTGGTAAATGGCCTGGCGCTTCTTCCAGGTGTCGTGGCAAAGGCGTATGTCTTCGAGGTACGCCGGCAGCTCGTTCATCAGCAGGGCCTGGGGGCCGTCCACCAGGGCTCTTTCCGGCTTGGGGTGGAAATCCACGAGCACCATGTTGGCACCGGCGACGACGCCCTGGGCGGTCGCGTGCATGACATCAAGGATGCCGTCCGGAGACTGCTCGCGGCTGCCCACCGAATGGGAAGGATCCACACAGACTGGCATACGGGTAAGGCGCTTGACCGCCGGCACATGGGCGAAATCCACCATGTTCCGATGGGGCTGGCCGGCTTCGGTTTTCATGCCCCTCAGGCAGAAGATGACATTAGCGTTGCCTTCGCTGGCCAGATACTCGGCAGCGTTGAGGGATTCATTCAGGGTAATCCCGAACCCGCGTTTGAGCAGTACCGGATAGGTACTCTGGCGGCCAATGGCCTTGAGCAGCTCGAAGTTCTGGGTATTGCGGGTGCCCACCTGCAGCATTACACCGGTGGGACGGCCAAGCTTTTCGAGGCAGTTGTCGATTTCCTCAATGTGGCTCTCATGAGTGATCTCCATGGCGATAACCTTGATGCCGTGTTTCCCCGCCTTTTCAAACACCCAGGGGAGGCAGCCCTTGCCGTGGCCCTGGAATGAATAAGGGTTGGTGCGCGGCTTGTAGGCGCCCATTCGTGTGCAGACTTCCCCATGGCCTTCCAGGGCCTTCATCATCATGTCGACGTGTTCGGGCACATCAACCGCGCACAGCCCGGCAAAGATGTTCAGGTTGGATTGACTGAACTCGACACCGTTGTAGGTGAAGCCGCTTTGCCGTCGATCGTCCCGGTGGCGCCCAAGAATACGGTAGTCGTCCGAAATGCGTATGGCCCGTTCGACCGCAGGTAGGGCTTCGATCTCTTCCTTGTTCAGGGGCTTGGTGTCCCCGAGAAGATAGATTTCGGTCAGCCTCTGGGTGGCGCCCTGAACCTCATGAACCCGAACCGACACGTTCGGGAGATTCTCGAGGTAGTGCATGGTCTGTCGGTATTCTTCGCTGTCCAGAGCGGTATTCGGATGAAGAATCGCTAGCATGCTGTCTCCTTTTAAGAACCTGCGTCTTGCGCCCGGTGCCGCGCCTGCATGAACTCCCGATGATTAAGATGCAGCAGGTCTGCCATGCGGCGAATAAGGTGTTCTTCGTACTTGTCGATGCGGCCATCCGCAAAGGCCACGCGCCAGATACTTTCCAGCAGGGCCTGTTTTCCTTCCTGGTCCAGGTACTCGTTGATCTGGCCGGTAAATTCATAGAGCGACGTGGCATCGTCTGCGTGGCTAAGGGCGTCTTCCAGAATTTCCTCGGCTTCGGCCCGGGTTACCTGATGTGCTTTTACTGCGCCATCAACAATGGCCTGCAGTTCGCGCTCGTCTTCATCCTGGTCGACACGGGAAAGCTGAACCATCAATGCCGTGGCAGCCACTGCGAGCTGATGGTTATCGGGCTTCTCGCGTTCAGCTTCCGGTGCCGCAAACAATTTTTTCAGGCGCTCGATCATGATCGGACAGTCCCACTTCTGTGTTTGGTTTGAGGCGCCGCGTCAGGCCGCCCTGGCCAGCTGCCGGACCCGGTTCTCCAGTTCAATCTGGTCGGCTGTGAACCGGCGGATACCATCGGCCAGCTTCTCGGTAGCCATAGCGTCCTCGTTGGATTCCCAGCGGAACAGTTTCTCGTCGATGGTGCCAAACTGATCCGGTGAGCTGGCGGTGTCGGCGACCAGTCGACGCGGCAGATCGCCCAGGTCGTCCTGCAACTCCTGCAGCAGGGTAGGGCTTATGGTCAGGCGGTCACAGCCAGCCAGCATTTCAATTTCGCCGGTGTTCCGGAAACTGGCGCCCATCACCACCGTTTTAAAGCCGTTGGCCTTGTAGTAATTGTAGATACGGGATACCGAAAGCACCCCCGGATCCTCTGCAGCCGGGTAGCTGTCCCGGCCAGTGCTGGCCAGGTGCCAGTCCAGAATTCGACCAACAAAGGGCGAGATCAGGAATGCACCGGCCTGGGCACAGGCGGCGGCCTGAATGAAAGAAAACAGCAACGTCAGGTTGCAGTGAATGCCTTCTTTCTCCAGTTGCTCGGCCGCCCGGATGCCTTCCCAGGTAGAAGCAATCTTGATCAGTACGCGACTGGTGTCGACGCCCTGCTTGTCGTACAGCTCAACCAGGCGGCGGGCGCGCTCAAGCGTACCGGCGGTATCAAAGGACAAACGGGCATCCACCTCCGTCGAAACCACACCGGGAATCAGGTTCAGGATTTCTCGGCCGGCGAGTACGGCCAGCATATCAGTGGCCATGGTCAGCTGCTCGGCGTCTGAGCCGCCATGCCGCCGGGCTTCTGCCACAGCCTTGTCCAGCATCGGCCGGTAAGCGTCAGAAGCGGCAGCTTTGAGTAGCAGGGATGGATTAGTGGTGGCATCTTCCGGCCGCCACTTCGCAATGGCTTCGATATCGCCGGTATCCGCTACCACCGTGGTCATGGTCTTCAGTTGGTCGAGCTTGCTGGTCATTCGTCCTGTCGTCCCGGTTGATCTGTTATTGGTGCGCCCGAATCCCGGGCGCTGGCTATATGCCTACAATAACGGGCCGCTCTGACAGGAACAAGACAACAAAAGGTATGGTGGCAATTGCCTGCGATTAAGCTTCGGCAATCTCCGGCGCCGCCGGTTCACGAACCTTTTCCAGAGCGGTTTCGATCACTTCCAGGCCAGCACCGGATTTATGGGCGTTCTCGCTGATATAGCGACGGAACTGCCGACCGCCAGGTTGGCCGTGGAACAGGCCGAGAAGGTGCCTGGACATGTGAGTCAGGAATACGCCGCGCTCAAGTTCGCTCCCTATGAACGGAAGCATGGCCCGAAGTGCCTGATGCCGGGTTTCTACCGGCGCTGCCTCCCCGAAGAACTCCGGATCGACGCCTGCCAGCAGCCAGGGATTGTGGTACGCCTCCCGACCCAGCATCACGCCGTCGGTATGCCGGAGATGCTCGTGGCACTCATCGAAGGTCTTGATGCCGCCGTTGATGATGATTTCCAGGTGCGGGTATTTCGCTTTCAGCCGGTAGACCCAGTCGTATTTAAGCGGAGGGACTTCCCGGTTTTCCTTGGGGCTCAGGCCTTCAAGAATCGCGATCCGGGCGTGTACGATAAAGGTCCGGCAGCCAGCTTCCGACACTTTTTCCACGAATTCGCAGAGATCGTCCCAGGACTCCCGCCCATCAATACCGATTCGATGCTTCACGGTGACTGGCAGCTCGGTTGCTTCAATCATGGCGCGCACGCCCTCTGCCACCTTGTCCGGATGGCCCATCAGGCAGGCACCGATCATGTTGTTCTGAACACGATCGCTGGGGCAACCGACGTTCAGGTTAACCTCATCGAAGCCGTATTGCTGTGCCAGCCTGGCACAGTGGGCAAGTTCGCCGGCATCGCTGCCACCCAGCTGAAGGGCCAGTGGGTACTCGGCCTCATCGTGGCGCAGAAAGCGCGCGGTGTCGCCATGAATCAGTGCGCCGGTGGTGACCATCTCGGTGTAGAGCAGGGTATGCCGGCTAAGCTGGCGCGCCAGATAACGGTAGTGACTGGTGGTCCAGTCCATCATCGGGGCCACGCAGAAGCGGCGGGAGGGCTCAGACCCTGTGTTTGCAGGGGCTCCGGGGGTGTTTTGGCTCTGTTCCAAAGGTGCTGTTCTGCTCATTAATTGCTCAAATTTGGCTGTTTTTCTGACCACGGTGCTACAGAAGTGCTACGGCAAGTGGTTTGTAGCACCGCGATCTGGATTGATCACGAATTCCGGATCGGGACTCTCTTTAATGGCTTCCATATTTCGCGTCAATCCACTGGGCACGGGGCAATTCTATCAGGAAAGCTCCCCCGATGGTTTGGTGGTGAGGTTCTGATTGATAAGCGATATCCGAGCCTCTGATGTCGCCGAAATAGTTCGTTTGCCGTCACGAACGCCGATTTCCTGAAGGTATTCTGATGGCAATGGCGAGCGGTCACGCATTATCTTTTTTACAGGAGACACATCTCGCATGGCATCCATAACAACCCGAAAAAGGTCCGATGGTAGCAAAGCCTATCGGGCAGATGTGCGGGTCAAACGAAATGGCAAAGTCGTCTATCAGGAGAGCCGCACATTCGATCGAAAAACATTGGCACGAGACTGGAGTGCCAGACGGGAGCTGGAGCTACAAGAACCGGGTGCACTGCTTCGGATACAGCACAGGGGGGTAACTGTAGAGGACCTGATTGATCGGTATCTGGATGAATTCGGTCACAACTTCGGGAGGAGCAAAAGGCATCATTTGGAGTATTTGAGGACTTTTGATCTGGCCGAGAGGGACGCGATCGAGTTGACCGCTCAAGAAATTGTTGCTCACGTAATAGAACGCGCAAGACCGGATGCTAGCGGGCGGAGAGTGCAGCCCCAGACGATTAACAACGATCTGATTTGGCTCCGGTCGGTATTCAAAACCGCGCGTTCGGCCTGGGGCGTCCCCGCAGCGCTGGAATCGTTAAACGACGCCGCCGAAACATGCCGCCGGGAGCGCCTGGTTGGCAAATCGAAAACACGGGTTCGTCGACCCACTTTGATGGAGCTTGATAGCTTGCTGGATTACGCCGCCATACCCTCGGGCAAAAGATCCATTCCGATGACCGACATCATCTTGTTCGCCCTGTTCTCTTCTCGTCGCCAGGATGAAATTTGCCGGATCAAGTGGGCAGGCCTGGATCCGCGGAATCGAAGTGTCGTGGTCCCTGATATGAAAAACCCAATGGGTACCAAGGGCAACGATCGAATGGTTTACCTCACTGATGAGGCCTGGTCGATAATTCAGCGCCAGCCGCGAGATAACGATCGGATCTTCCCCTGTAACGCCAAATCCATCGGGACCCGTTTCCATGCATACTGCCAGTTTCTGGGGATCAGTGATTTACGTTTTCACGATCTTCGCCATGAGTGCATCAGTTGGCTGTTTGAGCGCGGCTGGGATATTCCCCGGGTCGCCTCTATTTCTGGCCACCAGAGTTGGGCAATGCTGCAGCGCTATACGCATCTCAGTCGACAGGAGCCCCACGATAAATTTTTGGGTTGGAACTGGCGGCCCGTTACCGAAGATTGAATGAGAACGTATCGTTGACTTATGTACGCAAAAAACACGGTTTAACGACACACGACGGACGGCGTGTCCCATATGCTTAAAGTGCGATGTATACAGAAGGAGGTTTTATGAGTCAGGTTTCAACCTTTTTTGCGCTTTTAGCGGAATACTCTGAATCTGAGGTGCCCCTGGCGGATGTATGCCAGAAATACTTTGGCTTATCGCCGGCCAAAGCAGCCGCCCGAGCCGGGCGTCATGCACTTCCTATCCCCGCGTGGCGCGGTGGCTCGCAGAAGTCGATCTGGTTGATCAGTTTGAAGGATCTGGCGGAGTTTATTGATAAACAGCGAGAGTTGGCCTGGCGCGAGTGGCGCCTGGTTAATTCCTGAAAGAGATATAGGACCTGAAAGCTGGGCTGATGCCCCCAGCTGTGAATGTTTGGCCGTCCTCTGATGTTATTGAATTGAACTGCTGAGAGTTTCGTGTTCAGAGATGATCATCCAGGATTGAATCCGGAGCGTCGTCGAAGGCAGATGACAAATGATCATGTGAGCCTGCCCCAAAGATATTCCCGCCTATATCCATGCCTGAAGTCCCTTCTCCAATCATTGGTAATCCGGTCGCGGGGTTGATCCAGGTTGAGTCTGTGCTTGAAATTTCCTCCAGTGCGGAATCGGAAAAGGGATCCGAGAGCTCCAGCCCGGTGTGGGAGATCTCGGAGTCAGTGAAGGAGGTAAAGTCTGTCAAACATGTGTTGTCGGCTTGTAGTCCAGTATCAGGCACCTGCCATGAGGCGCTGGTAGAGTTCGCGAGTATCAGTCCGAGTAAAGCGCCAAAAACACCGCCGGTGATGCCGAACTGACTGCCAATTGACGCTCCGAAAATCAGACATATAAGAGTTAACATTGTCTCTTCCCTTTTTCACCATGAGCTTCCAGCTTATCGCAGATTGTGAAACGTCCAAGCCAAGTGGGGCTGGTGCAATCATAGGCCAGGAGTGTTCACTGCTGTAGTAGCCCCATTTAACCCGGCCGGTGTAGTTCACGCTTGCCAGCAAGGTCAACAGCTCGCCCACCTGTATGGGTTGAAGAAACATCACCTGGTCGACGGACAGGGAACGACAGGCGCGCCCGTGCAGCGGTTGCCGTGGGCGTACCAACTTCCGCTAGTTATTCCAGAGGGGTTGATCCCTCCAGTTTTCGGTTCGGCCCATGCAGACCCAGTCCTTGTTGGGATTATCCACGCCGATCATGTTGTAAGCGTATCGGCCGGTGGCGTTACTGGTGGCCCATTTCACAGCTTCGCCACCTCGAATGCCACCGGTTCCACAGTCTGCACTGCCGTCAGATCGCTCGTTACATTTTTTCACCACGATACGGCGATCGCAGGCATTGCGATAGGTAGCAATTATCCGGCCTTCAGTCATCTGGCTCCATTCGGAGCCGACGACGAGGCAGTTGGGTGAGGGGGACCAGCATATATGCTGCTCGGTGTCATCAATCCTTGTTGCATTAACTGTGTTTGCAGGGGGTGTCTCCGGTGCGTCCTTGCTCTGAGCTGTGTTGCCCGCCACTTTCTCTGCCTCTGCCTCAGAAGGCTTGGGGGCGTCAAGGGAATCCATAGGCATGGGCTGAGGCAGAGTCGCGCTTGGCTGTTTGGGGTTTACGGTACTTGTCTGTGGCCTGTTGAACGCTTGAGCCTGAAGCCTGCGCACATTGGCTTCAGTTTGACGATTTTGGGCCTGCAGGGTTTGGTCTAGAGACTGCAGCCCTTGCACCAAGCCTCGCATTGCCTGTGCCTGTCGTGCATGGTCCGCTTTTCTTTGCTGATTTCGTTCACTCCAGTAGTCGCCTCCGTCATAGAGGGCTTGTGCCCTTTCGCCGGCGATCTGTATGTCTCGGACGACCTGATTAACGGTATCCAAGGCATCTTCGAGGGAAAAACGTTCTATGCCGTAAGTGCTGGCATAGAGTTTCGATTCTTGGTCAAGGTTTCTCTCATAGGCTGAGATGAGAGGGTTTGGATCATAGCTATTGACCAGTTCCGTCAGGCAGTTGGCACGAGTGACCGCGATGTCTCCCTGTTGATACCACTCGGCTGGTGGGTCGTAGGATCGAGCCATGTAGGGCAGAGAAGGACACTTCGCCCTCTTTACTTTGTCCGTCAGGGTTAGTTGGACGAAGGACTGGTAGACAAAGGTTCTATAGGCCTGGTTGGCAGCTTCCGCCGCCTTCTTACGATTGGCCTCGGCGACCTGGGCGCCGTGTGGCTCGCCAAAGTACTGAGTGTAGACGGACTCTGGATCTTCAAAAGCAGCCAGTGCAGACTCTCCGGCGAGGGTGTTGTCCTTTAGGCGTTGGACCCCGGGCACATCTGCCCAGGCTCTGCGATTGGAAAAGAACATGCGAATCGGTTTGACTGGACCTGAGGTTTCACGCCAGCTGGGTAGTTTGCGAAGGATGTTTTTTACCGCCGGTTGCCTGAAACTGGTGCCGATAAGCTTTGCGTAGTCAGATTCAGGTTTGTTTACGGCCAGGTAATGCTCGGCGTGCCAATGCCAGGGGCTCACGATGTATTTTCGGCCTTCAACGCCCACGACTGTCTCGCCGCCGGCAAAGCTGAAATCGCGCAAAATGAGATTCAGTTTGGCTTCTGTAAAGCTCACCGTAACTTCATAGGTGTCTCGGAGATTGGGCTCTACACCCTGATCACTCGCCGAAAATGCCACCTTATAAATGTAGTTGTCTTCGTTAAATCGTACCCGGACTTGCACGATTCCCAGGTCGGTGTTGTTGCCAAATACGCTGGTTGATGAGTCGGCAAGTACGATTTCGTTTGTTCCAAGAGGTTCATCTGCAACCGGCCAAATCAGTTCATGCGACTGAGGCGTGGTGGCGCAGGCGCTCAGAGCCAGTGAGGCAGCCAGCGCAAAAAGTCGTTTAACTATGTGCATGGTTTCACCTGGTTGTGGGGCCGCTACTGCGGCTTAGAAAGCGGATCGATATAATTATAGTGTTACTTGCTTTCATTTTTGCTGAAATTAAATGCCTCCAGCGATGAGCTTTTGGGATTCGCTATCAATAGGGCGGCAGATCATGTTTTACCAGCGAGGCCCGAAAAGGTGCCGCTGAGTCCCCGGGTACGATCTGGGTCAATCCTAGTTGTCCAGGCCTGAAGTGATCTGGCCGCAGAGTTGCCCTTTAATGTTGCCGTCGGTAAGGCCGGTACGGTTTGCAATTTCCTGAGGTGCGGCAAACACAGTACGGGGAATACGAGTCCAGTGAGTGGCAGTCCGGCACATGGGGCAGGGTCACTTCAACTGAAATGAACGTTCACGGTCGCCGGAATACGTATTTTTAGGTATACCCGAAATTGAAAACCCTGCTATTTGCGTATTCGGGAAACTAGGTCGAGGCAACTCGCTGCAAGGATCGCCTGTGCGCGATTTTGAACATTCAGCTTACGTAGTACAGCCGAAACGTGAGCTTTAACGGTGGTTTCCGCCAAGTGCAAATTGTACGCGATCTGTTTGTTGGACTCTCCAAGTGTCATTCTCTCTAGAACTGTCAGCTGTCGCTTCGTTAAAGATTGAAACTGGCTCGGATCAACCTCTGCTTCTGAGCCGGCCCGGACAGCACTACGGCCATTTCCACTTTCGAATTCGTCAGAGCCCGCACAAATGCAAATCTTGCCATCCAAAACCTGTCGAATGGCGTGGACAATTTCATCTCTTGATGCAGTTTTCGCCACGACCCCCATGGCCCCCCGACCGATCGCCTGAGACGTGATATACCTGTTTACTCTAACCGACATAACTAGTGCCCATCCAGAAACCCGCATTTTCAGCCAGTTTAGCTCACCTCCAGGAGTGGAGGCTGAGCTGCGTGCCTTCAAAAAAATGAAAGCAGCTAAATATTGGTAAATGTGATCATTATTTGATCGACTGGCTCGCGTTCAAGCCACGGGCGGGCACCGCACGACTGCTCATGCGCCCTGTTTACAGATGTTCAGTCGGAACCGGTCGGCTAATCCGGACCGAGTCGGGCCAACCGCACCAGGTTGTAGCTCAGAACTGAGGCCCAGACAAACGCTTTGAAACCATCGTGACCTTTCCACTTCGCTTTCGCGGCTCCGAAGGCCC